>NZ_CACZOO010000068.1 GCF_902782855.1 uncultured Corynebacterium sp.
GATGATCCCCCGGAAACTCCTCAACAGCCTGAACAATGTCGCCATCGTCGTCGAGGACCACAACGAGGAAGACCCCACCCTCCTCGGCCTGTACCACGGCGTCGCCCTCACCGAGCGGTCCGTCGAGTGGCCGACCTACCTGCCGGACAAGATCAGCATCTACAAGGACGCCCTGTGCACCTGGTGCCACACCCACGATGAACTGGCCGAACAGGTCGCCATCACCGTCGTCCACGAGATCGGCCACCACTTCGGCATCGATGACGCCCGTCTCCACGAACTCGGCTGGGGCTGAACACCCCGCCGATCCCGCCGATGCCACCGACCAGAGGAGCGTCAGACGCCGGCCCTGTCACCGGCACCGACGCCGGCGTCCTCGATCGGCATGGTCGAGAGGTCGTACTTCTCATTGTCCTCGATCCCGTCGAGAACCTCCGTGACCTCGTGCTTCTCATCGACGACCGGCATGGAGCCCAGCAGGTTGCGTCCCGCGGACTCCCGCATGCAGTACACGCCGATGCTGCCGACGATGCAGGCGAACATGATGTAGTACGCGCCCGCGTAGTCCGTGCCCAGCACGCTCTGCAGAGCGGTGATGACGAAACCGGTCGTGCCACCGAACAGGGCGACCGCGATATTGAACATCAGGCCCATCGCCGTGTACCGGCTGGCCGTCGGGAACAGCGACGGCAGGGCCGACGCCTGGATCGAGACCTGGAACATCATGATCACACCGATGATCATCAGGCCCGCCAGGGTGGACCACACGTGGTCCATCATCATCAGCGCGAACGCCGGGATGGCGAAGACCACACCGACCGCACAGCCGGCGATCATCACCGGGCGGCGTCCGATCCGGTCGGAGAGGGAGCCGAACAGCGGTAGCCCGACGGAGACGATGATCAGCACGGGCACCAGCAGCGCATTGCCGTGGACCGTGTCGTAGCCGAGGGTGTCGGTGAGGTAGGTCGGCATGAACGTCGTCAGCGCGTAACCGACGACCTGGGCGCACATGACCAGCGCGGACCCCATGAGGATCTGCGGCCAGAAGTTGCGGAACAGGTAGCTGACCTGCCCCTTCAGGCTCGTGTCGGTGCTGCCGGACGCCCCGGCGCCGCCGTTCTTCCCGGACGCCGCGACCGTGTCGCCGACCCGCTCCTCACGGCTCTCCTGCACCGCTTCGAAGGCGTGCGACTCGTCGATGTTGGACCGCATGTACAGGCCGATGAGGCCCAGCGGCAGCGCGACCCAGAAGGCGATGCGCCAACCCCAGGACTCCATCTGGGCGTCCGTCGTCGCCAGCTCCAGCACCGTGACCAGGCCCGCCGCGGCGGCGAAGCCCAGGTAGGAGCCGAGGTCCAGGAAGGACCCCCAGAAGCCGCGGCGCTTGTCCGAGGCGTACTCGGCGATGAACGTCGCCGCACCTGCGTACTCGCCGCCGGTGGAGAAGCCCTGGATGAACTTCAGCAGGATCAGCAGGACCGGTGCTGCCACCCCGATCTGCTGGTAGGTCGGCAGGCAACCGATGAGGAACGTGCCCAGCGACATCATGATGATGGTGAACGCGAGGATCGCCTTGCGTCCCACCCGGTCCCCGAGCGGGCCGAGGATCAGCCCGCCGAGGGGGCGGACGAGGAACGTCACCGCGAGGGTGGCGAAGGTCGCCAGGCCGTCCCACGGTGCGGGCAGCGGGAAGAAGTGGAGGGTGATGTAGGTCATGACATAGGAGAAGACTCCGATGTCGAACCACTCCATGAAGTTCCCGAGCAGTGTGGCGCGCAGCGCCTTCTTCATTTTTGACTGGTCCACGACGTGAATGTCGCTCGCCTGGATCGGCGCCGTGGAGTGGGCATTATTAGCCACAACGGTTCCTTCCTATAGTCGGACCCAATCGACCGTAGCGGAAGTCACCGGGAAATATAAAGTAGTTACCTATGAAATCCGGGGCGGCTCCCCGTGCCCGCCCCACTCGGTGACCTTCCAACCAGCGGAAACGACATCGGTGAGCGTCTCCCCGACGGTCTCCCCCACCATCCCCGCGGCCACGTCCGCCTCCGGCAGCCACGCCGCCGTGTGCAGCATCGGGGCGTCCACCGTCGGCAGCGTCGGC
>NZ_CACZOO010000069.1 GCF_902782855.1 uncultured Corynebacterium sp.
CCGGGCGTCACCGCGATCGTCGTCAAGGACGTCGCCCCGGACGCCCCCGCCTTCGCCACCCCGGAGGTCCTGCTGGTCAGGCGCGCGGACAACGGGCAGTGGACGCCGGTCTGCGGCATCGTCGACCCCGGTGAGGAGCCGCACGCCGCCGCAGTCCGCGAGGTTGCCGAGGAGACCGGGCTGACCGTCGAGGTCGACGCGCTGATCGGCGTCGGCGCCGTCGGCCCGGTGACCTACCCCAACGGTGATACCTGCCGGTTCATGGACACGGCGGTGCGCTGCGTCGTCGTCGCGTCCTCCCCCGACGATGAGGCGGCGTGGACGCCGCGCGTCAATGATGAAGAATCCACCGAGGTCGGCTGGTTCCAGATCGCCCAACTCCCCCCGATGAACCTGCGGTTCCGCCTGGTCATCGCGGACGCCGTCGCCCAGCTCAAACATCCGACCGGGTTCCGGCCGCGGATGGGCTACGTCAAACGTGACCGGCCGGCCTGGCACTGAGTCACTGAGTTGCTGAGTCGCTGAGTTGCTGAGTCACTGAGACATGAGTCGGAAGCGGGCGCTGCCCAATGTCGTCGCCGATGCGCTGGAGCGCATCTGGGAGGGCGCGACCGCTGACGACCTGGAGTCCGCCGTCCTCGACTTCAAGGAGGATCCGGCGCACACCCCGACCCGCAATGCCACGGCCAAGGTCGTGGACATGCTGGTCAAGACGGCGACCTGCTTCGCCAACGGGTCCGCCGGCCGTGCCTTCATCGTCTTCGGCATCGCCGACCGCACCCCGGGCCCGGACGCCTTCAACGGCACCGACCGGGATCCGGCGGATATCGCCCACACCATTTTCGCCAACACCCGCCCGCACCTCACGGTGGACGCCTGGTCCGCCGAGGTCCACGACACGCGCCTGGTGATCATCCGCGTCGCTGCAGGGCTGGCCGTGTACACGGGTTTCGACCGGGTGGTGAAACACCGGGTCGGTGATTCCTGCCTGCCGCTCGACGGGGCGGAGCGCGCGGAGCTGGCCCGGGTGCGTCGCAACCCCGATCCGACGGCGCAACCGGTGGCGCTCCCGGTGTCCGCCCTGGATGACCATGCCCTGGCCGTGGCGCGCGGCGTCCTCCAGAGACGGGGCGGGTGGTTCGCCGACGAGGTGGCGGACGGGACCCCGGCGGCCGTGCTGCACGCCCTCGACCTGCTCACCGGCGACGGGGCGCCCACGGTGGCGGCGAAGATCCTCTTCGCGCGCGGGGACGCTGACCGGTCGGTCGCCCGGCATCTGTTCCGGGACACCGGAGGCGAACTGGTGGCGGAGACTGAGATCCACGATCCCCTGGTGCTCGCGGCACCGTCACTGCAACGCCTGGTGCGGTCGCACGCGGACACGGCGATGCCGCCGACGGCGCAGGCGGAGGCGCTGAACAACGCGCTGCTGCACCGCGACTGGTCCAGGTCGGAGCCTGTGGTGGTGTACCAGTCGACGGACATGCTGCGGGTCTCCTCGCCGGGCGGGCTGACACCGGGGGTCTCGGCGGAGCGGCTGCTGTCGGGGCCGTCGCAGCCGCGGAATCCGGCGCTGGTCAATGCCATGCAGATCCTGGGGTTGGTGGAGTGGTCCTCGCGCGGTTTCGACCGGATGTGGGTGGCGATGCTGGCGGCAGGGTTCGAGCCGCCGACGGTGGACGTCCGGGCGGACTCGGTGGATGTGGTGCTCTTCGACGGGGTACCTGACCGGGGGTTCGTGGCCGCGCTCTCGGCGATCCGTGAGGAGTTCGGGCGCGGCATCACGCGGGACGCCGCGACGCTGGTCGTGCTGCGGTACCTGCTGGGCAGTTCCGGTGGTGCGGGTGGTGCTGCGGGTGGTGCCGGTGGTGCCGGTGGTGCGGGGACGGCGGTGATCACCCTGGAGAGGGCGGCGTCGCTGCAGCAGGCGACGCAGGCGGACGCCAGGACGCTGATGACATGGCTGGCCCAGCGGGAGATGCTGCACCGCACGGCGAAGCGTCGGGACGAGTGGCGGTTGTCGGACCGGACGCTGGCTGCCGTGGCGGGGTGAGGTGTGGTCCTCTCGGGGTCCAGGGGCGGTCCTCGGCGCTCTCGGCACTCTCGCCGCCCTCGGCATCCTGGGCACTCTCGGCATCCTGGGCGCTCTCGTCACTCTCGCCACTCTCGCCACTCTCGCCGGAAAGTGTTACCAGGTAACGGTCCCATAATCTGACATTTCCCCAGGTCGCGAGAAATATTACCGGCGCAACCTGGTAACACTTTCCCTCACCGGTGTGGGGAAGCCCGGGCCCCGGCCCCGACCCCGCGTCCTCCCCCTCGCCCTCTGACCGGGGTGCCGGGGCGCCGGGAGGCTCCGGGGCCGTCCCGAAACAACTCAGAACAACTCAGAACAACTCAGAACAACTCCACACAACGTCTCTGAACTGTGGTGATGGGGAGTGTTGAGGCCCCCAGACGGGACGCTCGGCGTCCTGCGTCGTGCGGAAGTTGTCTGGAAGTTGTTTGAACAACTCTGGAACAACTAGGTGCGTCCCAGCCTCCCCACCTACCAGGTGTTCTCCGGCCGCTTCTTCTCGTACTTCGCCGCGCGCACCGAGCACATCATCAGCTGCACCTGGTGGAAGATCATCAACGGCACGATGATCAGCCCCGCTCCCCCGGTGAACATCACCGTCGCCATCGGCAGGCCCGAGGCCAGGGACTTCTTCGTACCGCAGAACTGGATCGCGACCTGGTCACCGTAGTTGAAGCCCAGCTTCCGGGCGACCCACGAGGTCAGTGTCAGCATGATCCACACCAGAACCACCGAACCGATGACGATCCCGACGATCGCCACCCAGCTCACCGAACCCCACACACCCATGATGATGCCCTCGGAGAACGCCGAGTAGACCACCAGGCCGATGGAGATCTTGTCGACGTAGCTCGTCGGCTTCGCCTTCGCGAACCGCTGCACCGCGGGGAACAGGGCCCGGGCGATCTGGCCGATGATGAACGGCGCCAGGAGCTGCAGCGCGATGTCGAGGAAGACGGAGGTGTCGATGTGCAGGCCGCCGTCCGACCCGCCGGCCGAGCTCATGAGCAGCAGGACGAGCACCGGGGTGACGACCACACCGATGAGGTTGGACGCCGAGGCGCTGATGATCGCACCCGGCACGTTACCCCTGGCGATCGAGGTGAAGTTCACACTCGACTGCACTGTCGAGGGCACCAGGCACAGGAAGAGGATGCCCTGGTAGAGGTCGTCGCCGATGGCGTTGCGCAGCGGCATCAGCGCCAGGCCGATGAGCGGGAAGAGCACGAAGGTGAAGGCGAGGATGAGCAGGTGCAGCCGCCAGTGCATCAGGCCGTTCAACGCCTCACGGGTCGACAGCCGAGCACCGTAGAGGAAGAACAGTACGCCGATGACGATCTTCACGACCCAGTCCATGACCTCGGCGAATGCGCCGTCGGCGGGGAAGAGCAGGGCGAGGACCACGCCGAGGAGGATGAGGACGATCAGCAGATCGGGTCGGTATCCCAGGATGCGGTCAATGAACTTCCTCATGGTGGGACACTGTAGCCGAACGGGGGTGCCCCGCCGAGGTTGGTGGACACTGGTGGCATGAAACTCACTGTCATCGGCACCGGCTATCTCGGCGCCACGCATGCCGCCTGCATGGCCGCCCTGGGCCACGATGTCCTGGGGGTGGACACCGACCCGGCGAAAACAGCGACACTGAACAGTGGCCGGTCTTTCTTCCATGAGCCGGGACTGGACGACCTCCTCGCCGCCGGAGTCCGGAGCGGACGCCTCCGGTTCACCACGGACATCGGCCGGGCGGCGCAGCATGCCCGGGTGCACTTCCTCACCGTCGGTACCCCGCAGGACAAGGGCTCCTACCGGGCGGACACCAGTCACCTGGATGAGGTGGTCGATCGGCTGGTTCCACTGCTGTCGGGGCATAACCTGCTGGTCGGCAAGTCGACGGTGCCGGTGGGGACGGCCCGGCGTCTGCAACTGCGTGCGGAGCGGTCGGCGACCGGCGGGGCACGCGCCACCGTGTGCTGGAACCCGGAGTTCCTCCGGGAGGGCAGGGCCGTCGAGGACACCCTGCACCCGGACCGGATCGTCCTGGGACTGCCGGAGAACCACACGGAGCCCGAGGCCGTCCTGCGCCGCGTGTACGAACAGCCTCTGCGGGGGGACGCCGGGCACCCCGCGCCACCGTTGCTCACCATGGACCTGGCCACCTCGGAGCTGGTGAAGGTCAGCGCCAACGCCTTCCTCGCCACGAAGATCAGCTACATCAATGCGGTCAGTGAGGTGTGCGAGGCGGCCGGGGCCGATGTGACCGTCCTGGCCCGGGCCATCGGACTGGACGAGCGGATCGGCTCCTCCTTCCTGCGCGCCGGGCTCGGGTTCGGCGGAGGCTGTCTGCCCAAGGACATCCGGGCGTTCATGGCCCGGGCAGGTGAGCTCGGCGCCGATGAGGCGTTGACCATGCTCCGGGAGGTGGACGCGGTGAACATGCGCCGTCGGGAGAAGATGGTCGCACTGGTCCGGGACTCCTTCGGGGGCAGCGTCCTCGGTCACCGGGTGACCGTCCTGGGTGCCGCGTTCAAACCGGACAGTGACGATGTCCGGGATTCGCCGGCCCTGTCGGTCGCGGGTGCGCTCAACCTTGCCGGAGCCCGGGTGACGGTCCACGACCCGGTGGCGATGGAGAACGCGAGGGCGCGCTTCCCCACGCTCACCTACGCGCCCACCCTCGGCGAAGCGCTCGAAGGTGCCGAAGCGGTGGTCGTCGCCACCGAGTGGCAGGAGTTCCGCGACCTCGACCCG
This sequence comes from uncultured Corynebacterium sp., assembly GCF_902782855.1. GTDB lineage: Bacteria > Actinomycetota > Actinomycetes > Mycobacteriales > Mycobacteriaceae > Corynebacterium. Next base: position 4,829 of record NZ_CACZOO010000069.1, read on the forward strand.
GTGGACGCCGCCCGCAGGGTCGCACGGCCCTGCGTCTTCGACGGCCGTAACTGCCTGCCCGCGGCGAGGTGGGTCGACGCCGGGTGGTCCTACCGGGGGTTGGGGCGCCCGGGGACGGGCCGGTCAGTGGCCGGGTGGGGGTGACCGGGGAACTTCCCGGTTCCCGGGCACGACTGATGGTCCACACGGGTCTTCCGCTGACGCAGTCCGCGGTCGTCCCTGGTGGAGACCGTAGTCGCCGGAGGAAGGGGAAGCGCAGTGACCGAGGTAGTGGATGACAGGTGTGGCGGAGGTGCGGTCGGGCCGCCTGTCCCCCACCGGATCGAACTGTCCGTGACCGGGATGAGCTGTGCAGCCTGTGCCGCGCGGGTGGAACGACGGCTCAACAGGTTGCCTGAGGTTAGTGCCTCGGTCAACTATGCGACCCGCACGGCGGTGGTGTCGGTGCGTCCCGGTGTCCCGGTCGACGCGCTGTGCGCGGAGGTCGGGA
>NZ_CACZOO010000070.1 GCF_902782855.1 uncultured Corynebacterium sp.
CACGACATGACCAGCGGTCTCCCCGCCGGCGCCGATGGCGTTGTAGAGATCGTCGACGCTCTCCCTGTGCAGGGAGGTCGCGACGGTCTTCAGGGCCTCGGCGGTGACCAGACGCTGCAACGGGATGCCGGTGCGCTGCGCCTCGTGGGCCAGTGCGTCACGCCCCTTCTCCAGCGACTCCTCGCGCCGCTCCTTGTTGAACCAGGCACGGATCTTGTTCTTGGCGCGCGGGGAGACGGCGATCTTCTCCCAGTCCTTCGACGGACCGGCGTGAGCATCCTTCGAGGTGAAGACCTCCACCTTGTCGCCGGTGTTGAGCGGTGTCTCCAGGGCGACGAGTTTGCCGTTGACCTTTGCCCCGATGCAGCGGTGCCCGACTTCGGTGTGCACCGCGTAGGCGAAATCGATGGCTGTCGACCCTGCGGGCAGAGTGATCGCGTCCCCCTTCGGGGTGAAGGCGAAGATCTGGTTGGTGGACAGGTCGTAGCGCAGTGAGTCGAGGAACTCGTTGGGGTCCGCGGCCTCCTTCTGCCAGTCCAGCAGCTGCCGCATCCACGCCATCTGGTCGACCTCGGCGTTGTCCCCCTTGTGCGAACCCTTGGTCTCCTTGTAGCGCCAGTGCGCGGCGATGCCGTACTCGGCCTGGTAGTGCATCTCGTGGGTACGGATCTGCACCTCCAGGGCCTTGGCGTCCGGCCCGAGGACGGTGGTGTGCAGTGAGCGGTAGACGCCGAAGCGGGGCTGGGAGATGTAGTCCTTGAACCGGCCGGGCATCGGCTGGTACAGCGAATGCACCGCACCGACCGCGGCGTAGCAGTCCTTGACATCGTCGACGAGGATCCGGATACCGACAAGGTCGTAGATGTCGTCGAAGTCTCGGCCCCGCACGATCATCTTCTGGTAGATCGACCAGTAGTGTTTGGGTCTGCCCACGACATCCGCGACGATGTGGGCCTCCTTCATCGTCGACCCGATCTCGTCGATGACTTTCGCGAGGTACTGGTCCCGCTTCGGTGCCCGGTCGGCGACGAGACGGACGATCTCGCCGTACTTCTTCGGGTACAGGATCGCGAAGGAGAGGTCCTCGAGCTCCCACTTGATCGTCGCCATGCCGAGGCGGTGCGCCAGCGGGGCGATGACCTCCAGGGTCTGCCGGGCCTTCCTCGCCTGCTTCTCGGGCGGCAGGAAACGCATGGTGCGCATATTGTGCAGCCGATCGGCGACCTTGATCACGAGGACGCGCGGATCGTGGGCCATCGCGACGATCATCTTACGGATCGTCTCCGCCTCAGCCGCTGAACCCAGGGCGACCTTGTCCAGCTTGGTGACCCCGTCGACGAGCAGCGCGACCTCCGGACCGAAGTCGCGGGTGAGGTCGTCGAGGGAGTAGTCGGTGTCCTCGACGGTGTCATGCAGCAGCGCGGCAACCAGGGTGGTGGTGTCCATGCCGATCTCGGCGACGATGTTCGCCACCGCCAACGGGTGGGTGATGTAGGGTTCACCGGACTTGCGCAGCACCCCCTCGTGGAGCTTCTCCGCAGTGGTGTAGGCACGGTCGAGAAGCTCGATGTCGGCTTTCGGATGGTACCGGCGGTGCACCGCGATCAACGGTCCCAGCACCGGATTGATCCGGCTCTTGCCGGTGAGGCTTCGCGCGATCCGCGCGGCCATCCACAGCGAGTTCTTCTCGTTACTCATGCCTCACCGTTTCTCTCCCGGGGTGTCACCCCGACGGTCGTGCGCCCGTGTGTGCTGTAAGCCTACCGTCCGGCGGCGACAACGTAGAGCGGCAGGTCACCGAAGCGGGCCCGGCCGTTGAGCTCGGTGACCTCCAGTGCCACCGCGACGCCGCACACCTCCCCGCCGGCGCGCTCGATGAGGCGACGGGACGCAGCGAGCGTGCCCCCCGTGGCCAATACGTCATCGATGAGCATGACGCGCTTCCCGGTGAGATCCAGGCCGTCAGCCGGGATCTCGAGGGCGGCGGTACCGTACTCCAGCGTATACTCCTCGTGCAGCACCGGCGGCGGCAGCTTACCCGCCTTGCGTACCGCGAGGATCCCGACGCCGAGTTCCACGGCGACGGCGGAACCGAGGAGGAATCCCCGGGCGTCGAGGCCGCCGACCAGGTCAGCTCGGAATGGACCGCAGGCGTCAGCGAGGTCGTTGACGATGAGACGGAAACCGTGGGCGTCCGCGAGGACCGGGGTGAGATCCTGGAAGACGATCCCCGGCTCCGGGTAGTCGGAGACGAACCGGGTGAGGGTCCTCAGGGCCCAGCGGGCATCGGCGCCGGCGGGAATCTCGGGATTGTCGGTGCTGGTCACTCAGTCTCCTCGGAGGTGTCAGGGTCTTCGGTCAATGGATGGTCGGTGGAGGTCCAGCGATCCATGTTCCAGCTCAGTCCCTGCTCCCCACCGGAGTCGGAGACCCCGGACACAGTGGAGGCGGTGAGGACGAGTCGCGGTTCGACCGCGAGCGGAATCGTGGCGGCGTCAGTGGCGAGCTGGTTCTCCGCGTCGGAGATCCTCCCGGACCGCGACGCCGGGGACACCGTGACCCGGGGATTGCGCGAGTAGGGTGTGCGGGTGTCCAGCAGCGCATCATAGTCGGTCCCCGACCCGCCGGGCCGCTGCAGTGCCGCGACATCCAGCGGGACGCCGACGACGGTCACCCC
>NZ_CACZOO010000071.1 GCF_902782855.1 uncultured Corynebacterium sp.
ACGGAGTGGTTGCCCTGTGCGCCCGCTGCGCCAAGAAAATATTCAGCTCTGATATCAGTGGCGACCGGGACAATACGATGCTCATGGTGGAGATCTATCTGACGCGTGATGTGGCTGTGGCCCTGGATGCCGACGAATTTTTCTCCGGCACGGTCACCCCCGAAGAGAAATTCGATATCCAAAGAAAACTTGACCGGCTCGCCGATGACATGCCCGAGGCCGCCGACTGTGGCGTCTACGAGACGGCGGTCGCGTCGCTGGTCCGGTCGCATATCGGCACCGGTGGTATCAACCGACACCTGTGAGCTACCTGTCAATGATGCGTTTTCGCTTCCCTGCCGCGTATCTGCCCCCACGGAGGTATATATGACCATCACACCCCGCATCTACCGTCGCATCACCGTCCCTGCTCTCGCCGCTGGGGCGGCTCTCGCCCTCACCGCGTGCAGTCCCGACCCCGGTATCCCGTCCATCCCCAGCACCACCTCCACCTCCACCGTTGTAGAGGTCGGGACTGCGGTCTCCAGTGGTGGCGACTCATCCCCCGCCGTGCGCCTCGCGTGCGGGTATGGCTCGGTGATCATCCAGGTCCCCGACGAGGCCACCGCCACTCGGGTGTCGGAGGCGGTGGGGGCGGCCCTGGCCTCCCCCCGGGATTGCAGCTCGGATTCCGGGTAGGCCCCCGGGTAGGCCCCCAGCACCGCATCTTCCACGACATATTCGCACTATGCAGTGCATGGAGATCAACCCCCCTATCCTCCGCCAACAGCCCCCTGGTCCTTGTGACCGGGGGGCTTCTTCGTCGAAAAGTCCGCCCCGCCCCGCATCACGTACGATCAGTCACGGACAACATCTGGACCCCCCACCGTCACCACCGATGAAGGACACCCGCCCTCCATGGACCATCGCGCATCCCGTCAGACCGGAAACCACCGGCAGCGACGCGTGAGAACGGCACCGGTGGCCCGGCGCCGTTCCTCCGGGCCCCGGATAGCGACGACGGTGCTGCTCGCCGCTGCCGGGCTCGGCGTCGCCGTCACCTCGGGACTGACGCTGGCGTCCCTGTCCGGGGCGTCGTCCGGATCCGGGGGGAACGTCGTCGTCTTCGGGGACTCCTACTACTCATCCCCCGACCCGGCCGCCCTGACCCGGCCCTGCGCCCGGTCGGACGGGAACTGGGCCCGCCTCGCCGCGGCGGACACCGGCGCCGACATCCACGACTTCAGCTGTGGCGGCGCGACATCGGAGTCTATGCTCGACCTGGTCGATGAGGCCCTCGCCTCCGGCGATCTCGGATCCGAGACCGGCACGGTCTTCCTCTCCATCGGCGGCAACGACTTCGGCCACCAGGGGGCGGTCCGGGGCGCGAAGATCGACGACCTCGACGGACGCCGTACGACGGTCCTCGACAACATCGGCGTCGCGGTGACGAGGATCCGGGCCGCCGCACCGTACGCCCGACTGGTCTTCTCCAGTTACCTGCCGGCGACGGTCGGCCCCTATGTGTGCCGCGACGCGGGGCCGGTCGACGGCGTCTCCCTGCCGGTGTACGACCAGCAGCTCGACGAGACCGAGGCGTACATCAGCGAGACCATGGCGATCGCCGCCGAAGAGCATGACGCGACGTTCGTCGACGTTCGTGCCGCCGCCGACGGGAACTCGACCTGCAGCCCGGTCGGACAGCGTTACCTCTCGGGTGAGGACGGTGCCGCCGACGTCCTCATGGCGTGGCACCCCACCGCGGCCGGGGACCGGTTCATGGCGGATCTGTTCATCCCGCAGATCACGCGGTAGCGCCGGACGCGGGAGACGCGGGAGACGCGGGACACGAATGCCCGGTCCGCAGGTTCACAGCCCGCAAGCTACAACCCGGGGTAGGCCGCGTCCAGCTCGGCGAGCCAGGCCCGCGCATTGCCGTCGGACGGTGCGCGCCAGTCCCCGCGCGGGGACAGCGACCCGGCCGGGGACACTTTCGGCCCGTTGGGGATCGCGGTGCGCTTGAACTGGGCGAACCCGAAGAAGCGCTGCAGGAACGAGCGCTCCCAGGCCACGATCGTCGCCAGGTCGTAGGTGTAGCGGTCCTCGTCGGGGAAACCGGCGGGCCATTCGCCGACCTCGGAGTCCTTCCAGGCATGCCAGGCAAGGAAGGCGATCCTGGAGGGACGCAGCCCCGCGAGGATGTGCCACAGGGTGAAGTCGTGCAGGGCGTAGGGGCCGATGGCGGACTCGGTGGACTGCACCTTGCCGTCCTCCCCCGGCGGGACGAGTTCGGGACTGATCTCGGTGTCGAGGACGGACTGGAGGACCTCGGCGGTCGCGGCGTCCACCCCTTCCCCGGTGCTGATGACCCAGCGGATGAGGTGCTGCATGAGGGTTTGCGGCACGCCGCAGTTCACCCCGTAGTGGCTCATCTGGTCGCCGACGCCGTAGGTGCACCAGCCCAGCGCGATCTCGG
>NZ_CACZOO010000072.1 GCF_902782855.1 uncultured Corynebacterium sp.
GCCGCCGATGCTACCTACGGAGACTGCGCCAACTTTTGCGGACTTTGCCGCAGGTGGGCGCAACCAGCCGCCCCAACATATGTACGTATTTCCATACTTACGTATTGTCGGCGCCGTGGATGATCACCTTGTATCACTGAACAACGCCGTCGCCGAACTCACCGCCCGGGTCGAGGCTCTGGAGGCAGCACCCCCTACCGAGAAAGCGGACCATGGTCCGGACAACGGATCAACCGACCCTTTCCGGGCGCTCAACGGACTGAAGGACCGGGCGGACGCCCACGGGGAAGTCATGCTCGTCGGTGCAGCGACCCTCCCGGACGGCCCCGTGGAATGGCAGGAGAGCAGAGACCCGTCAGCTCTCCTGGAGGCCGACTGGACGGACCACGCCACCACGTTCGCCGCACTCGGGCATCCGGTCCGCCTGGAGCTGCTGCGCCACATCCTCACAGGGACGCACCGGACCGCCGACCTCGCGGCGATGGACCACCTCGGCACCACCGGCCAACTGCACCACCACCTGCGCCAACTCGTCGCCGCCGGCTGGGTGCGCCAGTCAGGTCGCGGCAGCTACGAGGTCCCCACCGCCCGCGTCATCCCACTGCTCGCCTGCCTCACCGCCGCCGGATAGGCCACCGCCCCCGATGCGACCGACGCCTGCCCCCGTCGACTCCGCCCCCTGTTCACCCGAAGGTACGCATCGGGTGACGCCCGTCCCCGTCCAACTGGTCCAGGTGGGCGTGCTCATTGAGCGAGCGGAGTGTCAGTCGCGGCGCGCCGTCAGGCCCCGGTGTCACACCGAGAACGGTCACCGACGCGTTGAGCACGGTCGTGATCAGCGTGATCCACGTCGCCCCAGGCAGGACTTCGGCGACACAGGCGGCGATCGGTCCACCTGAACTCACCACGGTCACCGCACCCGTGTCGAGCGCCGCGTCCGCGGCGGCGAAGAGCCCCGTCCGGACCCGCTCGCGGAAGGCGCCGAACTCCGGTCCGGCCGTCCAGTCGGAGATCGCGTCAACGAGAGCCCGGTTGACCTCGTCGACCTCAGGACGGGGAAGTTTGCCCTCCCTGGCCCGCTTCAGCGCCCCGGCATGCCCGGGATTCTCCCGGAACCAGGGGGTGAGGATGTCACCGAAGCGGATCTCACGCCAGGCGTCATCGACGGTGGGTTCCGGTGAATCCAGGGCCGCGGCCACAGCTGCGGCGGTGTCCCGTTGCCTGACCAGCGGACCGTGGATGACCGGGGTGTGCTGTGGTACCCGTTCGGCGAGGGCCCGTCCGACAACGTCCGCCTGTCGGCGCCCCAGTGCACTGAGCCGGTCGTAGGCGGCCTCGAAGCCACCGTCGGCGGCGCTGTCCAGTGCGTTCTGCCCCGCCTGCCCGTGTCTGACCAGATAGATGACGGCCATGAGTCTCCCTTCGACAACAGCACCCAGGATATACAGCTTCCGGACGCGGAACACGGGGACCGGCGGGAACCCGGGCAGACACCATCGCGGCACACCCCTTGTTTTATATACCCCGGGGGGTATCATGAGACCATCATCGACAGTCTCGGAAGGTGAATCACATGGCACGGATCGTCATCATGGGAGCAGGGGTGGCCGGACACACCGCCGCCCTTCATCTGCGCAGACAGCTGGGGTCCGGGCACACCGTCACGGTGGTGACCCCCAATGCGCAGTGGAACTGGATCCCCTCCAACATCTGGGTCGGCGTCGGCAGAATGCCGAAGAAGAAGGTGCTCTTCCCCCTGGCGCCGCTGTACCGCAGGAAGGGGATCATCTACCGCCAGGCCCTCGCCCGCGAGATCCACCCCGAGGGGGACGCCGACGACCCGACCCCCTTCATCAGGATCGAGCACACCGCCGAACCCGCACGCGGACAGACGGACCGGATCCCCTACGACTACCTCGTCAACGCCACCGGCCCGAAACTCAACTTCGCCGCCACCCCGGGGCTCGGCCCGGAACAGGGCGGCTCAGTCTCGGTGTGCACCGCCGATCACGCCGAGAAGGCGGCGGACGCCCTCGGAGAGACGCTGGACCGCATGCGCCGTGGTGAACACCAGACCATCGTCATCGGCACCGGACACGGGACCTGCACCTGCGAAGGCGCCGCCTTCGAGTACACCTTCAACGTCGAGCACACGGTCCGCCAGGCCGGGCTGCGCGACATGTGCGACATCCACTACTTCACGAACGAGTACGAGCTCGGCGACTTCGGTGTCGCCGGACTCGAGTTCAACCAGCAGGGCTACCGGACAAACTCCAGGCTCTGGACCGAGTCACTGTTCCGGGAGCGCGGCGTCATCCCGATCGTCCGGGCGCACGCCCGGCGTGTCGAGGACGGCGTCCTGGACTACGAGACCCTGGACGGCGGGTTCCACCAACTCCACTTCGACTTCGCGATGCTCCTGCCCCCGTTCCGTGGCGCTGATCTGACCGCCGTCGACCGGGACGGCAACGACATCACCTCGACCATGTTCTCCCCCAACGCCATGATGTACGTGGACGCCGACTACTCCGGAAAGGACCACGACTCGTGGAAGGCCTCCGACTGGCCACGGACCTACCGCAGTGCCGCCTACGACAACATATGGGCACCCGGCATCGCCTTCGCACCACCGCACCCGATTTCCGAACCGCACGTCTCCCCCAACGGAACGGTCATCTCACCGTCCCCGCCACGGACCGGAATGCCCGCCGGAATCCAGGGGAAACTCGTCGCCGACACGATCACCGACCGGATCCTCCGGCCCGGCCGACCTGACCGCGCGGAATCCATGACCGAAATGGGGTCCGCGTGCATAGCCTCGGCCGGGTCGGGTCTGCTCACCGGCTCGGCGGCGTCGATGACGATGTACCCGACCGTTCCCGATCACGAGAGGTACCCCGGGACCGGGGGACGGCACAGGAGCCTCACCTTCGGCGAGATCGGACTGGCGGGCCACTGGATCAAGACGCTGCTGCACCACGGGTTCATCTACAAGATGAAGGGCCGCCCGCTGTGGTGGCTGATCCCGGAATGACCACCACCCGGGGCAGCCGACCGACACGTGAAAACCAGGAGATGAGAGACATGTACACCCCCGATCTGGACCGGGCCCCCGCGCCCGACCGGTGCACCCTGTGGAAACGCCGTAATGTCCCGTACCAGCTCTGGCGACTCGCCGTGGTCAGTCTGCGGATGGCACGGGTCATCTTCGGTCGAACCAGATGACCGGCGGCATGACCTGCCGATAGAATCATCGGCATGAGCGACTCGGCCAACGACACAGAGCAGGGCACCGCAACCGGAGCGACCGGGCTGAGCGGCAGGGAGATCCGGGCCGCCCGCCGGCGCCAGGACATTCTCGCGGCGGCGCGCACGGTGTTCCTCCGCGACGGCTACCACGACGCCAAACTCACGGCGGTCGCGGCGGAAGCCGGGTGTTCCGTGGGGACGCTCTACACCTACTTCACCGACCGCCGTGACCTGCTCTCCGCGTTCCTCACCGAGGTCGAGGCGGAGATGAGGGCGGCCGGACGTCGCGACCATGACGGTGATTCCGCCGATCCCGCCCGGCAGATCATGTCCACGAACCGGGCTTATCTGGCGTCCTACCGGAGGAACCGGGCGGTCATGGCGCTGATGGAACAGGTGTCCCAGGGCGACGAGGACTTCGGGCGGCAACGCCTGCTGCGCGCCGACGGTTTCATCGACCGCAACACCCGTGCCCTGCGCCGGTTCACGGAGGCCGGCGTCATCACGGTTCCCGACCCGGAGATGACGGCGACCGCCCTGTCCGTCGCCGTTTCCCGGCTGGCCTACATCACCTGGGTCGACGGCCGTTACCCCGACACGGACGAGACCTTCCACCGGGTGTGCGACACCGCGAACCGGATCTGGCTGGGAACTCTCGGATTAACAGTGAACTGAATCACGATTCATAGTAGGGTGGCGTCATGACCACCTACGACTACACCGGCCGCACCGCCGTCGTCACCGGCGGCTCGCGCGGCATCGGCTACGCCACCGCCTCCCTCCTCGCAGCCTCCGGCGCCAGTGTCTTCCTCACCTCCCGGAAAGAAGACGCCGCCCGCGACGCCGCCGCACGGATCACCACCGACCTCGCCGACCGGGGCATCGACGCCACAGGGCGCGTCACCGGACTCGCCGGCCACGTCGCCGACCCCGCCGCCGCCACCGACGTGAGCACCATTGCCGTCGAACGCACCGGACGTCTCGACGTCCTCGTCAACAACGCCGGCACGAACCCCGCCTACGGCCCGGTCACCGACCAGGACCCGGCCCTCGTGTCCAAGGTGTTCGAGATCAACACGACCGCTCCGCTGACCTGGACCAGAGCCGCCATCGTCGCCGGCCTCGGCGCACAGGAGACCGGCGCGGTGGTGAACATCGCCTCCATCGGCGCACTGACCATGGAGGACGGCATCGGTGTCTACAACGCCTCCAAGGCCGCCCTCGTCCACCTCACCCGCCAGATGGCCCGCGAACTCGGACCCCGGGTGCGGGTGAACTCCCTCTGCCCGGGAATCGTCCGCACCCGCCTGTCCGAGGCACTGTGGCGGGACCACGAGGATGCTGCGGCTGCGACCTCCCCGCTCGGCCGGATCGGCGAACCGGCCGACATCGCCGACGCCGTCGCCTTCCTCGCCTCCCCGACCTCCTCCTGGATCACCGGGACCAACCTCGTCGTCGACGGCGGACAACTCGTCGGCACCGGCACCGGAAAGTAGGGACCGCCGTGGACTTCAGCAACACAGGGCGCAGCATCGACTACCAGAACCGGCTCACCGCCTTCATGGACGGGTGCGTCTACCCCGCCGAGGCGGTGTACCACGAGCAGATCGAAGCCTCCGGCGACCCGCACCACTTCCCCGCCGTCCTCGGTGAGCTCAAGGAAGAGGCGAAGAAGCGCGGACTGTGGAACCTCTTCCACCCGCACGAGGGGGACGGCGTCCCCGCGCTCACCAATGCCGAGTACGCACCGCTCGCCGAGATCATGGGACGCAGCATCAGCATCGCCCCCGAGGCCTGCAACTGCAATGCCCCGGACACCGGCAACATGGAGGTCCTCGAGCTCTACGGCACCGACGAGCACCGTGAGAAGTACCTGGAACCGCTGCTTCGTGGTGAGATCCGCTCCGCCTTCTGCATGACCGAGCCCGGGGTCGCGTCCTCCGACGCCACGAACATTTCCATGGGCTTCACCCGGGTCGACGGCGGTTACCTGCTCAACGGCCGTAAATGGTTCAGCTCCAACGCCATGCACCCGAACCTCGGCGTCCTCATCGTGATGGGTAAGACCAGCCCGGACGCGGAGCGGCACCTGCAGCAGTCCATGCTCGCCGTGCCCGCCGACGCCCCCGGGGTGACCATCGTTCGCAACCTCCCGGTCTTCGGCTACCACGACCGGGAGGGCCACGCCGAGATCAGCTTCGACGACGTCTTCGTCCCCGACTCCGACATCCTCGGTGGAGAGGGCATGGGTTTCCGCATCTCCCAGGACCGCCTCGGACCGGGACGCATCCACCACTGCATGCGCTCGATCGGCATCGCCGAGCGGGCGCTGGAACTGATGTGCCGACGGGCCGAATCCCGTACCACCTTCGGAAAGAAGCTCTCCGAGCGCGACAACATCCGCGACTGGATCGCCGAGGCCCGGATCAGCATCGAGTCCGCCCGACTGCTCACCATGAAGGCCGCCTGGATGATGGACACCGTCGGGAACAAGGCCGCCCGCCAGGAGATCGCCGCGATCAAGGTCCTCGCCCCACGCGTCGCCCTCGACGTCGTCGACAAGGCCATCCAGGTCTTCGGCGGCGAAGGCGTCACCGACGACACCCCGCTCGCCGCGATGTACGCCGGCCTGCGCACCCTGCGCTTCGCCGACGGTCCCGACGAGGTGCACCTGATGACCATCGCGCGGGCAGAACTGCGCAAGTACCGGTAGGAAGGACACCATGACCGCCGAGAGCACCACCGCCCCCTTCGACACCACAGCCCTCACCGACTGGCTGACATCCCTTCCCGGCAGCGGGATCACCGGCCCCGTGGAGCTCACCCGGATCGGTGCCGGCCAGTCCAACCTGACCTACCTCGCCACCGACGACCTCGGCAGTTCCGTCGTCGTACGGCGTCCCCCACTGGGCCACCTCGCCGCCTCCGCCCACGATGTGCTGCGCGAGGGCCGGATCATGGCCGCGCTGGCGGACACGGACGTGCCCGTCCCGCGCATCTTCGGCGCGACCACGACGGCCGAGGACGCCCCCCTCATCGCCATGTCCGTGGTGGAGGGCACCTCGCTGAACTCCTTGGAGGCGGCGGACCTGCTGACCCCCGAGGCGCGGCGCGCCGCCGCCTTCGGCCTGGTGGACGCCATGGCGGCCGTGCACCGGGTCGACCTGGACACGACCGGGCTGACGTCGTTGGCGTCCCACAGGCCCTACGCTCCGCGGCAGCTGCGCCGCTGGGCCGGCCAGTGGGACGCGACGAAGACCCGGGACGCCCCGGCACTGGACGCCCTCACCGAGCGCCTGCGTGCGGCACTACCGGAGCAGACCGAGACCGTCCTGGTCCACGGCGACCTGCACCTGGGCAACATCATCGTCGAGACCTCCACCGGCACGGTCAACGCCGTGGTCGACTGGGAGCTCACCACACTCGGTGACCCGATGGCGGACATCGGGTCCCTGCTGGCCTACTGGCCGACCGAAGCGGGGCCGAATCTCCCGGGGTTCGACGCCGCCCTCGCCGACGGGTTCCCCGGCCCCGGGGAGCTGGCCGACCGGTACCTGGCGCAGACCGGACGTTCGCGGGACGCCCTGAACTTCTGGCATGTCCTGGGGCTCTGGAAGGTCGCCATCATCATCGAGGGCGTCCTGCGGCGCGTCCAGGAGATGCCGGAGAACGAGGCGGCTTCGGGCGCCCCGACCGCGGAGATCGCGGACAGCGTCATCGAGCGGGCGACCCGCATCGCCGACACCACCGGGCTGTGACCGGGGCAGGGCGGCAGGGATGACGGTCGATGACGATCCAGGCCTCACGGTCCGACCAGCGCATCCCGGAAGCTGTCGAACACCGCCGCCGGGTCGAGTCCGGTGAGGACCCTCGCATTCGCCGGGCGTGACCAGTAAGGGCCGACAGCGGCCGGGCCAGCGTCCGCCCCTGCACCGGCACCGTTGCGCCCCTCCCCCTGCGCCGTCGCCCCGGTCCAGTCCGCCACCGTGGTTCCGCGCAGCAGCTCAGACACCGTCTCCACCCGGACCGAGGCGTCCGCCAGCTCCGCATCCACCGCCCCGCACAACACGGTCGCCGCCGCCAGGTCATGGATCTGCGCGACATGACCGACCCCCACCGACTCATGGAACTCCATGTAGAACCGCACCACCTCGTCGAGCAGCACACCGACCTCCGGGGCGGCGACGGAAATCCACTCCGCCAGCCGTTCCGGGGTCAACAGCACCCGCTCAGTAACGTTGAGCGGACAGATCACCGGTGCCGGCGCATCCGACGGCCAGTTGTCCAGGCAGTAGGCCAGGGCATGCGGGTCCGACCAGGCGTTCCACTCCGCGGTCGGGGTGGTGTTGCCCGGGTAGAGGAACGCCCCGCACATCAGCGTCACCCGCGTACCACGCAACACGTGCGGGGCGTGCTCCACCGCCCACGCCAGATTGGTGGCCGGCCCGGCGACGAGAATCATCTCCGGGGACGCCGCCTCCCACGCCGCCACCGCCGCCGCGGCGGTGCCTGCCACGTCCACCGCATCCCCCGCCGGGGCAGCCGGAATCCGGTACCCCAGTCCCTCCGGACCGTGGGTCTCCGGCGTCGTCGTCAACGGAAGCACCCTCGGCCGGGACGCCCCGACAGTCACCGGCACCCCCGGAACACCCGCCACCCGCAGCACCTCCACGGAATTACGGGCCGCCGCCGCAGCCGTCGTGTTCCCCGCAACCGTCGTGACGTGCAGATCAAGGACGCCGCGCCGGTGCCGTGCCGCCAACCACAACAGGGCGAGGGCGTCATCGATACCGGTGTCGACATCGGCGACGAGAGCTCTGGTCATGGTCACCCATTGTCGACCAGATCCCAGCCCCGGGCAAGGAACACCTGCTCCGCCTCATCGATCCAGGCGTGGATCAGGGCCTCCGCATCCTCCCGGGAATCGACGATCCTCCGGTAGTAACGCTCCTCACCGAACCCGTGACCCCACATCACCGACCAACAGGTCCCCAGGTGACGGTCGGCGGTGATGTAGTCACCGGGCACCACCCGGTCGGCGACCTGGAACCAGTCCAGGTCCGCCGCGTAGTTCATCGGCACCGCGACATGCACCTCAGCCTCACCGACAGTGAGGACGCTGCCCGTCGAATCCGAGAGCCGCCAGCGCGTCGACCCGTCCGGCACAGTGCCCTCGGAGATGTCCTCCCACTCCCGGCCGAGCAGCGACGTGGCGTCCCCCACCATGTAATCGGAGAGCAGGTCCACGATGCCCTCCACCGTGGCACCCGGTTCGACCAGGGCGAAACGGCCACCCCCGGAGAGCCGGTGGACGATCCACCGGTGGTCTGCGAGACCGACCTGGACCTCACGCACCCCGTCGACCCTCGCGGGGACGCCCCGCCCGGCGGGTTCCACCGACAGCACGAATCCCTCGGTACCCGCGATGACCGCGGATTCCAGCATCGCCCGCAGCGACTCCGGCGTCCCCGCAGCCACCAGACCGCCACCGCGGATGCTGAACCGGCACAGTGTCGGCGCCGCCCCGGGCGCCGGACCACTGGCGTTGACCCACACCCGACCGGTCTCCTCCAGCATGCACAGCCCCACGGACGCGGCGTGCAGGATCAGGTCGGTGAAGGTGGCGTCGTGGATCTCCTCGGCCAGTGGCACCGTCACCCGGAGCACCGCCCCCGTGGGACGCACCGGGTACGGGTCCAGATCCATGTACAGGTCCGCCGGGGGATTCGCCGGATCCTCGGCGGCCTGTACCGCGCGCCGGTTCATCCACGCCGCGAAATCGTCGAGCAGCCCCGGGGTCGGTGCGTCCGGGTCAGTGACATCCGCGGGGACATCCACGGCGGCGGCAGCGGCGGCAGCGGCGGCATATGCCACGAACTCCGGTGCCGCGGCCGCGAACTCGCGGGGGGTACGGAACTCACCGGGAGCGTCATCGAAATCTTCGGCGCGGAAGAACAGGAAGGTCACCGGCCGGCCCTCCGTCGGTGCGGTGCCGTCGAGGACGACATCGGTCTCCTCCCATCCCAGATCGAGGAACTCCTCCCCGTCACCGTCGATGAACAGTCCCAGGACCTCGGTGAGCCGCTCCACGGAGCCCACCGGGGACGTCAACGCCATGATGCGGTCGCCGGCCCGGTGCTCGACGATCCAGCCGCCCTCCGGAGTCCCCACCGCCTGGACGAACCGCACCCCCGGCACCGGGGACAACGCCCGGTCGACCGGCTCGATGACGATGTACGGACTCCCCTCCGACACCAGGTCCGGTGCGGTGTCCGCGGCGAGGACGTCACCGATGCTCCGCCTGCTGACGTGCAGGGTCACGACGTTCCGGGAACTCCGCATCCGGCAGTCCGTCAGCGCACCGGTGGCATTGACCAGCACATCGCCGACCTCGCCGGTGTCGATGTCGTAGGCCACGAGGCAGAGCCGGTTCACCACCGCCACGGAGACCAGCGCCGCCACCGTGTCCACGGTGTCCCCGATGCCGTCCGTGTCCCCGACGAGAACCCCGACATCCGTCGGACCAGCGTGGTCGAAGGAACCGAGGACCCCGGGGATCCGTTCGATCTCACCGACCAGGTTGACGAGAGCCCGGCGCTCGCGCGCGTCCGGGGCCCCGTCCGGGAACCGCACGAGCGACCGCGGGCGGTACCCGACACCGACAGCGGACGGGGCGATGAGCAGGAATCCGATGGCCATGCCGCCAACGCTAACAAAGCCCCGGGGTACCCACCTACGGTGCCTGTGAACGCCAGTTAGCGCCCGTCCACCGTCCGACTACCGCCCGGTCGGCAGAGTGCGCTGTCGCAGCCGGGTGAGCAGATCCACCGCGTCGACGGACGACAGGTCACGTCCCACCATCGTCACCGGCCCCGGCACCAGGTCGAAACGCACCGTCGCCAACCCGAGCATGCGTCGCAGCGGGCCCCGCCGATGGCTGAGTTCCTGGACGTGCGCCGGATCGATGACGGACGCCGACCGGCGCCACCTGCCGCAGTGGCACACCAACGCCGTGTCGTGGTTCCGGTCGGTTCCTCGGCCACTGCCCTCACCGGCGACGAGCACCACAGCCTGCCTCGTACGGTCGACCGGGGAGACCCACCTGGCGGACGCCGGACTGCGGTACACCCGCACACCCGCCCGCGGTTCCGGCACCCTACCGGGACGCACGAGTGTGTCGACCTGCCCGCGGTCCAGCGGCCCGAGCAGGGCGACCAGGGCAAACGCCTGGTCCAGGGTCCCTACGGGCAGGACAGCGGTCGTCGCACCGCCCTGCCCCGGCTCGCCGTACCCGGCGATGTCCACGTCGACCTTCCACCAGCCCAGGGGCCGCCACAGCAGCGGCTGGGACACCCGGACGGCATGGATCCGGTCGAGCGGCACCGTCTGCCGGCGCCGCTCGCTGAAACCGAAGGTGACGACCAGCAGCCGGTCGTCGTCCCGCCCGGGCGACACGGCGGTGAACCGCCCGGACAACACAGCGGTGAACCGCCAGCTGCGGTTGAGCAGTCCCCAGATCCACGGTCCCAGCCCGGCGACCGCCGGCAGCAGCAACGCCAGTCCGGCCGGTGTGGCGGCGGAGACCAGGACGATCAGCAGGGTCACCGCTGTCGGGCCGGCCAGCACCGCCGCGGCGAGCGACCGGGTGGCCGGGATCTGCGGGACGACCACGGTGCCCGGCCGCGCCGCCGGCTCCGGGGCGGCTGGAGCGTCCGGGCCGTCCGGGGCGTCCGGCAGGACACGCACCCGGCCCAGCAGGGCGTCCCGCAGCTGCTCCGCCCGCGCCCGCGGCAGGTACTCCACGCTCACCGCGCTGTCCGCGCCGCCGGCGGTCTCGACCCGCACACCCGCCAGGCGGAACAGGCGGGGAGCGAGCGGCTCGATGAGGTCCACGGCCTGCACACGGTCGAACCGGGCGGTGCGCAGCTGGGTCGAGAGCACACCCCGGCGCACCGAGATCGCCTCGTCATCGACCCGCCACCGGGTCGCCCGCCACCACGGCCACGACAGCAGCCAGCCGAGCAGGAAGACGCCGACCAGCACCGCGAGCACCACGGGGATGACGACGACCCCCGGCAGCGGCGACTCCACCACCCGGTCCCACACCCAGCGCAGCGTCTCGGCCTGCTGGAAGAGGATCACCGCGGCGACACCGACGAGCGCCGCCCACATCCGCAGCAGCGGGCTCAGCGGATGGACGCGCTGCCACCCCTCCCCGGTCTCAGCCCGCTCATCCTCTCCCAGGCGGCGACGGCGAGCCGGTCGCGCAGCGCGTCCGCGGTCGCGGCGTCCAGCCCCACCACCTCCGAATCGCTCGTGGAGGAGGCCGTGTGCAGCTTCAGCCGCTTCACCCCGAACAGGCGCTCGACCGGCCCGGCGGTGACGTCGACGTACTGGATACGGCCGTAGGGGACGACGGTGAACGTGCGCCACAGGCGGCCCCGGGTGATGAGCAGTTCATCGGAGGTCTCCGCCCAGCGGCGGTGACGCGCCTGGGCGGGCAGCAGCCACAGCTGCCACAGCAGCAGGACGCCGAGGAGCCCGGCCCCGGCCCAGAACCACGGGTGCACGGCGACGGCGGCGACGGCGCACCCGATGAGCGGGACCAGCGTCCACGGCAGGACGCTGACCAGGCGGGCGGGCAGGTAGCCCCGGCTCACCGGGGTCATGTCCCCGGTAGTCATACGATGAGCTCGGCGGAGACGTCCTCCCAGCGGTGATCGAAGAAGTCCGTGTCCTCTCCGGTCGCGTACTGGCCGAGAACCCGGGAGATGTAGCCCAGTGCGTTCTCGTCGTCCAGGACCTCCTGGTCGAGGCGGAAGTGCCGGTTCGAGGTGCGGTACTCGACGATCCAGCCGGCACCGGTGAGCGCGGCCTGGACATAGCGGACCCCGGGGACCGGGGAGGTCGAGTCATCGCCGTGGACCTCGACGACGACGAAGGGGATGCCGTTGTCGGCGCGGCGACGGCGATCGACGTCCTCACCCAGTACAGCGAGGATGCTCGCCCGGTCGACATGGGTGGTGACCGTGTCCAGCGAATCGCGCATCCGCAGTCCGGAATCACCACCGGTGGGGTTGACCCACACCTGCTCCATGTCATCGACCATGCAGACGCCCAGTTCAGCTGCCTTGATCTGGATCTGACGCCCGGTCTCCTCGCCGGTGGAGAAGGGAACACCGACATGCAGGACGCCACATGCCGGCGTCACCGGGAACTCGGAGACCGACAGGAAGCGGAACGCCGGGGGCAGGTTCGGGTCGTGTGCGCCGAGGTCGGCGTGGTGGTTGATCCAGTCCGCGAGGTCCACGATCGGCGCCGGCGCGTTGGCCGCGGCCGCGTCCCAGCTGTCGAAGCCCCCGGTACCGGACACCACGGAATCCATGGTGATCGTGCTGTCCTCGGCGTCGAGGACGTTCATGTGCTCGTTCGCCAGCGTGAGCAGTGCGTTGTCCGGCAGGTAACCGTCCGGTGTCCCGGTGTCGGTCGTGGGGACGAAGAAGAGGAAACCGAAACTCACGGAAGGCGCTCCTGGGATGTCGGGGACCGGTCGGGGACACGCCGGGGATCGCCGACGGGCCGCCTGTCACGGTGATTGGCAGGGGTATCCACCCATCCTAGGGTGTGATAGCACTCCCGGGGCTGTACTCCGCAACCCGGTCGCCGTGCAGGCGGGCGGCCCGGGGCCCCTGCCGCGGTTGCGCCCCGGCCGCGGCCAGTCCCCCCGCAAAAGCCGACCCCCCACCACATGCACCCAAGACATGCACCGCTGAACGGGAAGTCTATATGCGGGGGGAGAATACGCCTGGCACCGTAGACGACACTAAACGCCGATGCCAACATGCCGTCGGCAGGGGATATACCGGGGACAGCATGACAACCGCACCACTGAAACTCGTGTCCGAGCAGTGCATGAAGCACTTTCTCACTGAAGAGTCCAATGACGGGCAACGGGCACTCAACCTCCATGAGTGGGACCGATGCCTGGCAGAAAATTCCGTCCCGGTTCCGGAAAACCGTCGGACAGAATGAGACGCTCCACGGACATCTGGTCTCCAACTGTATGTTCGGGTTCTGGGTCTCACTGTTGGATGCCGGTGGCGGCACAGGGTTTCCTGCGCCGAGGCACGAAGTGAGCCACGACGAGATCTGGGACCGCGAACTCCTGCTCACCGCTTTCCCGGGCGGTCGGCCGGTCGCCACCACCGAGCACGGCGCTGCCGGAAAGCTCAACCGGTCCTGGGTTCACGAACAGGTGAGAAAGGTCCATCTGCTCCGTAACCGGGTCGCGCACCACGAGCCTCTCATCCGCGGCTACGGTGATACCTGTCAGCCCTGGACCTCCAGGTCGGTCGCCGACCACGCATGACCCAGGAAGGCTGCCTCGTCGCCGTCGAGGTACTCACCCAGCACCCCGACCACCGAGTCCACGTCCGCGGCCGGTTCCTCCAACCGGTACACGGTGTTCCCCGCCCGGTACTCCACAGCCCATCCCTGCTCCAGATCCGCCGCCTGGGCGAAACGAACCCCCTCGACCGGGGACTCCTCAGGCGTCCGCGGTTCCAGGATGACGAAGGGGAAACCGTTACCGTCCCGGTGCGCGGCGACGTCCTCGTCAAGAACCGCCCGGACACTGTCCCGGTCGGCATGCAGTGTGAGGACGTTCGAGGAGTCTGTCAGCCTGACCGCAGTAGATGCGCCACCGGTGGCGTTGACCCACACGTTGTCCTCCGCATCCATCATGCAGATGCCGAGTTCCGCGGCTTTCTGCTGCAGAGCGCCACAGGTCCCGGAGATCGCGGAGTACATCACGCCGAGGTACAGCTGCTTTCCCACCGGGGAGGCGTCCCCGGCGGGACGGAGGAACCGGTCAGAGGGCGGATTGTCCGGGTCGTCGGCGAGCAGGTCCGAGTGCCGGTTGATCCAGTCAGCGAGGACAGTCAGGGGCTCAGGCGAAGGCGCCGTGTCATTGGTCTCGTCCTCGCTGTACTCGAACAGGGCGTCCTGCCGGGAGCGCAGTTCACTGTGCGGACAGAACTCCCCCGGACGGTCGGTGAAGTCGTCGGGCATGAAGAAGGTGATGTCGAAACTCATGGCCGCAGAGTATCAGCGCCGCGGACGTGGAAAGGTCACTCCGCCAGCCGCTCAGCGAGCTCCCCGGCGTCGAGGCACTGCGAGGTCGGGATGAGCAGCGTCTGCCCGGCGTCCTGCCCCGAACCCCCGCGGGTGAAGGACACCGCCCGCCGCGCCAGCGCCGCCGAGCGGGAGTTCTCCCCCTCCCCCATCTCCGGGACGACGAAGCACCGGTGACCGGTGCGTCCCCGCGTCCTCCCGACCGGGATGACCGGGCAGGCGGCGTCCCACCCCCACCCGCCGGACGCCATCACCCGGGCGACGGCCCGCGCGCCGCGCGGCAGGCCCAGGGCGCGGGCGATCTCACCGTAACCGGTGACCTCACCGTCGCCGATGACAGCGAGGACGGTGCCCACCCGGGTGGCCAGGTCGGCGCCGTCCTCGTTCACGCTGTCAGTCAGAGCCGCTCCGCTACTCGCCGGCGATGATGTCGTGACGGATGATGGTCTCGTCACGGCCCGGGCCGACACCGATGTAGGAGATCCGGGTACCGGACAGCTCCTCGAGGCGGGTGATGTAGTCCTGCGCCTTGGCCGGCAGATCCTCGAAGGTGCGGCAACCGGAGATGTCCTCGTCCCAGGCGGGCATGGTCTCGTAGACCGGCACCGCGTGGTGGAAGTCGGACTGGCTCATCGGCATCTCGTCGAACCGCTTCCCGTCGACGTCGTAGGCCACACAGATCGGGATCTCGCCGATGCCGGTGAGCACGTCGAGCTTGGTGAGGAAGAGGTCGGTGAAGCCGTTGACGCGGGAGGCGTAGCGGGCGATGACCGAGTCATACCAGCCGCAGCGGCGCTTCCGGCCGGTGTTCACGCCGACCTCACCACCGGTGGTCTGCAGGTACTCGCCCCACTTGTCGAAGAGCTCGGTGGGGAACGGGCCCGCACCGACACGGGTGGTGTACGCCTTGATGATGCCCAGCGAGCTGGTGATCTTCGTCGGGCCGATACCCGACCCCACGCAGGCGCCGCCGGCAGTCGGGTTCGAGGAGGTGACGAAAGGGTAGGTGCCGTGGTCCACGTCGAGCATGGTGGCCTGGCCACCCTCCATCAGCACCGACTTTCCCTCGTCGAGGGCCCGGTTGAGCACCAGCTCGGCGTCGATGAGCATCGGGGCGAGGCGGTCGGCGAATCCCATGAAGTAGGCGACGATCTCCTCGGGGTCGATCGCCTTGCGGTTGTACAGCTTCACCAGCATCTGGTTCTTCTGGTTCAGCGCACCGGTGACCTTCTGACGCAGGATGGACTCGTCGAGCAGGTCCTGGGCGCGGATGCCGATGCGGGAGACCTTGTCTGCGTAGGTCGGGCCGATACCGCGACCGGTGGTGCCGATCGCACGCTTGCCGAGGAACCGCTCGGTGACCTTGTCGAGCACCTGGTGGTAGGGGGCGACGAGCTGGGCGTTCGCACTGACCTTCAGACGCGAGGCGTTCGCGCCGCGGGCCTCCAGACCGTCGATCTCCTCGAAAAGGGCCTCGAGGTTGACCACACAACCGTTGCCGATGACCGGGGTGGCGTTCTCGCTGAGGACGCCGGCCGGCAGCAGCTTCAGCTCGTACTTCTCGCCGCCGACGACGACGGTGTGGCCGGCGTTGTTACCGCCGTTGGGCTTGACGACGTAGTCGACCCGGCCGCCGAGGATGTCGGTGGCCTTACCCTTGCCCTCGTCCCCCCACTGGGCACCCACCACGATGATTGCTGTCATTGTTGTTCGTCGCTCCTCGACGGTCGTCCTGATTAGACCTCAGCGTATTTGGCCAAAGAAACAGTCTAGCGTGCCGGTAGGGTGTACGCCATGGCAACAGTGGTTCTCGCGTGCGGCACCCTCCCCCCGACTCTCGCGGAGGCGGCGCCTGACGCCGTACGTCTCGCCGATGTGCCGGGCAGGAGGGAACTGAAACTCCTCGACGCGCTGGCGTCCGCCCACCTGCCGGTGGACCCCACGCCCTCCCTCGACGAGATCGCCGCGCAGCCCGATGTGCCGCACCAGGCGGACCCGCGCCCCGCGCCGCAGACCCCCGATGAGCCCGTGCGGGTCGTCGTCATCGGGTCGGACGCCGCGCTCGCCGCGGTGGTCACCCGGCTGATGCGCATCGACGCCCTGTGGATCTCGGTCGGTTATGTGCCGGTCGACACAGCAGGCAGAAAGTCCCTCACCGCCCACGTGTGGGGGCTGGACGCGGAGCAGCTGCCGGCGTCCGCCGCTCTGGACCACGCCCTGACCGGTACGCCGCAACCCACCGCCCTGATCAGGGATGACGCCGGGATCGCGACCCTCGGGTGCGCGGAGATCTTCCACGCCGGCACGACGATGGTCGGCGAGGTGATCGTGGACTCGGAGACCCTGTTCCTCAACGACACCGAGACCGCGTGGAACGGACGCCCTGGCCCCTATGGCGCCCGATTCGTACCGACGACGGGGACACCCGGCCTGGCGGCGACGAGGCTGACCACACCATCACTGTGGGATGAGGCGGCCGCGGCGCATCCGCCGAAGAAGCCCCTGTTCGGGCTGCTCGGAGGCGGCGCGGTGCCGGGCGGCGTGGACCCGGAAGTGGTGCTCACCGGTCGTGCGCTGCAGGCTGGCGGGGAGTCCCTGACCGTGGTGCGCGACGGGGTGACGCATCCCCGCACCGTGGGGTCGGTGACCTTCTACCGGCACCTGCGCGACGGGCAGTTCGTCCGGAGGTAGAGACTGTCCCTTGCCCCGGCTGTTCCCCGGTTGACCGCCGTGGGGTGGTCCGGTGCCGGAAAACCACCCTGGAGTGGTCAACCCGCCGCGAAGACGGGTCCATGGTCCCGGAACCGCCCGTCCGGGGCCACTCAGTCCGCCGGACGCACCATCGTGATGTGCGGGATCCCGCCCTCGTCGAACTCCTCACCCACCGGCACGAACCCGGACTTCGCGTACAGGCCTGCGGCATAGGTCTGGGCGTGGAGCATCATCGGCTCACCACCGGACCGCGCCACGACCGCGTCCGTCAACTGACCGGCGAGCCCGTGCCCGCGCCACCCCGGATCCGTCGCCACGCGCCCGATGACGAGGTCCCCGGACACCCCGCCCTCATCCCACGGGGTGCGCAGGGTGCGCAGGTAGGACCGCAGCTTCGGGGACGCGGCGTCCACCACGAAGAAATGGGCGGTGGTCGGTTCCAGGTCGACCCAGTCCAGCTCCGTCTCGGAACACTCCTGCTCGATGCAGAAGACCTCGGTGCGCAGGTGGGCGAGAGCGTAGACCTCGGTGGTGGTCAACCCTGACCACGGTTTCACGGTAATGTCGGCGACGGCGTTCATCCGTCCATGATGACCGACGCACCTGAGTGACCGACAACTGAATACCCGACAACCACTGACACGGGGTGTCCCGGGGTAACAACCTCCGGGGCTGAGATCACACCCGCTGAACCTGACCTCATTCACATGAGCGGAGGAATGTCCATCATGCCGAAAACGCCTGTCCCGGCGGTGGCGGTCGACCACGTCGACCTCGCCTATTCTGCCCACCCGAAGAACCCCGCCGTCCTCACCGACGTGCACCTCACTGTCCCCACCGGGGAGCACCTGGCCGTCATCGGCCGCTCCGGCTGTGGAAAATCCACCCTTCTCCACCTCATCGGTGGGCTCCTCGCCCCGACCGCGGGTGACATCAGGGTCCGGGGGGACGCCGACCCGGCGGACCGCCTCTCCCACTGCGCGCTGATGCCCCAGGGTGACAGTCTGCTGCCCTGGTTCTCGGTGCGCGACAATGTCGCCGTTCCACTGCGCAACCATGGTGTCGCGCGACGCGTGGCCCGTGGTCGTGCCACGGCGATGCTGGAACGCTGCGGTCTCGGCGCCTGGGCCACGTCCCGTCCCTCGGAACTGTCCGGCGGTATGCGTCAGCGCGCCGCGCTGGCGCGGGCCCTGCTGGCTGACAAGCCCGTGCTGCTCGCCGATGAACCGCTCGGCGCGTTGGACGCCATCACCCGCGGCGAGATCCAGGACTGGCTGGCCGAGCTGCTGGCCGGGTCCGGTGCGACGCTCGTCATGGTCACCCACGACGTCGACGAAGCCCTGCTGCTCTCGGAACGGGTCGTGCTCCTGGCGGACGGGCATGTCGTCGGCGACTGGCCCGGCTGGTTCTCCCGGCGCGCCGGACGTCCTCGCACCGAGGTCCTCGCCGATCCGGGGTTCGCCGCGTCCCGCACGGAGATCCTCCGTTCCCTGGGTGGCGTCGCGGAGGCCGTCGCATGACCGTTCTGTACCGCCGAGTCCTCCCTCCGCTGGTCACCGTGGTCCTCATCGTGCTCGTGTGGATGTGGGCGACCGCGGGGGGACGCACCGCCGACTACATCCTGCCCTCGCCCGGCGCGGTGCTCCGGGCACTGGGTGACAACTGGTCCGACCGACTGGCCCCGGCCACATGGGTGACGCTCTCCGAGACCCTGGCCGGTATCGTCCTGGGTGTCGCGGCGGCACTGCTCATCGGTGTCGCCGCCGGGCTGCTGCCGGTGGTCGGCAACGCCTTCTCCCCACTGCTCGTGGCGTCCCAGTCGATCCCGACGATCGTCATCGGCCCGGTGTTCACCATCGCCCTGGGCTACGGCATGGCGCCGAAGGTGCTGGTCGTCGCCCTGGCCTGCTTCTTCCCGGTGGCGATGAACCTGCTCGCCGGGATCCGCTCCGCCGACCCTGTCCTCATCGACACGATGCGCAGTCTCCACGCCTCACGCTCCGCCCTGTTCTGGCGGGTCCGTTTCCCGTCCGCCCTCCCGTCTGCCTTCGCCGGTCTGCGGATCACCGCCACCTACGCCCCGGTCGCCGCCGTCTTCTCCGAGTACACCGGCTCCACCGACGGGATCGGCTACCTGCTGCTGCAGGCCGTCCCCCGGTTGCAGACCGGCTTCGTCTTCGCCCTCGTCGTCGTCCTCACCGTCCTGTCCGCGGCCCTGCTGCTGACCGTCACCGCCCTCGAACGTCTCTGCTGCCCGTGGAATGCACCGCGGCAGCACCGGAAGGAATCATGAACACCCGCATTCTCGCCCGCGCCGCCGCCGGTCTGGTCGCCGCCATCACCGTCTCTCTGACCGCCTGCTCCTCGGACGCGGACAGCGGCACGGACACCACCCAGCTCAGCGTCCTGCTGGACTGGAATCCGAACCCCGACCACCTGGCGATGTACACCGCCGGGCACAGCGGCGCCTACGCCGACCACGGCGTGGACCCGGAGTTCATCCTGCCGGGCAACACCGCCGACGCCGCCAAGCTGGTCTCCCTCGGTCAGGCGGACGTGGCGATCAGCTACGAGACAGACACGATCCTCGCCGCTGACCAGGGACTGGACGTGGTCAGTGTCGGGGCGCTGATCCCCACCTCGTTGAACTCGGTCATCACGAAAACCTCGTCGGGGATCCGCACGGCGAAGGATCTCGAGGGGAAGACCGTCGCCGGCTCCGGCACCCCGTCCCAGCAGGCGTCGATGGACTACATCGCACGCAGGGCGGGCATCGACCCGGACAGCATCGAGATGCCGAATGTGCAGCAGAACCTCAACCAGGCGTTACTCAGTGACCAGGTGGACGCCATCGCCGGCGCCTACCCGAACATCGAGGGCGTGGAGCTGGCGGAGAAGACCGACATCACCGTCCTCTCCCCGGAGGAACTGGGCATGCCGGACAATGCCGAGCTCGTCATCATCGCCAACCCCACGCGGCTGAAGGAGGACGCCGCCTACGCCGACCGCGTCCGCGGTTTCCTCGCCGGTACCGCCGCGGGGCAGGACGCCGCACTCGCCGATCCCGCGACGGCGGTGGACGCGATGACCCCGGAGACGAAGGGCGCCTACGATCCCGGCACGCTGGTAAAGATGGTGGACGCCACGGTCGCGATCCTGCGCGGCGGCGGTGTGAACGGGACGGCGGCCACTGCCCCGGTCTTCGGTGTCCAGGATCCGGCCGACTGGGCGGAGTACGCCGACTGGATGAGGGAGAACGGGCTGCTCGACGGGGACATCGACGGCGCGACGGCGACGACGAACGACTACCTGCCGGCGTCCTGACCTTCTCACCATGTCTCTACGCCTCAACATCCTGCCCCGTCCCCCCGCACTCCACGCCCCCACCACCAGAAATCCTCACTGTCTGAGGAACACCCCAGGCCCGGCAGGCGTACCCCAGGAGGTGCACATTTCCGGTCGCATGGGCGGGCCGGAACGCGGAGCGGCAGGTACGGGGTGCCGCAGAGTATCGCGAAGTATAGTGCCGTACCTGAAAAAACAGATACGGCACTATACTTCGGCCGATTCGTCAGGTCCGCCCTGAGTCCCCAGGTCACCACCAGTAAACCGGATAGGTGGCACGCCCCACCCGGCCATGGGTCCACCCCACGGCGACGAGCACGAGGGCCGCCACGGCAGCGCAGACGATGAAGCTCACCTGGTCTGCGACTCCGCCGATACTTCCGGGGTCACCGGTGCCCAGCGTCCCCAGCACCGCGGTCGCCGCCGCCGGTGAATGGGGCGTCCGCGCCAGCAGCATCGCCCCGAGAGCCAGCCCACCGGCGACGGCGGCGGCCCACAGGGAGTGGCTGACCAGCCCGACCAGGACGCCGACCACCGCGGAGAGCGTCTGCCCTGCCACGACATTGCGTGGCTGGGACAGGGGAAGCGCCGGAGCTCCGACGATGAGCGCCATGCTGGCGGCCATCGGCGGGATCAGCAGCAGATGCCCGCTGAGCTCGCCGATGAGCACCAGCAGCAGCAGTGCCGCGACCGATACCACGGTCGCCACCACGACCGTCGGCGCGGGTGGTCGTGCGGGAGCCTGTGTGCGCAGAATCCTCCGCGCCGTCGTCATCGTCATCATGGTTCGCTCCCTTGTCCGGGCCACCCGGGAGAGTGGCGGATCATCCGGAGAACGATCGTTCTCCGCTAGTCGGGTACACTAGAGAACGATCATTCTCATTGTCAACGACCCCCGGAGGCGGAGCTCACCGTGACCACGGAAGACGACGCACGGACCACACTCCTGGACACCGCGGAGAACCTCTTCTACGAGCGCGGGTACCAGGCCGTCGGCATGGCCGAACTCCGCCAGGCCTCCGGCCTGTCGCTGAAGCGGATCTACGCGCTCTACCCCGGGAAGGACACCCTCGCCGTCGCCATGCTCGACCGACGGGACCTGCGCTGGCGGGGCGAACTCACGGCCTTCGTCGACCGGCGGACCGATCCCCGTTCCCGCCTGCTCGCCGTCTTCGACTGGCTACACCTCTGGTTGTCCGGCCCCGGCCACCGGGGATGCGCCTGGATCAACGCCTTCGGGGAGCTCGGTGGCACCTCGGTCGAGGTGGTCGCCGCGGTTCGCCGGCACAAGGACGCCTTCCGCACCTACCTGGGAACACTCTGTGCCGACATCTCCGGCTCCCCCACCCTGCCCGACGCGGTGTTCCTGCTGGCAGAGGGCTGCATGACCACCGCCGGGATCACCGGTGACCCGGACTCCGCCCGCCGGTCGCGAGGCGTCCTGGAGGTTCTGCTCGGAGACGGGTAGACACCCCCCGCGACCCGGCTTCTCCGGAAATGTTCACAGACTGAGGCACGCTTCAGCCCCTGGCACGTGCCTCAGCCTATGAGGATTCGCAAAGGGGGGTGCGGGGAAGCGTGCGCGGGGAAGGTCAGTCGTTCTCCGGACCCTGTGGCCCCTCATCCTCCCCGGTCTCCGGGAACCCCGCGTCCGCGTCCCCACCCCACACCTCCGGGGTCAGCCACGGATGCGCCACCGTCGGCTTCAACGCCGCCATCGCCGACTCCCGCGACATCCCGCAGATCTGCAGGGCATCGACGATGATCGACCGGCACTGCCCCAGCACCATCATCCCGGACAGTCCGGCCCCGTCCGCGATCGACAGATCCGTGCGCCCGGCGATGATCTGGAAGCGTCGGGTGAGCTCCGGGATTTTCAACAGTTCATGCCGCGTCGCCTTCGACCCACCCTCCTCGTACACCGCGCCGAGGTGTCCGAGGGTGTCCGCGATCTCCCTGATCGTCCGCGCCATCTCCGGGTGTGGGGCGACGCGGTCGTCGACCATGATCTCCGCCCGCCGGGCCAGCACCCGCGTGTTGCGCATGACATTGTCCACCGGCACCAGCGACCGGCTCAGCGACACAGCGTAGCGTTTCGCGGACCAGTAGATCGGAGACAGGGCAATGGTCTCGTCACCACTGGTCATCGCCGACTGCATGGCATTGACCGCGGCCTGCGTCCCGCGTGCGGTCTCCAGCGCCTCACCGATGACCGTGGAATCCCGGTCCTCGATACCGTCCGCGACATCGTCGAGGACCAGCGCCGCCTTCGAGATCAGCCCCGCCATCTCCCGGCGCACCGCACGCAGCGGATTCCGGGGGACCACCGCAAGCATGACGAGCCCTATCAGGCCACCGACGAGGGCGTCCACCACCCGGTCGAAGGCACCCGTGTCGCCCGGCGGCAGCAGCGTGGCGACGAGGACCGCCGAACTCGCGGCCTGCGCCGGCACCAGCGGACCCCGGTCGACGAAGGTGGCGAGCATGATCGCCACGAAGACGACCACGGTGATCTGCCAGGGGCCACCGCCGATCTGGTTGATGACCAGATCACCGATGGCGATACCGATCGCCGCGCCGATGACGATCTCGGTACCACGGCGCAGATGCTTACCACTGTTGATGCCGATGCTGATCACACCCGCGATGGGGGCGAAGAACGCCTGCTCGTGACCGATGATGTCGGTGGCGAACCAGAATGCCAGACCCGCGGTGAGCGCTGCCTGGAAAGCGAAGATACCCATGGTCCGCACCCGCTGGATGCCCCGCCGCGGGGCGAGCCGGCGCAGGGACTCGGTCGCCGCCCGGACACCGGTGCCAGCACGGGCGCGGTGCCGGAACCAGCCCTTCTGTCCTGCCTTCTCTGCCATGGCACCCATTGTGTCAGGTGGGTTCCCCAGACCTGCAAAACAAGGTACCTTGGCTCTATGGAGAACCCGGTAATCTCCCCGTCCGCGTTGAAGCATGGCATTCCCGAGGAGGATATGCTGCACGCATTCCGAAATCCGATGAGGGCGTGGGACCTTGACGAAGGTTTTCTGATGATCTCCGGCCCCGACCGCTCTGGGAACCTCCTCGAAGTCGGGTACATCCGGAGTAACGCCAATATCGTGATCCTGCACGCCATGCGTGCCCGACGAAAGTTCCTGAGGTGATGACAATGCCCCGCACAGTAGAAGAAATCCTCGCCAACGCCGATGCTCTCGCTGCACGGTTCGAGCAGTACGAGCCTCGGCCGGAGGACGAACTGGACGCCCGATCACTGGCCGCACTCACCGATGCCGTCCAGGAGCAGTCCACCGCAGAACGGCACATGGTGGATGCGATCCGCATAGCGCGTGAGGAAGGCGTTCCCTGGGCCGTGATCGGGGATCGTATCGGAACAAGTGGCGAAGCAGCCCGCCAGCGTTACTCGCGCCTGGTCGCCTGATCCACCCGCAGGTCCGCCCAGATCCCCGCGTGGTCACTGCCCGGCACGCCGACCACACCGGACGCCGCACAGGTCATCCCCCGGACCAGGATGTGGTCCAGGCGCAGCACCGGCACCGGCGAGGGTGCACCGGCCCGCGGCCACGTCGGCGCGGCGAACAGCCCGCCGCCGCAGTCGGTCATCTCCGACGAGCCGTCGGCGCCCCTGACCAACCGGCGCAGTTCCGGGTGCGCGGTGGTGGAGTTGAAGTCCCCCGCCATGACCAGCGGTCCGTCCACGCCGGAGGCCCAGTCCCGCAGGTCACGCATCTCGGTGACCCACCCGTCGACCAGGTGACTGTGCGCCGGGGCGTTGGTGTGCACGCCCATCATCGTCAGGTCCTCCAGCTCGACGACCGGGTTCTGGTGCCGGGTCAGGTGCAGGTCCGCCACCGATCCGTCGACCAGCCAGGACGGCCGGACCAGCAGGGCGGTCCCGCCGCCGCGCGTCCTCGTCGAGACCGGCTGCACCAGTTCCAGCCCGGTCGCCCGGGCGACGACAGCAGCCTGGGCGTCCGAGCTCTCCGGCAGCACGACGATGTCGGCGCCCATTCCGCGGGCGGTCGACGCGAGGAAGGCGTCCGACGCCTGGTGGTACCAGGTGTTCACCGAGAGGATCCGCACGGTCCCGGCGTCCTTCTCCCCCGGCGCCGCCTCCGCGACTCGGCTGACCGTCCCCGGAACCAGCACCGCCGCGGCGCACAGCAGGACCGCCGTCACCGACGCCGCCACTGCCGCCCGACGGGGTAGGAGAAGCCAGGCCAACACGGCCCCGGCGACGAGCAGCAGGGCCAGGCCCACCGGCCACGCCGACTGGAGGAACGGGATGACCCACGACCCGGTCTCCGGCACCCGGTCGGTGAACACGCCCCACACCGGGGCGGTCACCCACACCGCACCGGCCACCGCGCCGACCACCGCCGCCACCACGACACAGCAGAACCCCGCACGCTTCCATCGGAAGGTGCGGGGCCGCAGGGTGCGTCGACCGGACAAGAGCTACTTCAGCATCTCGTCGGCGGCGTCCGGGTCGCAGTCGTTGACGAGGTTGAGGCAGCGGATGTACTCGTCCTCCTCCCCGATGGCGCGGGCGACGACGGCGAGCATCATGATCGCGCGGAGCACCCCACGGTTCGGCTCATGCGACCACGGCACCGGACCGGTGCCACGCCACCCGTTGGAACGCAGGGCGTCCAGACCACGGTGGTAGCCGGTACGGGCGCAGGCGTAGGCGGTGATCTTCTCGGACGGGAGGTCGCCCTGCTGCAGGTGGTACGCCGCCAGCGCGGCCCACACACCCGAGTCCTTCGGGTTCGCCACAGCCGCCGCCTCCAGCTCGGCAAGGCTCTCCCCACCGGTGACGGAGGACGCCAGGGACGCCGGAAGCTTCACCTCGGGGTGCTCCGCACCGAAGAGGTCACGTCCCCTCCTGATCTGTTCAGCCATGACCGGCCTACTTCGACAGGGTGGTGCCGACGGAGTGGAGGTCGGTGCAGGCCTCGACGACACGATCGGACATGCCCTGCTCCGCCTTCTTGAGATAGGAGCGCGGGTCATAGACCTTCTTGTTGCCGACCTCGCCGTCGATCTTCAGCACGCCGTCATAGTTGGACAGCATGTGGCCGGCGATCGGACGGGTGAAGGCGTACTGGGTGTCGGTGTCGACGTTCATCTTGATGACGCCGTAGCGCAGCGCCTCCTCGATCTTCTCCTTCTCGGAGCCGGACCCGCCGTGGAACACGAAATCGAAGGGCTGGGACCCCTCCGGCAGCCCCAGCTTGGCGGCGGCGGTCTTCTGGCCCATGTCCAGGACCTCCGGGCGCAGCTTCACATTGCCCGGCTTGTACACACCGTGGACGTTGCCGAAGGTGGCGGCGAGAATGTAGCGGCCGTTCTCGCCGGTCCCCAGCGCATCCACCGTCTTCTCGAAGTCCTCGGCGGAGGTGTAGAGGTTGTCGCCGGCCTTGGCCTCGACGCCGTCCTCCTCACCACCGACGACACCGATCTCGACCTCGAGAATGATGTCCGCGGCGGCGCAGGCCGGGAGCAGGTCCCTGGCGATCTCGAGGTTCTCGTCGATCGGGATGGCCGAGCCGTCCCACATGTGCGACTGGAACAGCGGGATCTCACCGGCCTCGACCCGCTTGCGGGAGATCTCGACGAGCGGCCGGACGTAGGTGTCCAGCTTCTCCTTCTGACAGTGGTCGGTGTGCAGGGCGACGTTGACGCCGTAGTGCTTCGCCGCCTCGTGGGCGAAGGCGGCCAGGGCGGACGCACCGGCGACCATGTTCTTCACGTTGAGGCCCGAACCGAACTCGGCACCGCCGGTGGAGAACTGGATGATGCCGTCGGACTCTGCGTCCGCGAAACCCTTGAGGGCGGCGTTGATCGTCTCGGACGAGGTGCAGTTGATGGCGGGGAAAGCGAAGCCGCCTTCCTTGGCCTTGTCGAGCATGTCCCGGTAGACGGCGGGGGTGGCGATAGGCATGGAGGTCCTCCCTAGGTGTCCTCGATTAGACGCGTTACTGCACCCCAGTATGCCCGTTTCAACGCCGTCGGGTGCCGGCGGGTGCTCCACCGCTCACCTTCGCGGCCGCCTCCATGAGCATCCAGCCTGAGAGCTGCACCGACAGATCCCTCTCCGGCACCCCCAGATCAGCCCCGGCACCCGCGGCGATGGTGGAACCGATCCTGCCACCGGACTGCGGCAGCGCGGCGTCCTCCACCCACGAGGCCCCGAACAGCGGCAGGCCGTCGACCTCCAGGCGGTGGTGCCACACCGATTCCGCGGACTGCGTCACCAGTCGCCCCGCCAACTGGCGGGTCGCGCGACTGAGCCGGTCGTCGCTGGGCAGGTCCGTGGCGACCACAGCGAGGTAGCGGGCCAGGATGCCCTTGAACAGGCCGCCGTCGCCACCCCCGTTGCCCTGCCCGTCGCCGACGTCGATGACGCCCCCGGCGGACGCGATGTGCGTCGCCACCGCCTCCACCAGATGATGGACCCGTGTGATGAGACCGGTGCCGACCTCACTGACCGCGGCCTGCGGGATCCCGGCGTCCCGTCGCTGCGCACGGGCGAGCTCGACGAGCGCACCGAGGACGACACCCTGGTTGTAGGTGTGGACCTGGGGGACGGGGGCCTCCCCGTGCAGACGCAGCCGGACACCGTCCATCACCAGGCCGTCACCGTTGATGAGTCGCGGGTAGATCCAGTCCACCAGCTGCTCCGCCAGCCCGGTACGGCCGGTCCGGGCGGCCAGGATGGCGGCCGGACCGTTGGTCGGAACATTGTAGAAGCTCTCGCCGACCTTCCACGGCAGGGCACCGGTCAGCGGATCCACCCCGGCGATGATCGACGCCTCGAGCCCGGGCAGGTAGCGCACGGTCCCGTACCTCGGCAGGTCCTGGGCGCGGTGCATCGCCAGAGCGAGCCAGGTGCGGTCGTCGTAGAACTCGTTGTGCTGCAACGGGCGGCGGTTACGGATCCGCATCGCCCGGATGGTGCGGCGGATGGTGCGCAGCCGGTACCCGGTGTCGCGGCGGGTCGCGGCGTCCACCTGGCAGTCGATGAAGTGGGCCTGCCACCAGTAGTGCCAGTGGTAGAAGAACTTGTCGCGCGTCGACGGCGGCCAGGCGATGACGCCGAGGGTCGTCCTCGGGATCCCCCACAGGCGGGTGGAGTGCCGTTCGATGACAGCCTGCTCCGCCAGATCAGCGCGGTGGTCCCAGAGCTCGTCCATGACCCCGTTTCTACCAGGCGTCCCGGAGATCGGCGTGCTGTCGGATCCAGGTGTGCATGGCGATGCCCGCGGCCACTCCCGCGTTGATCGACCGCGTCGAACCGAACTGGGCGATACTCACCGTCATCGACGTCCCGGCCTGTGCTTCCGCGGTGACCCCCGGCCCCTCCTGACCGAAGAGCAACAGACACCGCTCCGGTAGTTCGGCGGTCTCCAGGGGTACCGATCCGGGGGTGTTGTCCACGGCGACGACGGTGAGGCCGTGCGCGGCGGCGTACGCCATGACCGACGCCGTGTCCGGATGGTGCTCCAGATGCTGGTAACGGTCGGTGACCATCGCGCCACGCCGGTTCCACCGCTTCCGGCCGACGATGTGGACGGTGTCCACGGCGAAGGCGTTGGCGGTGCGCACGACAGTGCCGATGTTGGAGTCGTTCTCGAAGTTCTCGATGGCGATGTGCAGGTGGTGCCGGCGACTGTCGATGTCGGCGACGATCGCCCCGGTGCGCCACCAGCGGTAGGCGTCCACCACATTGCGACGGTCACCGCCGTCCAGCAGCTCCGGGTCGTAACGGTCGGCGGCCGGGCCGGTGGGACGCGGGACGCCGGGACACTCCTCCTCCCACGGGCCCACCCCCACCGGGTGGGCGAACCACTCTGTCGGGCCCCCGGCGGGCACCGGCTCCACGGCGTCAGTCACGGGTGAGTCCCTCCACGATGAGAAGCTGAGCGACGACATAGGTCGCCATGACCAGCCCGTCGACGATCCCGTCGATGACGCGCACCGCCGGATTCTGCCCGGTGAGGAAAGCCTGCCGGGCGAGGATGAGTCCGTCGGACAGGACGAAGAGGCCGCCGCCGAGGCCGAGTGCGGTGGTCTCCCCCTCATCGGCGGCGAGCACCGAGGTCGTCGCGAGCAGGGCCCCGTAGCCGGCCGCGGCAGGCAGCGCCGCGGGGGCACCGGTCGCCGCGGTGACGATACCGGACGCCAGAACCGGTGCACGCGGGGCGACCGTGTTCCGTCGCGGCCGGTGCCCGGTGCGCCACAGCTCCACGATGTAGGCCACCTGGTTGAACGCGAACGCCGCAGAGCCCCGGTTGAGGTTGCGTGCCCGGGTGCGGGGGTCGGCACTGCGGCCGTCGGCGCCCATGAGGATGATGTCGCCGACCCAGCCACCGGCCAGGCCCGCGATGACGCTGACCGTGCCCGCGGTTCTCCGCTCCGCACCCGCCGACACCGTGCCGGCGAGCAGCGGCATGAGTGCCGGCTTGACGATCCGGGTGAGCCGGTCGCCGCGGCGTCCCGCGGCGGCGGCCACCACCGAGAGTGCCCCGGCGGCGAGATAGGCGGTGCGCAGGGCGCGTGTGACGGACATGGGTGGATCCTCCGGCCGACTCAGGCCAGGCCGAGATCCGCGAGGCCCAGCAGGCTGCGGTACTCCACGCCCTCGGCCTCGATGACGTCCCTCGCGCCGGTCGCCCGGTCCACGACCGTCGCCACACCGACGACGGTCGCACCCGCCTCGCGGACCGCGGCGACGGCGGTGAGCGGGGAGTTGCCCGTGGTGGTCGTGTCCTCGACGACGAGGACGCGCTTCCCCCCGATGTCCGGGCCCTCGATACGGCGTTGCATGCCGTGCTTCTTGGCCTCCTTGCGCACCACGAAGGCGTCCACCCCGTCACCGGTGTGCATCACCGAGGTCGCCACCGGGTCCGCACCCAGGGTCAGCCCGCCGACAGCGACATAGTCCCAGTCGGCGGTGAGCTCGCGAAGCAGTTCCCCGATGAGCCGGGCGGACTCGCGGTGCAGGGTGGCGCGACGCAGATCGACGTAGTAGTCGGCCTCCCTGCCGGACGACAGCGTGACTGTCCCCCGGACGACGGAGAGTTCGGTGACCAGCTCTGCGAGACGCTTCAGCTTCGCGGGGTCGACGGTGGGTGCACTCATGGCGGGCTCCTAACGGTGACGTGTTCGACCACCGATAGTACGGACCCGGTCACCCGGTCAGTTGTCGGGGTCGGCGACGTCCGGCTCCACGACCTCGGGGTCGACCACCTCATAGTCGTCACAGTCGGCACAGTCGGCACAGTCGGCGCGGTCGGCACGACCGTCACAGTCCCCACGGCCGTGACTGCCGTCACCGACCGCACCGCCACGGTCGGCTCCGGCGTGCCGGGCGTCCGGACCGCGGTGCCTGCCACGCGGCGACGGGTCAGGCTCCACGACCGGCCCGGTCGCGTCCGCGAAAATCGTGGCGGACGCCCCGGACCGCACGATCCGCGGCCCGTCATCATCCGGGTGCCGCGTCGTAGGTTCCTCCCCGAGTGCGGGGATACTGGTCAGACCGTCGGCGGCGACATCCTCCGGCCAGGAGCCGTCGAGGTCCGCGTCACCGTAGACCTGACCGCGGGACCGGGACGGGAACTCCACCGGGTCGGAGGGCCGGTCCACTCTCGGATGCGCCCCGGTATCCGGGGTGGTATCCGGGGTGGCATCCGGGGTGGCATCCCGAGTGTCGTCCGGGATGTCATCCGGTCCCGGCGCAGGGGCGTCGGGGACGGCCCGCAGGTGACCGGGACGCGTCTGCCCCGCCCCACCCAACTCCGCCCGGTCCGCGGCAGCAGCGGCGGCGACAGCGGCGGCATCCACCGCCACCCGCACCCCCGACCTCGGACGCGGCCGGGTCGGGTCGGCGGCGGTGATGTCGAGGGTCACGGTGGTCACCAGGGGCGGCAGGACGCGGGATGCCGCGCCCAGCGCCGCCAGGTGGGTCAGCAGCGTGTCCCACCGGTCGGCATCGGTGCGACGGGGGCACCGGGCCACCACCCACGCACCGGAGAACACCACGTCGGAGACACTGCCGGTCATTCCTGCCAGTGCCCCCTCGACACGGGTGTCGAGCATCCGCCCGACTGCCCGGGGATCCGAGGCGTAGACGGTGTACGGGGCGCGGTCGAGACCGACGTCATGGCGCATCCCCGCCGGCATCGCCGCACCTGTCGTGATGTGCACGTCGACCGGGGAATAGGCACCCCGGCGCAGGGCCAGGAGCGTGGACCCTGCGACATCGGCGACGTGCACCTGGTGGCCGTCGAGGAAACCGGAGACCAGGTCACGGGCCATCGGCCCCTGGTCGGTCGCCGAGATCTCCCGGATCAGGCTGACCGGCCATTCCGCGGTGAGGAAAGCGTCCTCCCGGGTGTACTCGAAACCGTGGGCGGTGGCCCAGTGCCGGCGCCCCCGCCTGCCGACGAACCCGGCGGAGTCTGACGCCGGTGCCGGGGCTGGCACGGGTGCTGGCCCGGGTGCTGGCCCGGGTGCAGGCACGGAAGCCGGCACGGGCACCGATTCGGGCTCGACAGCGGCACCCCCCGGAGTCGGATGCGTGGACGGATCAGCGGCCACGACCGGCCCCGGTTCCGGAGACTGCCCGGTGACCGGGTCCGGGGCGACCGTGCCGCGCGTCCCCCACCTGCCCGGCGCCCCGTGCGGATTCTGTCGCGGTGCCGCGCCCCGGGTATCCGGCGCCGCAGGTCGCGAGGTACGCAGGAACAGGCTCGCGGCCACGATGAGCAGCACGAGCCCGAGAACGAGGGCGACAACGGCGAAAGGCATCAGCACACAGTGTAGAGACCTACACGTTGTCGGCGGCGTAGGCCTCGTGATCCAGCAGGGTCCCGTCCGACGGAGCCGTGGTGACGGTGACCTCGTAGAGCCAGCCGGCACCGTAGGGGTCATCGTTGATGATCCCGGCGTTGTCGGAGATCTCCTCGTTGACAGCGGTGATCTCGCCGGAGACCGGGGCGTAGATATCGGAGACCGACTTGGTGGACTCGACCTCGCCGAAAGGCTCGCCGGCCTCGATCTCGGTGCCGACCTCCGGCATCTCCGCGAAGACGATCTCACCGAGGGCGTCGGCGGCGATGTGGGTGATGCCGACCCGCACGGTGTCACCCGGGTTGATGTCGGTCGAGTTCACCCACTCGTGCTCCTCGGAGTACAGGCGGTCGGTGGGAAGTGCGGTCATGGTTCTCTCTTCTCTCTGGTCAGACTGGTCAGGCAGTCAGGTGCAGTTTACTTTTCGCGGCCGTAGAACGGCAGCGCGACCACGGTGTACGGGAATTCCCTCCCACGGATGTCGACGGTCACCGTCGACCCCACAGCCGCGACGCCACCCGCTGCGGCGGCCTCGGCGTCGACGTAGCCCATCGCGACCGGGTGGCCCAGGGTCGGCGACAGGGCGCCGGAGGTCACCTCACCGATCCTGGCACCCGTGGCGTCCCGGATCTCGTAGCCGCCGCGGGCCGCGCGCTTCCCCTCACCGGCCAGGCCGATGCGGATCTGACGGGGCCCCTTCTCCTTCGCGGCGAGGATGGCGTCCCGGCCGACGAACTCGTCCTTCGACTTCGTCGCGGCGAGGACGCCGAGGCCGGCGTCCACCGGAGTGAGCTCGACGGAGAGCTCGTTGCCGTAGAGCGGCATACCGGCCTCCAGGCGCAACGTGTCACGCGCGGCGAGACCGCACGGGAGGATGCCGTACCGCTCACCGGCGTCCAGCGCTGCCCCCCACACCTTGGCGGGGGCCTCACCGGGCACACCGGTGGCCGCATTGTCGACGAAGATCTCGAAGCCGTCCTCACCGGTGTAGCCGGTACGGGCGATGATCGCGGGGACGCCGGCCACGGTGCCCCGGAAGGCGGCGTAGTAGCCGAGGCCGTCGACCGCGGCGTCCACGGAGCTGTCCGCGGAAGATGCCCCCGAGGCCTCGGGGGCGTCGGTGACCTCGTCGACGATCTGCCGCATGACGTCGGCGGCACGCGGGCCCTGCACGGCGATCAGCGAGATGTCGGCGGTCTGGTCGACGAGCGTGACGTTGAAGTCCCCGATCCGCTCGGTGAGCGCGGTGAAGACCGCCGGAGCGTTACCCGCGTTGGGGATGACCAGGTACTCGTTCTCTGCCAACACGTAGGTGATGAGGTCGTCGATGATGCCACCGAACTCCGTGCAGATCATCGAGTACTTCGCCTTGCCGACCTTCACCGCGGAGATCCGCGAGATCAGGGCATGGTCGAGGAAGGCTGCGGCGTCCGGGCCGGTGACCCGGACCTCGCCCATGTGGGAGAGGTCGAAGACGCCGACGGCCTCGCGCACGGCGCGGTGCTCCTCGAGCTCCTTGCCGTACTTCAGGGGCATGTCCCAGCCACCGAAGTCGGTGAACTTCGCACCGAGTTCGGCGTGGACCGGATGGAGGGCTGTTTCCTTCGTCATGGTTTTCCTCAGTTCTCCTTGTCGGCGGCTCTGTCGGCGGCTCTGTCGGCGGAGATGTCGGCGGAGATGTCGAAGGCCTCGACGGGCGGGCAGGAGCAGACCAGGTTGCGGTCGCCGTAGGCGTCATCGATACGACGGGTCGCCGGGAAGTACTTGTCCCGACGCAGCGAGGCGACCGGGAAAGCCGCCTTCTCGCGGGAGAAGTGGCCGTGGGAGACGGCGGACTCGAAATCGTCGCGGATGACGGACTCAGCGGTGAACGGCGCGTGGCGCAGCACCGAATCCTCCACAGCGACATCACCGTCGACGATCTCGTCGATCTCCGTACGGATGGTCTTCATCGCGGTGATGAAGCGGTCCAGCTCGGCCTTGTCCTCGGACTCGGTCGGCTCGACCATGAGCGTCCCCGCGACCGGGAAAGCCAACGTCGGGGCATGGAAGCCGAAGTCCATGAGCCGCTTCGAGACGTCCGCCGCGGTCACGCCGGACTTCTTGGTCAGCTCACGCAGGTCGAGGATGCACTCGTGGCCGACGAGACCGCGCTCACCGGTGTAGAGCGTCGGGACGGCGTCCGCGAGCTCGTGGGAGATGTAGTTGGCGTTGACCAGCGCCATGCGGGACGCCTCAGTGAGACCCTCGTCGCCCATCATCGCGATGTAGGTCCAGGAGATCGGCAGGACGCCGGCAGAACCATGCGTCGCGGCGGCGACCGGACGTCCTTCATCGGACGCCGGGCCGACCGTCGGATCGTTCCACGGGTCGGTCGGCAGGAAGGGGATGAGGTGCTCGGCGACGCACACCGGGCCGACACCCGGACCACCGCCACCGTGGGGGATGGTGAAGGTCTTGTGCAGGTTGA
The DNA here is from genome assembly GCF_902782855.1 of uncultured Corynebacterium sp. Lineage (GTDB taxonomy): Bacteria > Actinomycetota > Actinomycetes > Mycobacteriales > Mycobacteriaceae > Corynebacterium. The sequence goes on from NZ_CACZOO010000072.1 coordinate 33,776, forward strand.
GGTGGCTGACGTCGCCACCGAAGGCGCCCGGCTGGGCCAGACCGACCAGGGCATTGAGATTCGCACCGTCGATGTAGACCTGACCGCCCGCGTCGTGGACCTTCTCGCACACCGCGCGGACGTGCTCCTCGAAGACCCCGTGCGTCGACGGGTAGGTGATCATGATGCCGGCGATCTCATCGCCGTGCTGCATGATCTTCGCGTCGAGGTCGGCGAGGTCGATGGACCCGTCGTCCGCGCTCTTCACCGCAACGACCTTCAGGCCGGCCAACGCGGCGGAGGCGGCGTTGGTGCCGTGGGCGGACGCCGGGATCAGTACCAGGGTGCGCTGATCGTCACCGCGGGACAGGTGGTAGCGGCGGATCGCCAGCAGACCGGCGAACTCGCCCTGCGAACCGGCGTTCGGCTGGACGGATACAGCGGCGTAGCCGGTGATCTTGGCGAGACGGTCCTCCAGATCGGCGATGAGCTCCAGCCAGCCGGTGGCCTGGTCCTCGGGGACCAACGGGTGTATCCCGGCGAACCCGGGCCACGTGATCGGCTCCATGGAGACCGCGGCGTTGAGCTTCATGGTGCAGGAACCCAGCGGGATCATCGTGCGGTCCAGGGCGAGGTCCCGGTCGGCGAGCCGACGCATGTACCGCATCATCTGGGTCTCGGAGCTCACGGAGTGGAACACCGGATGGGTGAGGATCTCATCGCTGCGCAGGACGCCGTCCTCCCCGCCGAGCGGGCCCTGCTCGGTGGTGAAGCCGGAGGTGTCGATCGTGGCGTGGGTGCCGGCGATGACGCGGACCAGGGCGGCGACGTCCTCGTCGGTGGTGGACTCGCCGACCGAGACACCGACGTGGGTCCCGTCGACCAGGCGCAGGTTGAAACCCTCGTCACAGGCGGCGGCGACGATCGAGGGGGCATCGGTGACCTCGACGGTGACGGTGTCGAAGAAGAGGTCGGAGGCCAGGGTCAGTCCCCCACCGGTCAGGGCGACGGCCAGGGCCACGGCGCGGCCGTGGATCCCCTCGGCGATGGCGTGCAGGCCGGCCGGGCCGTGCCAGACGGCGTAGAAGCTGGCGACAACGGCGAGCAGGGCCTGGGCGGTGCAGATGTTCGAGGTCGCCTTGTCGCGACGGATGTGCTGTTCACGGGTCTGCAACGCCAGTCGGTACGCCGGGGTGCCGTCGGCGTCCTTCGACACACCGACGATGCGTCCCGGCATCTTGCGCTGGTACTCGGCGCGACAGGCGAGGAAAGCCGCGTGCGGGCCACCAAAGAACAGTGGTACACCGAAACGCTGGGCCGAACCCACCGCGATGTCCGCCCCCGCTTCCCCGGGGGACCGGACGAGCACCTGGGCGAGCAGATCGGCGGCGACGGTCGCCAGACCACCGCGCCCATGGACGGCGGCGATGACCTCGGGCAGGTCTGCCCGGATCTCACCGGTGGTCGCCGGGTCGGAGATCACGGCACCGACGATCTCACCGTCGTACGAGGCGACGGTGGACGCATCCACGGCGGTGATGACCACGGGGATGCCGGCGGCGGCGGCGCGGGTGAGGGTGACGTTGAGGCTGGAATCGTGGAGGGCCTCGTCCAGCAGGACGACGCCACCCTTCTTCGCGACCTTCGCGTTCTGCCTGGCCATCATCTGGGTGGCCTCGGCGACGGCGGTGGCCTCGTCGAGCAGGGAGGCGTTGGCGATCGGCAGACCGGTGAGGTCCTCGACCATCGTCTGGAAGTTCAGCAGGGCCTCGAGGCGTCCCTGGGAGATCTCCGGCTGGTACGGGGTGTAGGCGGTGTACCAGGCGGGGTTCTCGACGATGTTGCGGCGGATGACCGCAGGGGTGACGGTGTCGTAGTAGCCGGCGCCGATCAGCTGCTTCTTCAGCGTGTTCTTGTCCGCGAAGCCCTTCAGCGCGGCGAGTGCCTCCTGCTCGTTGAGCGCGGGGGCCAGGCCGATCGGGGCGGTCTGGGCGATGGACGCCGGGACCGCGGCCGCGGCAAGCGCTTCAGTGCTCTCGTAGCCGAGAGTCCCGAGGATCGCCGCGGTATCGGCCGCGTTCGGGCCGATGTGCCGCTGGAAATGGGGGGCTGCCATGTCTCCTTCTTCCTGCGCAGGAGTCAGTCCTGGCGCACGGAGGTGTACGTGGATGGTAGTCCTCCCCACTCTGTCGATGGTGCCTGAGAGCTTGGTCTCCTTCGGCGGCGGATCACGGACGACGGTGACCTGCTCTTTCCAGAGTTGCCTCGCCATGGCGGTACGGGTGCCTGAGAGTGTCTGACGGGGAGGTGATTGCTCCTACGGCGGCCGGTTGGGGCCCGTCACAGGCACCAGAGCCGGCCTCTCCCACCATGGTTGCGAGCGGCGCATTCAGTTGTGGATCGTGCTCGGGTCGTGCCCGGGTCGACCTCGGGTCGTGCCTGAGATCGTGCTTGACATCGTGCTTGAAATCGTGCGGGGTCAGTATAGCCCGTGCGGTGACGTGGAACACGGTGAACGGGTGGGACATCCCCGGGGCACCCCCGGCCACTCACCGCCCGACCCCCTCCCGACGCCCTCCCGCCCCCTCCCCGACGCCCTCTCCGACGCCTGAGCAGGAAAGTGTTACCTGGTAACGGACCCATAATGTGACATTTCCCCAGGTCGCCGAAAGTGATACCAGGGAAAGCTGGTAACACTTCCGACGGCAGGGGCCGACGACCGGTCCGGCGGCGAGGTCCGAGGTGTCAGAAACCGACCGCCGCGACCGCCGCCGCCACGGCCGGGACCACCGCAAGCAGCCCGGACATCCAGTAGCGGAGCATCCCCAGGGGCACCGGCGCGCCCATGCCCACGTCGACCGACAGGAAATTCGTGTTCTCCCGTGGCCTCCCCCGGACCAGCGCACACCAGACCACCGCCGCCAGAACCCACATCGTCGCCTGCACCGGATGCGCAGGCACACCGGGCAGCCACAGGACCACAGCCCCGGCCAGTGAGACAACCGCGAGAATCACCGACCGCCAGCGCCATTCACCGGGCACGCCGAGCCGGGTCGCCCGCCATACCGCGGATGCGAGCACCGACCACGCCAGAGCCAGCAGTACCCGTCCCACGATGCCCGTGTACGGGACAACGGCAGCCGCGAGCAGCGCCACCACGAGAAACAGCAGCGGCACATAACCTCTCCGCAGGACGCGCCGGAGCATCAGCATCGGAAGCACCGGGGCAGCCCTTCGGACGGAGCGGACCGGAGCGTCCTTCAACCAGGTGGCCGCGTAGATGTCGGCGGCGCTCTCCGAGTCGAAGACCGTCGGGGAGACCGCGGTCATCGTCCTCGTCGTGCCGCCGGCGAGCACCACCGGCAGTCTGCGGGGCTTCCGCACCCCGACGATGTACCGCAGCAGTCCCCCGATTCCCGCCCCGAACACGGTGAACACCGCGATCTGCGTCCATCCGGCGCGGTCGACGGCGGGGAAGCGTCCTCCCGGGCGCAGGTCCCATTCCCAGCGGTCCCGGCTGACCGACCGCAGCGGCATCATGCGTTCGGCGATGACGACGAGGAGCACCAGCGCCACGACAGCGCAGAGCGCACGGGCGGCGATGACCACCGCGCTCACGGCGCGGCCCGCAGGCGGATCACCCGGTCGGCGGCGGCGATGACCACAGGTGAGTGCGATGCGACGATGATGGCGGCGCCCTCCCGCGCATGTTCCCGCAACCGGTCGCAGAGGACCCGGGTCCAGTCGGCGTCGAGGTGCCGTTCCGGCTCATCGAGGGCGATGACGTCGGACGCGACGGCGAGCTGGATACCCAGGTTCGCCCGCTGACGTTGACCGCTCGACAGTCGGCTCGGCAGGGTGTCCGGCAGGTCGTCGAGCTGCCACGGTGCCGCGCGGTCGAGCAGGTCGTCGATGCCGACGCCGGTGCGCAGCGACATGAGGTCGAGATGCTCCCCCAGCGTGAGGTCGGGGAGGAACGCGGGGTCCGCGATGCGGGTGACACGTCCCACCGCCTCCGGTGCGGCGGGATCGAGGAGGACGCCAGTCTCCCCGTGACGCACCCGCACCGTGCCTGTCACCGGTGCGAGTTCTCCGGCGACGGTGTCGATGAGCGTGGACTTTCCCGCGCCGTTCTCCCCGGTGAGAACGACGATCTCCCCCGGCTGAATCCCGGTGGTGAGGTGACCGACCTCCCCGACATGCCCGAATCCACAGTCGATGCTGAGGCGGGGCGAAGTATCCGGGGGGAGGTTCAGCATGGGGCCCACAGTAGCGGGATCGTGCCGACGCCCCGAAGCGCAGAACTCCTGGCTATCCGTCCCGGCCGATGCCAGAGCAGGAAAGTGTTACCTGGTAACGGACCCATAATCCGACATTTCCCCAGGTCACCAAAAGTCTTACCGGGGAAAGCTGGTAACACTTGCGACGGCGCCCCGAGGGCAACCCCGCCGACAGCGCCGACGGCAGCGCCAGCCGAAGTCCTGGCGGCGACGATGAGTCGCCGGGGTCTTCGGTTCACCCCGCCGGCGGCACCAGACGGTCCAGCGGCGCCGTGAGGACGCCACGGGCGTCCGCCTCAGTGAAGTCGGGATTCTCCAGGGCACGCAGGGAGATGCCGTCGATGATGAGGCGCAGCTCCAGCGCGGCAGCGTCCACATCAAGAGCACCCACATCGTGGGTGCCCACGCCAGCAGTTGCGACCCCCGCAGCCTCCGCCACCCCACGCACCACGTCCACGCACAGTCCGTCGATCGCCTCACCGGTCACCCGCCGGATCTCCGCCAACCGCGCATTGCCCGGATTCGCGGTGAGCACCGCCAACTGGGCAAGCAGCTCGGAACGGGTCCCGCCCGAACCGTCGCCCGCGCCAGAACCCACACCAGAACCACCACCACCGTCACCGCCGTCCCCGCCACCGAAAGGCTCGATCTGCATCAGCATCTCCAGTCCCACGGCCCGGACATCGACCACCTCACCCCGCTCCCCCGCACTCCGGGCACCCTGAGCGACCTCACCGATCCGGCGTCGGGTGGAGTCCTCGGCGTCCTGCAGCAGGGCGATGAAGAGGTCCTCGTGGGAGGGGAAGATGTGCCGCAGCGACCCGGCGGACATGCCGGCCTCCTCGGCGACATTGCGCACGCTCGCCGCCTCCGTCCCCTGCGTCACGATGAGGCGTCGGGCTGCGACGAGGGCGTCGGCGCGTCGTTGCGCGGCGGTCAGTCTGGCCATGGTGCCCACTGTAGCGACCCGGGACAGTTCTGGCACAACTGTACTACTGTGAGATCACGAACTAGCACAACTGTGTTAGACAAGGTGCCGAGACAAGGAGAACACCATGGTCACCGCCATCATCGCCTGCGAGATCGGCTTCTGGATCCTCATCCTCGCCGGACTCACCGCCCGCTACCCGCTGAACATGCCCCGGACCGGCCTCGTCCTCCTCGCCGCCACCCCGGTCGTCGACCTGCTCCTGCTCACCTTCACGGTCGTGGACCTGCGCTCCGGCGGCGAGCCGAACGCCGTACACGGACTCGCCGCCCTCTACCTCGGGTTCTCGGTCGTCTTCGGTCACCGGATGATCGCCTGGGCCGACCGCACCTACCGGCGGCGCATCCGCCACGAGGACGTCCCCGACCCCCGCCCCACCGGGTACGGACCGAAACTCCGGGCCGAGATCATCGACTTCGGACGCGCCCTCCTCGCCGCGGGCATCGCCGCCGCCATCCTGGAGATCTGCGTCCTGCTGGTCAACGGGACGCCGCACGCGGCCGAGGCGACCGACACCCTGCGCGGCTGGTACGACGCACTGGAGGTCGTCCTGCTGATCTGGCTGGTCACCGGCCCGGTCTGGCAGTTCTTCAGCCGGCCGGCGGCAGAACAGGACGCGCACCGGTAACAATGCAGGTATGACGAGACGACACCTCCGCAACCCCTTCTCCCGCTTCAGCACCCCGGAACTGCCCACCGTCGGACCGGGGGACACCGCCCTGGTCACCGGGGCGACCTCCGGCATAGGCCAGGCCACCGCCACCGCCCTCGTCAAGGCCGGCTTCCGGGTCATCGGCACCTCCCGGGACCCGGCGTCCCTGAACTCGGTGGCGAACACCCCGGAGGGCGTCACCCTCGTCCCCCTCGACCTCGCCGACCCCGCGAGCATCGACCGGCTGCCCGCCGAACTGGCGAAGGTCAGGGCCGGCACCGTCTCCGTTCTGGTCAACAATGCCGGCGAGTCGCAGAACGGCCCGCTGGAGGAACTCCCCCACAGCGCGATGACGCGACTGTTCCAGATCAACGTCATCGGCCAGGTCGAGGTGACGCAGAAGGTCCTGCCCGGCATGCGGGAACAGGGGCGCGGCCGGGTCGTCTTCGTCGGATCCATGCTCGGCAGCTTCCCGCTGGCCCACCGCGGTTCCTACGGCGCATCGAAGGCCGCCGTCAAGGCCTTCGCCTTCTCCGCCCGTCGGGAACTCCGAGGCTTCGGCATCGGGGTCTCCGTCATGGAACCCGGTGCGATCGACACGGGCATCTCGCAGCGGCGCACCGTCTACGTCGACCGGAACGGCCCCTACGCCGAGGAGTTCGGCACGATGCTGGAGAACCTCAACGCGAACGAGGCCGTGGGGATCTCCGCCGACCGGGTCGCCGACGAGATCATGGCGGCGGTCACCGACCCCCGCCCGAAACCGTTGTACGCGGCGGGGTCAAACGCCGGTCTGGCGTTCCCGGCGTCACGGTTGCTCCCGCGGGACGCCATGCACGGGATCATCGCGAAACGGCACGGGATGTGAGCCGCCGCTGTCCGGACCGACGGCAATGCGACTGTCGGGGCGACTGTCGGGGCGACTGACCGGACGGTTGTCCTCGAAGCGCCGGGAGTACAGCAGGTCACGCCACGGGCTGGCGGAGACTGCCAGCAGCGCGGCGGCCATGCCTCCGGTGAACATCGATGCCCCGCCGAGGACGGTGAGCCACAGCGGATTTCCCTCACCGGACCCCTGTACCACCATCGTGGCCAGCAGACCGAGGACAGCAACCCAGCTGAAGGCGGTGAACATCCGGTTGACGGGGTGACGCTGCGGGCCGAAGTACCCGCGTTCGGTGCCCACCGCCCCCACCGTGAACAGGAACAGTTCGATGAGGAAGAAACCGTAGAACAGGGCGGAACCGTAGCCGGCGCCGACCCGGTCGGCGACCCTGGTCATCGCGATGAGCATGAGGAGAGCCGCTGCAGTGGAGGTGACTCGGCGCAGCATGCCCCCAGTCTGCCATGTCTACACCGTGAACAGGACGTCCCCGGGTTCGCAGGGCTCACCGGGCAGCAGCCCCGTGGTAACCCCGTCCTGCTGCATCACCACAACCGGGACCAGCGGGTCGAAGCCCAGGCGTCCCAGCTGCCGGGGAGCGTAGGTGGTGATCCGCTCCCCCACGATCACCTGCGATCCCTCCGCTGCGTGCGGGGAGAAACCGGTGCCGTCGAGCATGTCGGTGTCGATACCGAGCTGGGTGTACACGGCGGTGCCGTCCTCGGTGACGATAAGGAAGAAATGCGGCATGAGGCGCCGCAGCTCCCCGCTGACCGGGGCGACGACGGTGACGTCCTCCACGTCATAGTCGGGAATCACGGCCACGCCCGCACCGAAGGCACCGGAGGCGAACCTGGGGTCCGGGACCGAATCCAACGGGGCCACGGTACCGGGCATCGGGGTGATGACCTGAAGTACGGGGCCGTCGGGGACGACTACGGGGGTGTCCGCAGCGTCGTCTGCAACGGAGGCGGCGAAGGATTCCATGGGGGACAGCATATGTTCTCCGTGCTCACTTCACCCGACGAACGGCCGGATTCACGTGTGTGCGCCGGCGAGACGGAATCTCCCCTGCAGCACCCGGACGTCAGTGCCGTATACCGGGTCACACAACCGGGTCAGACAACCGGGTCACGCAACCGGGTCACACGCCGAGCGCCACCGGCAGGCGCCGATGTCCGGCCCACTGCGACCAGCCGCCCACGAAGTGCCGCGCCCCCGGCAGTCCGGCGTGCTCCATCAGGGCCAGGAACAGGGCGGAGTCCACACCGGACCCGGAGTAGACGGCAATGTTCCCCGGGGCCGCGCCGTCTGCACCACCGATACCCCGACGGGCCAGCCGCTCGGCGACGGTCACCGGGTCGGCGACCCCACCGGACCCCAGGAGCAGTTCGACGGGAAGGTTCACCGCGCCCGGGATGTGCCCGGCGCGACGGTCGTGAGGCTCGCGGCGGCCGATGAAACGTCCCTCACCGCGGACATCCACCAGGAGGTTGCCTGACGCCACCCAGTCATCGATCTCCTCGAGGTCGATGGTCGGCATGCCGCCGGTGGAGATCTCGAAGGTGCCTCGGCCTCGCAGGCAACCGATGCCTCCGGCGACGTCGCCGCCGGCCGCCTCCCATGCGGGGGTTCCGCCGGCGACGATCTTGACGTCCTCGACCCCGGCCCAGCGCAGGACCCACCAGGCGCGGGCGGCCCAGAACATCCGGCCGGTATCGTAGATCCGGACCGGCACCCCCGGGGAGATCCCCCAGTCGGTGACGAAGTGCTGGAGCATCGCCGGATTCGGCAGCGGGTTGCGCCCGGTCGCCGGGGACGGCGTGCCGGCGAGCATGCGCAGGGGGTCGCACCAGAAGGCGCCGGGGATGTGTTGTGAGACGTAGGCGTCCCAGGAGGCGTTGTCCTGTGGCGCCCAGTGGGAGTCGAGGATGATCATCCGGTCGCCGCGGGTGGTGGCGGCGAGGAGTTCGTCCGCCGCGAGGAAGGGGCTCATGACCGCCATCATAGGAGGCCAGCGGCCGGGGCGCCGGTCGGCGGTCCCGCCGGGCGCGACCTTCGTCACCGTAGCCGTCACCGTGGGTCACCGTGGCAGCCGCTTCCCGGACCTCCAGGAAGCCCCGGAGGTGGTTTCGCCGGGGAAGTCCTACACCCGGGCTATCGGAGATTCCGGGAATGACTGTTACGCTCCACCTCCATGGACTTCGTCGATCCGTCGGTACGGACGGCCTACGCGACTCTCGACCTCGTCGGTGTGGTGCTCTACGGGATGATCGGGGCGACGATCGCGCGCGCCCGGAACTTCGACTTCGTCGGGATCATCTTCCTGTCGATCATCACGGCCCTCGGCGGCGGCATGCTCCGCGACGTGCTCATCGACAACGGTCCGCCGGCTGCGGTGCAGGACATGCGCTACTTCGGACTGGCGCTGCTCGGCGCCCTGTTGTCCTCGGCGATCCACATGAACTCCCGGGGCTGGGAGATCTTCCGCGTCCACGGGGACGCCGTGGTGCTCGGCGTGTGGTCCGCGACCGGCTCGGCGAAGGCGCTGGCCAACGGGTTGCCGTGGTCGTCCGCCCTGTTCCTCGGGGTGCTCACCGTGGTCGGTGGCGGGATGATCCGGGACATGATGACCGGGTCGGTACCGGAGATCTTCGGCGGGGCGACGCTCTACGCCACCCCGGCCGCGCTCACCGCCGCACTCATGGTGGGCATCTGGTCCCTCGATGAATCGGGTGTGGCCGGGGATGTACCCGTCCTGTTCATCGGCA
>NZ_CACZOO010000073.1 GCF_902782855.1 uncultured Corynebacterium sp.
AGAGGAGAAACATGACCACCGCAGAAACCACCCCGCAGACCTCCCCGACACTTGCCGACCAGCTCGTCGGTGCCGGTTTGACCGGTGCCGACCTCGACGCAGAGGTCCTCCGCAGCGACCACGACAACGTGTTCCACTCCTGGTCCGCCCAGAACCATCTCCCGGATTCCGTCATCGCCGGGGGAGAGGGGGCCCGGCTGTGGAACCACGCCGGGGACCAGTTCCTGGACTTCACCAGTCAGCTCGTCAACGTCAACATCGGCTACCAGCACCCGGCTGTCGTCGAGGCGATCAGGGAGCAGGCGTCACAGTTGACGACCATTGCCCCGGCGACCGCCAACCGGACGCGCGCCACCGCCGCGGCGAAGATCCTCGCCCACGCCCCCGAAGGCTTCGGGAAGGTCTTCTTCACCAATGCCGGGGCGGACGCCAACGAGAATGCCATGCGCATGGCCCGCCAGGTCACCGGACGTGACAAGATCATCTCCCGCTACCGCTCCTACCACGGCAACACCGGTTCCGCGGTCGTCGCGACCGGCGACTGGCGGAGGATCCCCAACGAGTTCGCCCGCGGTCACGTCCACGTCTTCGGCCCCTACCTCTACCGTTCCGAGTTCTGGGCGGAGACCGAGGCACAGGAGTGTGAGCGGGCGCTGCGGCACCTCGAGCACACCGTCGACGCAGAAGGAGCGCAGTCGATCGCCGGCATCATCCTCGAGTCCGTGCCCGGCACCGCCGGCATCATGGTACCCCCGGCGGGCTACCTGCAGGGTGTCCGGGAGATCTGCGACCGTCACGGCATCGTAATGATCTGTGACGAGGTCATGGCAGGTTTCGGGCGCACCGGCAACTGGTTCGCCTTCGAGGCTCAGGGTGTGGTCCCGGACCTCATCACCTTCGCCAAGGGGGTGAACTCCGGCTACGTCCCCGCCGGTGGCGTCATCATCTCCGACAGGATCGCCCACCACTTCGACGAGAACGTCTTCCCCGGTGGCCTGACCTACTCAGGCCATCCCCTGGCCATGGCCGCGATCGTCGCCACGATCACAGCGATGGAGGAGGAGGGTGTCGTCGAACACGCCGCCGAACTCGGTGAGAAGACCATCGGCCCGGCCCTGCACGCCCTCGACAGCGTCCCCACCGTCGGTGAGGTCCGCGGTACCGGTGTGTTCTGGGCCGTCGAACTCGTCACCGACAAAGCCACCCGCGAACCCCTGCCCGCCGACCGCATGGCAGCCATCAAAGCCCACTGTCTGGAACAGGGGCTCATCATCACCGTCGCCGACAACCGCATCCACGTCGTCCCGCCGTGCGTCATCACCACGGAGGACGCCACCGCCGGCCTCAGCATCCTCACCGCCGCGATCACCGCCGACGCCGCCTGACAAACCCTGGAAGGGAAAACCCACCATGACCGACAACAACTCCCGCCGCGTCCTCGTCACCGGAGCCTCCTCCGGCATCGGCGCGGCCACCGTCCGACGCCTCGTCGCCGACGGTATGGACGTCATTGCCGCCGCCCGGCGCGCTGACCGCCTCAACGACCTCGCCGCCGAGACCGGGTGCCGGGCCTGGCCTCTCGATGTCACCGATGACGTCGCTGTCGCGGAGCTCGTCGACCATCTGGCGTCCACCGGTGGACTGGATGCGGTGGTCAACAACGCCGGTGGGGCCCTCGGCCTCGACCTGGTGGAGGACGCTGACCTGGAGGGGTGGCGCCGGATGTACGAGCTCAACGTTCTCGGTACCCTGCGTGTCACCAAGGCGGTGCTGCCGTTGCTCCGTGAGTCGGGGAACACCCGTGGCACAGGGGACATCGTCAATGTCACCTCCACCGCGGCTCACGGTGCCTATGAGGGCGGTGCCGGGTACACCGGCGTGAAGCATGCTGAACGGATGTTGACCACCACCCTGCGCTGGGAGATCGTCGGTGAGCCGGTGCGTGTCCTGGAGGTCGCGCCGGGCAATGTGGCGACCGAGGAGTTCTCGCTGGTGCGCTTCGGCGGGGACGCCGACCGTGCCGCCGAGGTCTACGAGGGCTATCAGCCGCTGCTCGCCGAGGACATCGCCGATGTCATCTCGTACGGCATCACCCGCCCGGCGCACGTGAACATGGATCTGATGATCGTGCGTCCGCGGGCGCAGGCGCACAACACGAAGATCGCCCGGGGGACGGCGGCTGCTGTCGCGGTGTGAGGTCGGGGGCGGTCCGGTGCCGGTTCTTCTTCGTCCGGGAAACCGGAGGGCAACACGGGGGAAACAACCGGACCGTAACGTCGGGGCGGTAGTCGCAGCAGATCCTGGCCGGGGAGGTCACCATGCACTGTCAGTACGGGCGTCTCGGAGCTTTTATCGTGGAGTTTGTCTCTCGGCGGCGGCACCGTCATGACGGTGCCGGTGTGTACCCCCGACCCGGGTTACCTGCTCATCGGGTTCCGGGGATGTGACCCTCCCCGCGTACCGTTGCCCTGTATGCGTCCCACCACCGTGCCCACCGCCCGTACCACCACCCACGAGTTTGACACGCAGATTCCGCGCCCCGCCGTCGACGTGTGGAGGTGGCACACCCGCCCCGGGGCTGTAGTCCGGCTCACCCCGGGGTTCTGTCGTATGCGGGTGCGTTCGGAAACTGATTCGTTGCGCTGTGGCACCACCGTCTTCGATCTTCCCGGGGGCCTGACCTGGGTGGCGCGGCATGATCCGGACAGGTATGTCGACGGGCGGCGGTTCGTTGACGACTGTGTCAACAACCCGTTCCGTCTCACCGGCTGGCACCATGAGCATCTCATCGCCGACGGTGGTGACGGCACCTCCACCGTCACCGACCGGATCACCAGTCGCCTCCCGATCGCTCTGATCAGCCGATTCGCCGCCTACCGGCGCCGTCAGCTCACTGATGATCTCACGCATCTGGCGGAGTTCCGTGCTCTCGGTGATCTTGATTCGCCGCAGCTGACCATCGCCGTCTCCGGAGCTTCCGGGTTGGTCGGTACCCGGTTGGTCGCCCTGCTCCGCACCGCCGGGCACACGGTGATTCCACTGGTGAGGCGTCCTTCCGCGGTCGGTTCAGAGGGGGCTCGGTTGTGGGATCCCGCCGCCCCCGACCCCCGTCTGCTGGACGGGGTGGACGCGGTGGTCCATCTTGCAGGTGCCCCGATCTTCGGACGTTTCACCGGGGCGCACAAGGCAGCCGTCCGGGATTCCCGGGTCGGGCCGACGAGACGGTTGGCCGGGGTCGCGGCGTCCTGTGGGGTGAAGACCTTCGTGTGCGCTTCGGCCGTCGGGTTCTACGGTGCGGCGCGTCCGGAACCGGTGGGGGAGGACGCCGCCCGGGGTGGGGGATTCCTCGCCGATGTCGTCGCGGACTGGGAGGATGACTGCACGGTCGCCGCTGAGGCGGGGGTGCGGGTGGTGAACATCCGGACCGGGCTGGTGCTCAGCGGCGGTTCGCCGTTGTTGACACTGTTGGGGGCCTCGTCCAGGGCCGGTGGTGGTCGCCTGGGGTCGGGAGAGCAGCACTTCCCGTGGATCGGGGTGGATGATCTTGTTGACATCTATCATCGTGCCGTGGTGGACGCGGCCCTGGTCGGTCCGGTGAACGCGGTCGCCCCGGATGACATCACCCAGGCGGAGTTCGCTTCGGCGTTGGCCGAGGCGCAGAAGATGCGGGTGCCTCTCCGCATGCCGGTGCCGACGGTGGGGCCCGCGGTGTTGCTGGGTCGGACCGGTGCGGCGGAGCTGGCGTTGGCTGACCAGCACGCCCGGCCGGTGGTGCTGTCGGCCCTGGGGCACCCGTTCCGTTTCGGTGCCGTGCGGGACCTGCTGGTGCACGAGCTGGGGTAGGTGTGGCTCCCGCGTCTGTTCGCGAGGACGCACTGAGGCGGCCTGACGTGGGAGAACACTGTCGGATTGCCAGGAGGGGACATGCGCTTCGCCCCGTGTCACGGCCAGTAACTGGCGGAGCTTCAAGATCCTGGACGTGCCGGTGGAAACCGCCTGATCATCGTGGGGCCGAACGCCTCCGGAAAATCGAACCTGCTGGACCTCTGCCGGTTCCCCGGTGATGTGGCAGGGGCAGGCGGCGTGCTCCCCTCTGCGCTGGAAAGCCGCGGGGGGATGACGAAGGTGAAGAATCTCTTCGGCAGCACCTCCGGCGATGTGTTCGGTAGTGGCTTCATCGCCCAGATCAACGCTGAACCCCGACGAACCAGGGATGCCTGGCCCCGTCGGATACCGGCACCGGCGTCAGTCCCCGGCTCATCAGAATGAGGCGATTTCTCCGACGGCACCCGGGGACTCATCGGGCTGCCGTGGACGTTGGTCAGCGCGCGGGCTGAGCAACGTGGGGTAGGAGGTGGCTGGACCGTCACCGCCGCCACACACTACGCCCCGCAACGAAGGTCTCCACCACGCCCACCGTTGACACATCCGGTGTGTACCTGAGCGGCTGATCGAGGATCACCAGGTCGGCGGCCATGCCCGGGGCGATGCGTCCGGCCACCCGGTCCAGCCGGTCCACGTACGCTGAACCCGTGAGGTAGGCTTCCAACGCCGTGGTGAAGTCCAGCGCATGCTGCCGCTCCAGGGGGACCGAGTGCGCCTCAGCGCCGACAGCGTGGACGTCCACCTCCGGCGCGGTACGGTGGACACCCGTGTGGACCGCCAACAGCGGGTTCGGGTCGGACACCGGCCAGTCCGATCCCGCCGCCAGTCGTGCCCCCGCCCGGTGGAGCCCCCCGAAGGGGAACTGCCACGCCTCCCGCTCACGGCCCAGCTGGGGCAGTTTGCGCTCCAGCATCTCCGTGTCACGTCGGGCCCACAGCATCTGCAGGTTCGCGGTGACATCCAGGTCAGCGAACCGGGACATGTCGTCGGGGTGTACCACGTCGACGTGCGCGATCTGGTGGCGGCGGTCCACGGTGCGCCTTTTCCCGGAGGACCCGGAAGGCGCAGCGGACGCACCGTCCGCCGACAGCAGATACTCCACCGCGTCCAGGCACTCGCGCACCGCCCGGTCACCGCAACCGTGGAAGTGCAGGTCGAAGCCCTCTGCGTCCAACGCCACGGCCGCCTCGTTGAGCCGCACCGGTGCATTGAACGACGGGCCGGCAACGGCACCCGCCGAAGAGTCGCCGGCACCGCACCCGCACGAGCCGACATAGGGGTCGACCATCGCGCCGGTGAGGTTCTCCACCATTCCGTCCTGCATGATCTTCACCGTCGTCGCCCGCAGCCGGTCCAGCGCACCGAACTGCGCCGCCGCATCACGCCGGGTGCGGAAGAGTTCGATCTGTTCCAGCCCCTCGGCCCGCTGCCACCACAGGCCCAGTGACACCCTGGCGGTCAACAGACCACGGTCGAACAGGTCGAGGTAGGTGTCGAAGGGGTCACCCTGGGTCTCGGTGGCACCCACCATGGCGTCCGCCCAGGCGGTGACGCCCACCGAGTGCAGTCTCTCCTGTGCGGCGAGCAGGGCGTCCGCCAGCGTCACCGATGACTGCTCCGGTGCGAGTGCCGCGACCAGCTCCATCGCCCCGTCGAGCAGGGAGCCCGTGGGTCTGCCCGCGGCGTCCCGCACGATGCGGCCGTCGGCGGGATCGGGGGTGGACGCATCGATCCCCGCCGCCGTCAGCGCCGCGGTGTTCACCCACACCCCGTGGCCGTCGTGCCCGTCGACGATCACCGGCCGCGACCCGACGGACGCTACCGTGTCCAGCACCGACGCGGTGGGCATCCCACCGTCGAAGAGGTCCCCGTACCAGCCGGAGCCGACGATCACGGTGTCCTCCGGGTGTTCCGTCGCGTAGGCGTCGATGAGCCGGAGGTAGGCGTCGACTTCATGGACCGGTGTGAGATCGACGCCCAGCATGCCCTTGCCCCCGTGCGGCGGGTGGACGTGGGCATCCTGGAAGCCGGGGAGCAGCGCACCGCCCGCGGCGTCGATGATGCGGCAGTTGGACGGCAGGTCGGCGGGATCGGGGGAGAAAGCGGAGATGACGCCGCCGTTGACGTGGACCGCACCATGCCGCCACACTCCGTGGCCGAGGTAGACGTCCGCGTCCGTGACAGTGAAAGTGTTCATGTCGAGTGACTGTAGGCGCGCCGTCAGCCGGGGCAGGTGTGGAATAAATGGTCGGGGATGTTTCCGTTGAATCTGTTTCCTGTATGCACGGTATTGATCTGATCAATAGCAACAGGTCGCCTTCCGGTGACTTCCGCTGAGATGACGGGGACGTTTCGCGGCAGTTGTCCGTCTGTTTCGCTGATATTGCAGGTGTACCTGCATCTGGAAAACAGATGGTGGTCCCACTCATTGCCTATTTGAACAGGGCAGTCTGAGCCGCGAATCTGGGACACGGAAATCCGGACACGAGATGCCGGCAACCGACAGGAGAACCCGCCATGACCACCGCACTGCGCTTCCTCGGCCGATTCACGGGCCGTGCACACAAGGCCAGACTCGCCCGCCACATCACCGCCACCGCCCTTGTCGCCGCGACCGCCGGTGCCGGTCTCACCGCCTGCTCGCCCGACGACGGTTCCGGCGGTGCCACCGATTCGATCTCCATGGCCACCCAGCCGTGGCTCGGTTACGGCCCCTGGTACATCGCCCAGGACAAGGGCTACTTCGCCGACCAGGACCTCGACGTGAAGATCACCAGCTTCAATGACGACGCCCAGATGACCGCCGCCATCGGCTCCGGTGAAGTCGACGTCCTCAACGAGGCCACCCACTCCGCCCTCCGTGAGATCGAGAACGGGACAGACGGCTACATCAGCCTCGTCCTCGACACCTCCATGACCGCGGACGCGATCCTCGCGGGCAACGGCATCGACTCGGTCAAGGACCTCAAGGGCAGGAGGATCGCCTTCGAGGAGGGGTCGGTCTCCAACCTGCTGCTCGACCACGCCCTGTCGGAGAACGGCATGAGCATCGACGACATCACCGCGGTGCCGATGGCCCCGTCCGATGCCGCCGTCGCTCTCCAGTCCAAGCGGGTGGACGCCGCCGTCACCTATGAGCCCTACATCACCGACACCGCCGGCAAGGACGACTCGGTGAAGACTCTCTATACCGCGGACGCCCAGCCCGGTCTCATCTCCGACACCCTCTTCGTCTCGAAGAAGGCGCTTGAGGAGAAGCCGGAGGCGATCCAGAAACTCATCAACGCCTGGGGCCCCGCCATCGACTACTACAACGAGAACACCGGGGACGCCCAGGCGATCATCGCGAAGAACATCGGTTCGGACGCGGAATCACTGAAGACCGCGTTCGAGGGTGTGAAATTCTACGGGCTGGAGGAGAACAGGACCTACCTCGGCGGCGACTACAGGTCCGATGTCCTCCCCAGTGTCATGGAGGCCGCGCGGAACGCGGAGATCGTCAAGGACGACCACGACCCGGACGAGATCATCGACACGCAGTTCGTCGACGCGGCGGAATAGGAGCATCATGACCGCCACATCAGCAGCACCCCGGACCGCCGGGAGGCGGAAACACCGCAGCGTCATCCCGGAACCGATCAGCCGGAGGAGGTACCTGGCCATCGCCGTGACGTCGTTCGTCGTCGTCCTCGCGGTGTGGTGGCTGATCACCGCGCTCAACATCGTCGACTCGACCTTCCTGCCGTCCCCGGCGGACGTCGTCCGCGTCATCGGCGACACCGCCACCGACGGCCAGCTCTGGTCGGACATGCGGATTTCCGTGTGGCGCGTCATGGTCGGCTACCTGCTCGCCGTCGTCCTCGCCGTGCCGATCGGCGTGTTCGCCGGCTCCGGTCCCCGCGCCGAGGCAGCCATTGAACCGCTCACCGACTTCATCCGCTACATGCCGGTCGTCGCCTTCGTACCGCTGACCATCATCTGGGTCGGCACCGACGACAGCCAGAAGTTCCTCATCATCTGGCTCGGCACCTTCTTCCAGATGGTGCTCATGGTCGCCGACGCGGTCCGCCAGGTCCCGCGCAGCTACCGGAACCTCGGGGCGACCCTCGGCATGGGACGCCTGTCGATCCTCACCCACATCGTGGTCCCCGCCGCCCTCCCTCGGATCTGGGACACTCTGCGCCTCTGTCTCGGCTGGGCGTGGAGCTGGCTGGTCGTCGCGGAGCTCGTCGCGGCGTCCTCCGGCATGGGCTACCGCATCACCCAGGCGCAGCGGTTCCTCGCCACCGACACGATCATCGCCTACGTCATCGTCCTCGGTCTGCTCGGTCTGATCTTCGACCAGATCATGCGTGCTGCCGGACGCCGCATGTTCCGCTACCAGGAGGCCCGCTCATGACCGCCACCGCGTCAGACACCGCTCCCACCACCGCTCCCACCGCCACCGGGGACGCCACCACGCCGTCCGGGGGACAGTCGCCCGTCGTCCACGTCGGGAACATGGTCAAGCAGTTCGGCGAGGTCACCGCCGTCACCGACCTCACCCTCGACCTGCACCACAACGAGTTCGTCTCCGTCGTCGGCGCGTCCGGCTGCGGAAAGTCGACGCTGCTGTCGATCATCGCCGGGTTGGAGGAGGCCACCTCCGGTGTCGTCGAGATCAACGGTGAACCGGTCGACGGTCCCGGCCGTGACCGTGGCGTGGTCTTCCAGTCCGCCACCCTGCTGCCGTGGCTGACAGTCCGCGACAACGTCCTGTTCGCCCTGCGCGGCGAGGAGGGCATGTCCAGGACGGAGAGGAAACAGGTCGCCGATGACCACCTGCACCTCGTCGGTCTCGACGGCTTCGGCGACAAGTTCCCCAACCAGCTCTCCGGCGGCATGCAGCAGCGTGCCGCACTGGCCCGGTCGCTGAGCTACCGGCCGAAGGTGCTGCTCATGGACGAGCCGTTCGGCGCCCTCGACGCCCTGACCCGACGTAGCATGCAGGCCCTGCTCACCCGGATCTGGGAGGAGCACAAGCTCACCGTCATGCTCATCACCCACGACATCGAGGAGGCCGTCTACACCGCCGACCGGGTGGTCATCATGAGTTCCCGGCCGGGCACCGTGAAGCGCGAGGTACCGGTGAACCTGCCCCGCCCGCGCGACACCTCGGTGACCATGTCCCCGGAGTTCCGGGACCTGTACGCGGACATCATGAGCGAGTTCCAGTAGTGTCCGGAACCGTGTCCACCGATGAACCCGTCACACCCGGAGCCGATCTGACCTGGAAGTCCCTGCAGGAGCAGGTGGCGGCCGTGGCGTCCGGTGAAGTGGGTGCGGTCGAGCTGCTGGACGCCCACCACGCCCGGATCGACGCGGTGAACCCGCTGATCAACGCGGTGGTCGCCGAGGACCGGGAGGCTGCCCGTGCCGCCGCCCGCGCCGCGGACGCCCTGCGGTCCAGGCTTCTCGCCGGCGGTGGGGCGGCGACGGATCTGCCGTCCCTGCTCGGCGTCCCGATGACGCACAAGGACACCCACGATGTCGCCGGCCTGCCGACGGTGAAAGGGTCGCCACTGTTCGTCGGCAACATGACCACCACCTCGTCCCTGATCATCGACCGGTTGCAGGCCGCCGGGGTGGTCTCCACCGGCAAGACGAACGTCCCCGAACTCGCCGCCGGGTCACACACGTTCAACTCCGTCTTCGGAACCACGGTGAACCCGTGGGACCTCACGAGGTCCGCCTCCGGGTCCTCCGGTGGTGTCGCCGCGGTCATCGCCGCGGGGATCCAGCCCGCCGGTGACGGCTCAGACATGGGCGGGTCCCTGCGGACGCCGGCGTCCTTCACGAATACGGTGGGGTTCCGCCCCTCGGACGGGATGATCCCGCATGTGCCGCCGGAGGATTCGTGGCAGTGGCTCGCCCAGTCCGGGTTCATGGCGCGGGAGGTGTCCGACGTGGCGCTGCTGATGTCGGTGGCGTCCGGGCCGCACCCGGAATCGCCGACCGCCCGTCCGGCGGTGTGCTTCGATCTGCCGGAGTTCTCGGATCCGTCGTGGGAGCCGTCACTGGCAGGTGTCCGTGTCGGGTTCTCGCCGACGCTGGCCGGACGCCTGAACGTCGAGCCGGAGGTCCTGGCGGTGGTGAACGCCGCGTTGCCGGTCTTCACTGACCTCGGCGCGATCGTCGACGACACCTGCGTCGACCTCTCGGACGCTGCAGAGGTCTTCTTCACGCAGCGGGCCTACGACTTCGCCGCCTGGTACGGGCCGTTGCTGCGCGCCCACCCGGACACGTTCCGCGACTTCGTGGCGTGGAACATCGAGGCCGGCCTACGGTTGACCGTCGACGATCTTCTCTCGAAGGACGCCGCGCGGGTCCGTCTGACGGTGGCGGTGAACAGCTTCTTCGCCGACCATGATGTGCTGGTCACGGCGACCTCGCAGGTCCTGCCGTTCGACGCGTCCTGGGATTATCCGAGAGCGATCAACGGTGTGCCGCAGGAGAACTACCTGGACTGGATGCGTGCGGCGACGCTCATTTCGCCGACCGGCTGTCCGGCGGTGAGCGTGCCGGCGGGGTTCGCCCGGCCGGTCAACGGTGCGTCCGGCGATCCGACCGCCGCCACTGCACCGGAGGCCCTGCCTGTACCGCCACTGCCGGTGGGCATCCAGATCATCGGCGCGCCGGGCCGTGATGTCGAGGTGCTACGGGTCGCACGTGCCTTCGAGGCTGCGACCGGCCACGGACGGCGGCACCCGGAACTGTAGAAAAGGGAGCACCCGCCGCGGCGTGCGGTGCAGAGGCGGCGGCGGGGCTCGGCCGCATGCCCGGAGGACCGGATCAGAGGCGGACACCCACAGGCTAACACACGACGTAGTATCCGGTGGTATGAGGAGAGATGTCAGTTGGATTTCTGAAGCTCGGTTTGCGCCGTACCTGGAGGGCAGCGGAGGGGATGTCGAAGCGGCCTGGGATCTTTACGAGTGGAATGCCAGAGTTTCATCAGCGTTGACGGAGTGTATTCATCACACTGAAGTTCTCGTTCGTAACGCCATGATGCGGGAACTTGAGAAGGTGCATCCACTGGACTATCCATGGCGGGATAGTCATGATCAAGTAGAGAAAGCTGCTGCTAAGTTAAAGAAGAAGAACAGCGGTCGTTCTGTGACGCCGGATGCTATTATTGCCTCGGTCACACTTGGGTTCTGGGCGACATTCCTTCATGACGGTTCCCAGAATGAGGAACTATGGAGGAAGTGTCTCAGGGAGTCCTTTCCGAAATCTTCCGGAGTGAGGAATCAGGTTGACAGGGCTGTCAGTGACATGTTGGAGCTCCGCAACAGATGTGCGCACCAGGATTCACTCCTGTCTCTCGATCCAGTCGTGGAACTTGAGAAGATTCTCGCGCTTGCGGGGTGGGTTGATCCGGGTGCTCGAGAGTGGATTAGTTCGATTGAACAGGTCCGCGTTCTTTGTAAGGACCGGCCCGTGGCGTCGGTGCAAAACACTGTCATTGTGGGGTCGAAGGATAGCTCTGTCTATGATCTCTATATCGCCCAGTCTGCGTATATATGCTCGACTGATCGTACTTTGGCACCTGTTGAATATGTTGGTTTCTACTTCAGCAAGAAGATATGTCCGCACTTTGCGCATGTTGAATCTGTGCGAGTCAATCCGCTATGGAATTCGGATGAGGTGGACAGGCTTCGAAAGTCATCAGATGCGGTCGATAAGAGACTTTCCGGTGTTATCGGGTACGCATTGAGTAAAGGCTTCTCTGCGAGCGGCAGTTATACAGTGTATCTTCTGTCTGGAAATAGCTCTCCTGATACCAGGGTAACATCTGGGGGAGGTGACATACCTCACTGTGGTTCGGGGCGTGGTTCAGCGTTCGTAAAAGAGCGTCGATATTTCTCATTGGCATCAGTCCTAAGGGCGACAGATACCTCTCAGATTTCCTGAATGGTTACTTTCTGGTTCTATTCTGGCCCACCAGCTCCGCCGCCCGCTCGGCGAGCATCATGACCGTCACCACCGGGTTCGTCGAGGTCACGGTCGGGAACGCCGAGGCGTCCGCCACCCGCAGGCCACGCACGCCGCGCACACGTAGTGCCGGGTCCAGAACAGCCTGAGGATCTGCGGAATCGCCGATCGCGCAGGTCCCGCACGGGTGGTACACGGTCTGGTGGACCGCCCGTTCCGCTGCGGAGATCGCCTCGTCCGTCACCACGTCCGGGCCGGGGAAGACCTCGCGCACGATCTCGGAGGCGAACGGCTCCGCCGACGCCACCGCCCGGGCGTTGCGCACCCCGGCGACCAGCGCCGCCTCATCACGCCCGGTCGCGTCAGTGAAGTAGCCGTAGTCGATCTGGAGCTCAGCGTCCGGATCACCCGAGGTGATCCATACCCGGCCGCGGCTGCTCGGCCGGGAGACGTTGGGTGCCACCCCGGCGTAGTGCTCCGGCAGGCTGATCCCCGCCCTGACCAGCTGCTCCACCCATGCCTGGACCGGCACGTGCGTCGTCACCTCCGGCACCGGGTCGAGGCCAGAGAACTCCCCGGACGCGTGCGCGTTCCCCCAGAGATAGCCGGCGTCCCACCCGGTCGCGGAGTCCGCGCTCGTCGGCCCACGGGTCTCCCAGACGACGATCCCCTCGGCGTGGTCCTGCAGGTTGCGGCCCACCCCGGGCAGGTCGACGACCGGTTCCACCCCGGCATCACGAAGCACCTCCGGATCACCGATGCCGGACGCCATGAGCAGCCGCGGGCTCTCGAACGCGCCGGCACAGACGATGACCTCACCGGACGCCGACAGTTCCCGGACGCCGCCGCCCGCGTCCTCCGCGATGACCCCGGTGCAGACGGCGCCCGTGCCGCTGGTGCCTCTGCCGCTCTCGCCGTCGTCGGACAGCACCAGTGACCGCGCCCGGTGCCCGGTCAGCAGGTCCAGGTTCCCCCGCAACTGTGCCCTGGTCAGCAGGTCACGGTAGGCGTTCGACGCACTGGACCGCTGGTTCGTCTCCGGGATGTACCCGATCTCGAAGAACCCGGCCCCCGGGCGGTAGTCGGCGCAGTCCGTGGGTGGGACCGGGTTCCACTCCACGACCTCCTCGAGGTCCAGCGCGTCCGCCGCAGAGGCCAGGACCCGGGACAACCGCGGGTTCCGGTCGTACGGCGGGATGACCGAGATCCGCGTCCTCAACCGGTCGTAGAACGGCAGGAACTCCTCCGGGCCCCAGCCGGCCGCGCCGCGCGCCTCCCATTCCTGCAGGTCGCCGCGGAAAGGACGCCAGGAGATCATGGTGTTGGCCGTGGAACAGCCGCCGAGGATGTGCAGCCGGGTGTGGTCGATGTGACTGTTGCCGCGGGCCTGCGGTACCGAACGGTGCTGGACGGCGTACCCGCTCTCCACCATCCGGTCCCAGTTCCGGATCGCCTGGGCGCGCTCCTCGTGGGTGTCCTCGGGTCCCCGTTCGACCAGCGCCACGCGCGGGTGCCCGGGGCGAGACGCCAACCGCGCGGCGACGATGCACCCGGCCGTCCCGCCACCGACGACGATGTACTCGAATGTGCTGTTCATGACCCTGTTCGTGCCTTTGTCCATGCTCTGTGACGCTAGGAACACCCCGCCCGCCCGGCAACCGCTGCAGCACAACGAAAACAGGTCGCCCACATCGTCATTTCTGATGCAAACGCCGTGCTATATCAACGAAACGCAACGGCAATACGGCGACCATAGCGTGACCCGCATGCTCACCAACCCCGGAATCTCGGTGGCGCAGCTCGTCTACTTCGTCAGCGCCGCAGAACACAGCAGCATGACTGCCGCAGCGGAGGAACTCTACGTCGCACAGTCGGCGGTCTCCACGTCGGTCAGCCAGCTGGAGAAGCGCCTCGGCACCACACTGTTCCTGCGTCGTCGTTCGAAGGGTCTCGAGCTCACCGCCGACGGGCGTGAGCTGCTCGTCCGCGCGCGACGGATCCTCTCCGAACTGCGGGACGCCGCCGACGCCGTCAACCCTGACGCCCTCCGCGGCACCCTGGAGACCGCCTGCTTCACCACTCTCGCCCCCTTCTACCTGCCCGAGATCTGGGCCCGGCTCGATGCAGAACACCACGAACTGCGTGCCAATGCGGTGGAACTGTCCTGCCCGGACGCCCTCGCGGCGCTGAGGGACCGACGCATCGACGTCGCCCTGATCTACGACATGATCCCGGACGCCACGGTCACCTATGAGCCGCTGCAGGAACGTCCGGCCTACGTCGGCGTCAGTCCGGACCACCCGCTGGCCGGTCGGACGTCCATCTCCCTGCACGAGATGGCGTCCGAGCCGTTCATCCTCCTCAACATCCCGGGCAGTCGCGAGTACTTCCTCCAGGCATTCAGCACGAACGGCGTCACCCCGATCGTCGCGGCCCAGTTCCAGAGCTTCGAGACCGTCCGTGGCATGGTCGCCGCCGGTCACGGGTACACGCTGCTCAACCAGGTGCCGCACCACGATCTCACCTACTCCGGTCACCAGATCGCGGCGATCCCCGTCGCAGAACCGGTGCGTCCGCTCAATGTGGCGCTCGCCTACCGGGCGGGGGAGGGGCTCACGGCCAAGGCCAGGGCGTTCGCGGCGGTGTGCCGCGGCGTCATCACCGAGCGGCCGCAGATCCGGACGCCACAGACCGAGACAACAGACATGCAGACAACAGCAATCCAGATAACAGACACAGGAGCCCACCGATGACCTACGCCGTCACCGACCCGACCACCGGCGAGATCCGCGAGACCTTCGCCACCTTCACCGACGACCAGATCCGGGACGCCGTGACCCGTGCTGAGGCCGGGTACCGCATCTGGAGTGAGGTCCCCGTCACCGACCGGGCCGCCGCCGTGGCCCGCTGCGCACAGATCCAGCGTGACCGACGCGAGGAGTTCGCGCAGATCATCACCGCGGAGATGGGAAAGCCGCTGGACCAGGCGCTCGGCGAAGTCGATCTCGCCGCCGACATCACCGCGTTCTACGCGGACAATGCGGAGGCGATCACCGGCGACCAGCCGCTGGCCATCCTTGGTGAGGGCTCGGCCCTGATCCGGCGTGCCCCGCTCGGCGTCCTCCTCGGCATCATGCCGTGGAACTTCCCCAGCTACCAGGTCGCGCGCTTCGCCGCCCCGAACCTCGTTCTCGGCAACACGATCATCCTCAAGCACGCCCCGCAGTGCCCGCGCACCGCCGCGCTGCTCGAGGAGATCTACGCGCAGGCCGGTTTCCCGCCCGGTGCCTACGTCAACGTCTACGCCACCAATGACCAGGCCGCGGACATCATCGCCGACACACGTGTCCAAGGGGTCTCCGTGACCGGGTCGGAGCGCGCCGGCGCGGCCGTCGCCGAGCAGGCCGGCCGCCACCTCAAGAAGGTCGCGCTCGAACTCGGCGGCTCCGACCCCTTTCTCGTCCTCTCCACCCCCGGCACGGACATGAACGCCGGCCCCGACGCCGGCCTTGACGCCGTCGTCGAGGCAGCGGTCGCTGCCCGCACCGACAACAATGGCCAGGTCTGCAACGCCCCGAAGCGTTTCATCGTCGTCGACGACCTCTACGACGCCTTCCTGGCGAAGTTCACCGCCGGCATGGCGGCAGTCCCGCTCGGCGCCCCGACGGTCGACGGCACGGTCCTCGGCCCGTTGTCCTCCCCGGCCGCCGCCGACCGGCTCGCCGACCAGGTCGACCGGGCTGTGGCACAGGGGGCGACACTGCTCACCGGGGGTGTCCGAGACGGCAACTTCTTCCCCGGCACCGTACTGGCCGACGTCACCCCGGAGATGGACGCCTACCGCGAGGAGTTCTTCGGCCCGGTCGGTGTGGTCTACCGCGCCACCGACGAGGAGGACGCCGTGCGCATCGCCAACGACACCCCCTTCGGACTCGGTTCCTACGTCTACACCGACGACCCCGCCCAGGCAGACCGCGTCGCCACCGCCATCGAGGCCGGGATGGTCTACGTCAACTGCGTCCTCGCCGACAGCCCGGAGCTCCCCTTCGGCGGGGTGAAGAGGTCCGGTACCTCGCGCGAACTCGGCCTGTTGGCCGCCGACGAATTCGTCAACAAGAAGCTCATCCGGATCGGAGAATGACCGTGAACAGAACGACCGTGAACAACCTGAACAACTTGACCAGCCTCCCCACCTCCACCGAGGTCCTCGTCATCGGCGCCGGCCAGTCCGGCATCGCGACCAGCGAACACCTCACCACCGCAGGCATCGACCACCTGGTCCTGGAACGCGACCGCATCGCCGAGAAGTGGCGCACCGGCCGCTGGGACTCCCTCTGCGCCAACGGCCCCGCCTGGCACGACCGCTTCCCCGGCCTCACCTTCGACGCCCCCACGGCCTCCGGTGCCGCACCGTGCGACGGGGAGGCCTTCGTCCACCACGACCGCGTCGCGCAGTACTTCGAGGACTACGCAGCCCTCCACCACGCCCCGGTCCACACCGGTGTCGAGGTCGTCGGGCTGGTGAAGAACCCGGGCGCGCCGGGCTACCTCGCCACGGTGCGCCCCACCGGCTCCACCGACCCGGCTGAGCAGGTCACCATCGCCGCGACCAGTGTCGTCTCCGCCACCGGTCCGTTCCAGACGCCGGTCATCCCGCCGGTGATCCCGGCGACCGTGGCAGAGGCCAACGGCGTCACCCAGATCCACTCCGCGGACTACGACAACCCGGAACAGCTGGCCGAGGGTGGCGTCCTCGTCGTCGGTGCCGGGTCCTCCGGCCTGCAGATCGCCGTCGAACTCAACCGCGCCGGGCGCGACGTCACCCTCGCCGTCGGCGCCCACGACCGTCCGCCGCGCCGCTACCGGGGTCGCGACAACGTGTGGTGGCTCGGCGTTCTCGGCAAGTGGGACATGGCTGCCCCGCCGGTCGGTGCGGAGCACGTCACCATCGCCGTGACCGGCGCGGACGGCGGCCACACCGTTGATTTCCGCGACCTCGCCGCCGACGGCATCCACCTCACCGGTCGCGCCGAGACCTGCGACGCTGGCGGCGTCCTGCACTTCCGCGGCGACCTCGCCGACAACATCCATGCCGGTGACCGGAACCTGCTGGAGCTCTTCGCCGAGGCGGACGCCTACATCGAGGCCAACGGCCTGGACCTGCCAGAGGAGCCGGAGGCGTGGGCCCTCGGGCCGGACCCGACCGACGCCATCGACCCGATCCTCGAGTTGGACCTCGCCACCGCCGGGATCACCACGGTCATCTGGGCGACCGGCTACGGTGTCGACTACTCGTGGCTGACCGTCGACGGCACCCTCGACGACGCCGGACGCCCCGTCCACCAGCGCGGCGTCACCGCCGCACCGGGGTTCTACTACGTCGGCCTGCCGTGGCTGTCGCGCCGCGGTTCCAGCTTCATCTGGGGCTGCTGGCACGACGCGAAGTACGTCGTCGACGAGATCCAGATCCAGCGCGGCTACGCCGCCTACGCCCCCGCCACCGAACCCGCCACCCGGCAGTAACCCACCCGGCAGTAACCCACCCGGCAGTAACCCACCCGGCAGTAACCCACCCAGGAGAACAGACATGAAGCACACCCGCATCCGCCCCTTCAACACCGCCGACACCTACCCGGAGCAGAACCTCGACAACGACCTCTGCCAGGCCGTCGTCGCCAACGGGGTGGTCTACCTGCGCGGCCAGATCGGCCAGGATCTCGACACCCGTGAGAACGTCGGCGTCGGTGACGTCGAGGCGCAGGCGGAGAAGGCGATGGCGAACATCGCCATGCTCATGGACGAGGCCGGCGGCACCCTCGAGGACGTCGTCAAGGTCACCGTCTACCTCACCGACATCCGCTTCCGCGAGCCCGTCTACCGCGTCATGGGACGCTGGCTCAGGGGCGTCCACCCGGTCTCCACCGGCATCGTCATCTCCGCGTTGGCCCGCCCGGAATGGCTTGTCGAGATCGACGCGACGGCGGTGCTGTAGATGACCTTCTCCATTGTCGCCCGCGACACGGCAGCTGACGGCACAGTGGCCTTCGGCATGGCCGTGAGCTCGTCCTCCCCGGCCGTCGCCGCCCGCTGTCTCCACGTGCGCTCCCGCGTAGGGGTGGCCGCGTCGCAGAACATCACCGACCCGCGCTTCGGCCCGTTCCTGTTGGACGCGCTGGCGTCCGGCGCCACCGCCGCCGAGGCTCTGGAGACCCTCGCCCGGGCGGACGCCACCCTCGACTACCGCCAGCTCAGCGTCCTCGGTGCCGCAGGCCCGGGCGCGACCTGGTCCGGCCCGCACACCCTCGGTACCTACGCTTCGGCGGTGGGGGAGGACGCCGTCTGCGCCGGTAACATGCTCGCCTCCGCCGGGGTGCCGGACGCTATGCTCGCGGCCTTCGAGTCGTCTGCGACATCCGGCGTCGACCTGGAGAACCGTCTGCTCGCCGCGATGCAGGCCGGACTGACCGCCGGCGGGGAAGCCGGCCCGGTGCACTCCGCGGGGCTCGCCGTCGTCCGCTCCGCCGGATGGATCGAGACCGACCTGCGGGTCGACTGGTCGGAGGCCCCGGTGGAGGACCTCGCCGACCTGCTGGAGGTCTGGCTGCCGCAGCGGGACGACTACGTCACCCGCGGCATCGACCCGGCGTCCTCCCCGTCCTACGGGGTGCCCGGCGATGAGTGAGGCGGACGCGAAGACGCAGGTGCAGGCGCGGATCGGAGAACTGCATCCGTCGCTGGTCGACCTGTCGGAGTGGCTGCATGCCCACCCGGAGACCGCGTGGCAGGAACACGAGTCTGCCGCGAGGTGTGCCTCCTACCTGCGTGACCACGGTTTCACGGTGGAGGAGAAGTTTGTCGGCCTCGACACCGCCTTCCATGCCGTGGCCGGGTCCGGCCCGCTGCGCACCGCGCTGATGGCCGAGTACGACGCCCTGCCGAACATCGGCCACGCCTGCGGGCACAACCTCATCGCCACGATGTCGCTGGGTGCGGCGGTGGCGCTGGCCGGTGTCGCCGGGGAACTCGGCATCACGGTCGAGGTGTTCGGCACCCCGGCGGAGGAGGGTGGCGGCGGCAAGATCGAGATGCTCGACCGGGGTACCTTCGACGGACTGGACTTCGCGATGATGGTGCATCCCGCGCCGGTGGACGTGGTGCGCGCCCGGCCGTTCGCCGTGGAACACTGGGAGATCACCTTCACCGGTCATGCCGCCCACGCCGGGTCGTACCCGACGCAGGGGGTGAATGCCGCGGACGCCTTCACCGTCGCCGAGGTGGCGATCGGCCTGCTGCGCCAACAGCTGCCGGCGTCCGTCCGGGTGCACGGCATCGTCACCCGCGCCGGGGACGCCCCCAACGCGATCCCGGGCAGGACCACGGGGCGCTGGTACGTGCGCGCCGGGACCATGGCGGAGCTCGCCGAGACATCCGCCAAGGTGAAGCGGTGTTTCGAGGCCGGTGCGTTGGCGACCGGCTGCTCCGTCGAGATCATCGACGAGTCGAAGCCCTACTCCGACATGCGCACCAGTGAGGACGCCCTGGGGTTCTACCGGGCCAATGCGCTGACCCTGGGGCGTGAACTGCACGTCGAGGGTGGCGAGCACGGTGAGGAGGATCCGGCAGCGGACATGTGCCGGGCCTCGACCGACTTCGCGAACGTCTCCTGGGCCGTACCGGCGATCCACCCGTACATCGGGGTGGGCTCGTTCCCGGTGCTCAACCATCAGGCGGAGTTCGCGGAAGCCTGTGTCGGCCCGGTCGCGGAGAAAACGCTGCGTGACGGAGCGACGGCGATGGCCTGGACGGTGGTGGACGTGGCCCGTGGTGGTCGTGGCCGCCTGACCGGCACCGTGTGATCAGTGTGCCTGTGCCCGCCGCCGGAACAACGACCACACGGCGCTGGCGGCGATGAACGCCAGACAGGTCACCCCGAAAACCGGGGCGAGGCATCCGTAGGCGACCAGGGCCAGCACGAGAATGACGGTGCCCCGGGTAGGCCGGGACCACCGGGCCCGACGTGGGGCGGCCGCGAGGGAACCGGTGGGGCGCCGCATCCACCACATCGCGTAACCCCGGCAGACCACGGCGATGACGCCCACCGCCAGCAGACCGAGAGCGATCTGGTTGGGCAGGCCGAACAGGGTGCCCATGTGCAGCTGGATCAGCCAGGCGGTCGCGCGGGCCGCCAGCGGCCAGTCGGCGAAGTCCGACCGCCCGGTGACGGCGCCGGTGGCCCAGTCCACCGCCACCGAATCATTCGACAGCCGGTAGGCCGCGCGGTTCTCCGCGGCCGTCCACGCCTGTCCTTCCGCCGCCGGCGGGGTGATCGTCACCGGGGTGCGCAGTTCGCGTCGTGCGGTCGCCGCGACACGGTCGATCGAACCCGCGTTGAGGCCGCTGACGCGCACCCCGCCACCCGACGTGCCGTGTCCGGGAGTCCCGCCGTGACCCTCGTGACCCTCATGGCTCTGGTGCGCTCCGGTGTCCCCGCTCGCTGACATGGTGGGCACCGTGGCACCCGGGAGCTCCGAGGAGACGGAGGGGGTGCCCCAGTGGAGGTTCGCCCTGACCTCGCCGATGTTGTCGCCGGCCACCGATGACCAGGTGAGCCCGGTGACCGTGAGGAAGACCAGGCCCACGGCGATGACCGTGCCCGTGGCACCGTGCCGCCGCACGGTCCGCACCCGGCCGGAGCCTCCGGTGCGCAGCATGCCCCGGATCCTCGCGGACCCGCGTTGCCGGGACCAGAGCAGGACCAGTCCGCCGACGGCCAGCACCCCCAGCCAACTGGCCGCGGTCTCCGAGTACAGGCGTCCCGGTTCGCCCAGCCAGGCCATCCGGTGCCCCTGGGAGATCCACTGGCGCAACGGCAGGGCCGCGGAGCTGCCGTACTGGGTCGTGTCGCCCTTCACCTCACCGGTGTAGGGGTCCATGAACACCGCCCGCACCGTCGACTCCGGGAGGTCGGGATCACTGAACAGGACCCGGGTCGTCTGGTCGGCGTCGCCGAGCCGGATTCCCGCGAGCGTCAGGTCGGGGTGCCTGTTCCGGGCGGTCTCCACCAGTCGACTCACCGGGACGGTGCTGCCGTCCGCGCGTTCCCCGGACTCTGAGGCGGTGAGCATGTCCTGGTTGGTGACCTGTTCGATGGTGGGGGAGAAGGCGTAGGCCAGACCGGTCAGCGCGGCGAACAGGATCAGGGGCGCGCAGATGATCCCGGCGAAGAAATGCAGTCGGTGGATCAGCCGGCGGGTCTGCAGCCGGTCCGCAGTGTCATGCCGGGGAGAGGGGTGGGTCATCGGTGGGGGTGCATCAGTGGAAACTGCCATGCCCGAGTAGTCGGACGGTGGCGGGTGCCGGTTCCCGGGGAATCCTGACCTGTTCGGGGGTGGTGGAGGTGGTGGTGGGGAACTCTGGCGGCCCGCTGAACGACCAGTGGGGGAGAGCACCCCGTGCACCGGTCCCGGTGCACCCCGCCGCTCGCCTGCCCAACCGTTCGACCGTAAGGAAGAAACCACATGAAAACCATCACCCGCCGCCTCGGTGCCACCGTAGCCTCTGCAGCACTGGTGCTGGGGCTCGCCGCCTGCGGTGGAGACGACAGTGAGACCACGGCTACCTCCACCGGCTCCACCGAACAGACCGGGGCCGGCGACACCGGCTCCACCGAGGTCTCCACCGACGCGCTGACCCTCGGGGACGGCTATGTCGGGGCCAAGGGGACGGACAAGTCGATGACCGCCGCGTTCGGTGAACTGACGAACAACACCGACAAGGACATCCACCTCACCCGGGTCACCGGCAGTCTCCCCGCCGTGTACCAGTACCACGAGGTGGTTGACGGTGTGATGCGGGAGACCGCCGACGGCCTGGTCGTGCCGGCCAACGGCAGCGTGTCGTTGCACCCGGGTGGAAACCACATCATGATCATGGAGAACAACGACGACATCGCCGCCGGTGACACCGTCACGTTCACGCTGACCGACGAGGACGGTAAGGAGTACGAGCTGGCCGACGTTCCGGTCCGGGTCCAGCAGTCGGGGCATGAGGACTACGGCACCGACGGCATGGCGGACATGGACGGCATGTGACCGCCGGGCGGTGACCTAGCAGGTGCCGCGTAGCCGGCGCCGGGCCCTGCGGAGCCCCCACGCCGCCTGCTCGCCCTGCCAGTGGAGTTCCGAGGCGAGCTGGGCGAATGCCTCGTCGACGTCGATGAACCGACGGGTCATTCGTGCCTTCAGTGCCTCGACGGCGGCGTTGATGTGCTGCTGGCGGTCGTGCTCGGAGAGAGTGTGCATGAAGGGCAGCCTAGTAAAGGCAAGGCTCCCCAGTGCAAGAATCGGTATGTGCGTCGCAATAACTACCTCCGGACAGGGGTGCGCCACTGCCTGCGGCGTACCTCGCGGCTCACTTCGCCGCCTGTTCCTTGCGACCGACGGAGGTCCGCCACACCAGGGCCACCAGGCTCAGCACTGACACCGCTGCGGCGATGGTGCCGACCTTCACATAGGTCAAGGCGGGGCCGACCTGTCCGGAGACATCGGTGGCGGCGTCGTCGGAGAGGAAGGCGTCCGCGTTGTACAGGTTGTTCCATGCCATGACCAGGGCCACAGTGCACACGATGCCGGCTACCGCGGCGGACACGCACAGGAGAGCTGAGGTCAGTGGATGTTGTGACACTGCTCGCCTCGGAAGGATCCGCCAACAAAGAGCCTCGCGCATTGCTTTCCTTTTCGGACAGTGACATTGCTTGGGCCGATGTCATACATTGCCCCGAAGTTACAGGTTGCATGCGTCGCTCCCCTGTATGTCCGGTAGATGGTGCTTCCGTTGCGATTCTGGTAGTCGATGCGCCAGTTGCACACGGTGCTCGGAGCGCGATATTCGGCGTACTCAGAGTTGATCCGAGTGCCACTTCCAGAGATTCCGTGCTTCAGCTCTGAAGTGGCGACTTTATATGTGTTTCCCCTCCAGTTGAAGGAAAAGCCAGTGATGGGCTCGTAGCCGATCGCACTGCGGGGTCCAATGGAAGTGTTGGTGTCACCTGAATCTGGGTCGACGTAGTCGTATCGAGTCGGGTCTGAGGATTGGGTTGTCCCTCCTTCGATTGTGGCGGAGGTAGGGGCGGCGAAAGCCTGTGACTGGGAGGCGAATGCAGTCGCCAGCACGAGGGTCACGACAAATGACCTAAGAGATTTGGATCGAAGAGCTCTCATTGGAACACTTTCTTTCTGAGGGGTACATGTACGTAGGCGAGTGTAAGTGAAGGCTGAACTATTCTCAATGGGGGTAATCATCCTGCATCGCGCTTACCCCCGTCTCTGCGTGGTGCATCGACCCCCACTTTGCGAAGGGACAGTGAGGGGTATGCGCGACCCCCATCGGGTGCTACAGTCTCCATCCATGTACACCGGCACCGCTTCCCTGAAGCTCCGCACCCTCCGCTGACAGCGGAGAACGGTCGAGTCACCTCCCGTTTTCTCCAGCTGTCCGACGGCCCACCGCACATCAGCGGGGGCGTCGGGCGGTGCACCTGCCGTACCCCGATTCACTCCGGACCGGCCATGGAACCGCCCTGCCCCCGCACTCCACCGGAGAGCAGAATGCCCCGTACAACCCCGCGCACATCCCCGCGCACAACCCCTGACCACGGTATGCGTACCTTCGTCCATCTCCTCGTCAACACCGCCGTGGCCAACCTCGCCACGAGCTTCCTCTGGTTCGGCCTGACCTTCTGGATCTACGCCGAAACCCGCAACGTCATCGCCTCGGGTGCCGTCGGCGCCGCCTACATGCTGTTCGTCTCGGTGTGCAGCATGCTCTTCGGCACGCTCGTCGACCGGTTCCCCAAGAAGGTCGTCATGGTCTGGGCGACGGCCTTCGCCCTCGGCATGTTCCTGGTCGATCTGGGATTCTTCGCCGTCGCCGGGGCCGATCGCCTGGCGGACATCGCCCAGCCCTGGTTCTGGCTGTTCACGGCCATCATGCCCGCCGGGGCGGTCGTCGAGCAGCTCCGCGGCATCGCACTGTCCAC
>NZ_CACZOO010000074.1 GCF_902782855.1 uncultured Corynebacterium sp.
ATCTTCGGCCCCGCCGAGGAACAGCAGATCGGACGCCTCGCCGTCCTGCCCGAGTTCCGCGGCTTCGGCATCGCCCGCCAGATCGTGGACGCCACCCTCGAGGTGGCCCGCGGTCGTGCCGCCGCCCTGGACCCGGTGACCCAGACCGCGGTCGTCAAGATCGACGCCCAGGTCGCCACCCAGCCCTTCTACGCCTCCTACGGTTTCGAACCCTTCGGCGCGCCATTCACCGTCGAGGGCATCGAGCACCAGGAGATGCACCTCACGCTCTGAGGACGGACGTCCACCGCATACACTCGTCAGACGTGAGTGAATCCCGCATCCTCCTCTACTACCGCTTCACCCCGGTCGCCGACCCGACTGCGGTGATGCTCTGGCAACGCACCCTGTGCGAGTCCCTGGGGCTGCGGGGCCGGATCATCATCAGCCGCCACGGCATCAACGGCACCGTCGGCGGTTCCCTCGCCTCGGTCAAGACCTACATTCGCCGGACCCGCGAGTACCCCGGCTTCCACGACATGGAGTTCAAGTGGTCCGCCGGCTCCGCTGAGGACTTCCCGAAACTTTCGGTGAAGGTCCGCGACGAGATCGTCACCTTCGGCGCGGCCGACGAGATCGAGGTCGACGAACACGGTGTGGTCGGCGGTGGCGTCCACCTGAGCCCGGAGCAGGTCAACAACCTGGTTGCCGAACGCGGCGACGAGGTCGTCTTCTTCGACGGTCGCAACGCCATGGAGGCCGCCATCGGCAAGTTCAGGGACGCGGTGGTCCCGGACACCACCACCACCCGCGACTTCCTCGACGAACTCGACTCCGGAAAGTACGACTCGCTAAAGGACCGCCCCGTCGTCACCTACTGCACCGGCGGCGTGCGCTGCGAGGTACTCAGCAAACTCATGGTCGACCGTGGTTTCGGCGAGATCTACCAGCTCGACGGCGGCATCGTCCGCTACGGCGAAAGATTCGGGGACACCGGCCTCTGGGAGGGGTCACTGTACGTCTTCGACCAGCGGATGCACGTGGAGTTCAGTGCGGACGCCGTCCAACTCGGCCACTGCATCCACTGTGGCGAACCGACGAACATCTACCGCAACTGCTCCAACGGCGACTGCCGCGCCATGGTGCTCATCTGCGACGACTGCGTCGCCGACCCCCTGACCGCGCACTGCGGACGTCACGAATGCCGGAAAGCTGCCACCGCCGCAGTCACCGGTTCCACGGTCACCACCGGGTAGCGCACCACCGGTACCGCGGTGGCCGCGAAGCCCCGGTATCCGGGTTGACCAGCGCCGTACCCGGCCCCACCGTCAGCATTCGTATGATGGTGGCCGGACGCCTGACATTCCCGGAGGACAACATGAGACATCCGCGCACCGCTGCCCTGCTCACCGGCGGGGCACTGCTGCTCACCACAAGCGCCTGCGCCGACGAAGCGGTGTTCAACAGCTCGGTCTCCGACGAAACCGACCCGGCGGCAGCCGGGGTCTCCGTCCCCGCGGACGCCTCGGTTTTCCGTTCTTCGGCGATCGGCCCGGAGCGGAGGAACCACATGCTCAAGGACGGGGACCCGCTGTCCTTCGTCGATCCGGGACTCCTCGACGCCGACGGAGAACTACCCGCGGGGATGACCGTCACCGAGGCGCAGTCCCTCCAGGTGCTGTCGCAGGTGGAGAATCTGCTGAGTGACCGCAAGCTCAAGCTCTTCGAGGTCGCGACGGTGCGGGTCTACCTCGCACCGACCGGCCGCGACGGCCGCGACGGTGCAGACTTCGACGGGTGGGAGCGGGCTTACCGCCGCTACTTCGCGAACATCGACCGGGACACCGGACGGTCCCTCGTCTCCGACGCGGAGGAGCCGGTGGAGACGACCGCCGTGACCACTCCGGCAGCACCGACCACGGAGCCGGAACCGGACTCCGCAGCAGACTCAGCACCGGAATCAGCGCCCGCATCAGCACCAGCATCGGCATCGGCATCGGCGTCCGTCCTGTCCTCCCGGGTCGACGAGCTGTACCCGGGGACGGACAACCGGACCCGGCCGACACTGGTCACCGTGGCCGTCTCGCAGCAGCCGGTGGCGGGATGGCTGGTACAGGTCGAGATCGAGGCGGTCCACGGGGAGAAGTAGATCCCGCCGGTCATTCCTCCACACGTATCCCCAGGTGCCGGGCGAAGGCGGTGGACAGCAGGGCGACCTGAACCGGGGACAGTGTCATCCCGCGCAGACCGTCCGGGTTACGGATGCCGTGGATCTCCAGGCCTCGCAGATCCACGTTCCTGGCGCGTGCGTCCACCGCGTCGAAGGCGTCGACCTGACAGTCGACGAACGAGACCCGGTCAGCGCGGACACCGCCGAGATCCAGGTCGCCGATCCGGCAGTCGTGGAAGAGCACGTCGGTGAGGTCCGTGCCCCGCACGTTGAGGAAGTCGATGCTGCAGCGCTCGACGATGAGCCCGTGGACGCCGGCGTCCACCAGATCCACCGCGCCGAGCCGGGAGTCCCGGAGGATGACGTCCTGCAGACTGGCACGCGAGGCGGTCAGTGAGGTGGCGTTCACCGTGGTGAGGATGGTGTCGGTGATCCGGGCCCCGGTGAGGACCGCGCCGTGGGCGGTGAGGCGTTCCAGGCGGCAGTCGATGAGGCCCAGTCCCGACAGGTCCCGGGACATGTCCCCGTCGGCGATCATTGCGAGCTCATGGTCCTGCCGTGGACCGAGCAGAGAGGGGTCGACCTCGTCGAGCCGGCCGGGGAAGTCGGTGGCGGACGCGGCAAGGCGACCGACGTCCGGGGCGACGGTGGGAGTGGAGCGCATGACGTTCAGGATAGAGCGTGCCGCATCAGGGTTCGGGGCCGGCCCGGGCCGGGGACAACGGCCCGTCAGCCTCCGTCACCGCGGTGACCCCGGCCGGG
>NZ_CACZOO010000075.1 GCF_902782855.1 uncultured Corynebacterium sp.
CACGACCACCAAAACCATGCACGGCACGGTGTCCGTCCCCGTGCACGGCACGGTACCGTCACGGCCAGCTGTTCGCTGCACTGGTGTTGATCTGGCTCATCCTGGCGTTGGAATCGTCGACGGTGCGGGCCACGGAATCGAGCACCATGCTCAGTTCCTCGGCGGAGGAGTCCCACCGACGCTGCGCGTCCCGGTAGGCTGCGGCCGAAGTGCCCTCCCACTCAGCGACCATCGGGGCGATGTCGCCCTTGAGCTGGTCGAGCATACCGTTGATGTTCCGGCAGGTGGCCCGGATGTCGGCGGACGCCTGGGCGATCTGCGCGAAATCGTACTTGATCATGACTGTCTCCTCGGATGGTGTGGTGCGGTTGTGGTGGATGCGGGTCAGCGGAACGCGGCGACGTTGTCGTCCTCGACCTGCCGGAAAGATCGGGCGTTGGCGCGGAGGTTTTCCGCGATGCTGGTCAGCGCGGCACGCAGCTCACGGGCTGAGTCGTTCCAGCGGACCATGAGATTGCCGAAGGAGGAGTATGCCTCGCCCTTCCACGCCCCCTGCACGGAATCGACGGTGCCCTGCAGCCGGTTCAGTTCAGCCTGGACCTGATCGTTGACCGTGTCCACCTTCCCCGCGGTGGCGTGCATGACGTCGGTGGTTGTCCTGAAGCTCATGGCTTCCCCCTCACTGTCTGTGCCCGGGTCGGATCCCGGACATCTGTGTCGGTGCCGGCCCCGACTGTCGGGGCCGTCCCTTAGTTAGACGCCGCAGGCCCCCGTCCGGTTCACTCCCCGACGATATTGGTTTCCCGGGGCCCCCGCGCCCGCTCCACCGGAAGGTCCACCCCGCGATCCCCTGACGACCCGGACGACCCGGACTCCACTGACTCCCCGGGGACGGACAGCACCTGGTACGAGGTCCTGATGTGCTCGGCGGCCAGACGTGCGGCCTGGTCGGCGTCCCCCCGGCTGACCGCATCGAGCAACGCACGGTGCTGGACCTGCAGCGACTCCTGCAGCGACTCCCAGTCCTCCCGCGACCGGTACCCCGCCAGCAACGGTGCGCGCAGCGACTCGCGGATCGCCTGGGTCATGTCGGCGAACAGCCGGTTCCCGCCCCCGCGTGCCAGGGCGACGTGGAACCGGGTGTCGGCGTCCCCGAACTCCTCCCTGCTGATCTCACCGTTCCACCCGTCCATGACGGCGAGTTCCTCCGCCATCCGTTCCAGCACCTCGGGCTCGTGCTGGTCTGCGGCCATCCGCGCGCTCTCGACCTCGAGGATCATGCGGGTCTGGACGACCTCGTCGATGTCGAAGTTGTTCAGCGCAACATGCAGTTTCAGGAATCGGCTCAGCGCCGCCGTCGGCATCGAGGTGATGAACGTACCGGCCCGCGAGCCGGAACCGACATGGGATTCGAGGACGCCGTGCCCCTCCAGGACCCGGATCGCCTCGCGGGCCGCCGCACGACTCACCCCGAGTTGTTCGGCGAGCTGACGCTCCGGTGGGAGCATGTCGCCGACACCGAGTTCCCCGGACAGGATCCGGTTCTCGATCGCCTCGACGACCAGCGAATGGGTGCTGGTCCGCGGGGCGGGACGCCCGGAGTCTGATGATTCTGGCATGTGGTCGGTTCTACCACGGGGACGCCAGGTTCACCCCACCCGTTCACCCGCGGGCAACCCCACCCGTGCGGTGGCGGTGAAGCGGTCGCAGGCGGCGAGCCGCTCCCCGGTGGCCGCTGCGGTCCCTGCACGGTACTGGCAGCCGACGGACACCTGGTGACCATCGATGAGCCGGACCTGCCAGCGCGTCGTCGAGCGTCCGGAATGCTCCTCGTAGTCCACGGGCCCCCGCGAGGTCACCCGCACCCCCGCCATGTCACCGAGTCCGGCGAGCATCCGTGCGTCGAGTTCCTCCTGGGTGCCCAGGGGAGTCGGGGTGGCGGCGACGAGGATCCGGGCGTCCGGGTCGTCGGACATCCAGATCTCACGGCGGGCGGTGGCCTCACGCAGCGTCCAGCCGACGAGCTCGGCGTTGACGGGGATGTCGGCCCGGTCGGTGACGGGGTCCGGAGTGGTTTCGCCGTGGCGTACCGGATCACTGAACGGCCGGTCCCCCGGTGGGATCGACGTCGCGGCCGCCCTGGACGATTCAGAGGCGGGTGACCCGCCCACCACGGCACCCCCCGCTTCCGCGCCCGACGCCACCGGTGTCTCCGGCGCCCCGGATGCCACTGCGGCGGTCTCCTCCCCGCCATGTCCCAGGACAGCCACCACAGCCACGATCCCGGCCACCACCAGGATGACGACCAGGACGACGGCCAGGACGACGGCCCCGGCGGCGAGTGGTGCCCGTTGCGCCGCCGGAACCGACGCGTCACCACTGGTGTCCGGGGGTGCGGTGTCCACCGGTGCG
>NZ_CACZOO010000076.1 GCF_902782855.1 uncultured Corynebacterium sp.
CAAGTCAGGCCTGGGCGGTCTCCCGTGGAAGAACAGCCGCGTGTCCGGCCGCCACCGCCGGAAGTCGCTTCCATGCCTCACTGTCAGCGATCTCGTCCCCGGTCATGCCGATCGGGTAAGCGAGGACGATGTCCGCGTCGGCGTCTCCGAGGGTCTCGTCGGTGAGAGAGACGGAGAAGCCGTTCTTCCCGGCCGGGGTGGAGGAGATCTTGTCGTTGAGGGTGAAGCCGAGCTGCATCAGCGGGTCGACGCGCACCGAACCCGGGAGGAAGACTCCCCAGGTCTTCGATGCCCCGATGGCGGAGAGTGTCTTGCCGGCCCACTGCGGGTGCTCGTCCCTGATCTGCGCAGCCCGGTCCGCTCGCGCGGCGAGAATCTCCTCGCCCTTCGAGGTCTCGCCGAGCGCCTGCGCAATCATGGAGACCTGCTGGTCCGGGCCGGTGAGGAAACTGTCCGCCCCGTTGTCGGGGACCCCGACAGTGGGTGCGATGGCGGAGAGTTTGTCATAGCGGGCCCGGTCGCCCGAACTCTTGACGTCGAGGATGAGGTCGGGTTCCAGACCGGCGATCTTCTCGTACTCCGGTTCCTGGGTGGAGATGATCTCCGGGTCCTCGTCGTAGCGGTCAGTGACCCACGGTCCTAGGCCGTCGCCACCGTACCCCGCCCAGTCCGACGCCGCGACAGGCTGGACGCCGAGGGCGACCGCAGTCTCGGCGTCTCCCCACCCGAGAGCGACGACCTTCGTCGGCTTCTCTTTGATGTCGATCTCGCCGAACTTCGTGGAGACGGTGGCGGGGAAGGCGATGTTCGCGCTCCCACCGGTGGCACCGGTTGTCATGTTGTCGTTATCGGAGCACGCGGCGAGGCCGAAGGTGAGACCGACGGCGACGACGCTGGTGAGGGTCCGGTGAATCCTGGTGCCCATGGGGAACGTCCTACTTCCTGTGAGGGGGCGACTTTGTGTAGCCCAGCCTAACGGAAACGATTCAGCACGTGCGGTCAAGGGGCGCACGGGCACCGGGGAAGATCAGCCGAACAGTTCCTTGGAGGCGATCTCCGCGCCTTCCACCAGCGACTGCAGCTTCGCCCAGGCGATCTGGTGGTGGAGTCGGCCGCCCAGACCGCAGTCGGTGGAGGCGACGACGTTCTCCGGGCCGACGACCTCGGCGAACTGGATGATCCGGTCCGCGACGAGGCGTGGGTGCTCGACGACGTTGGTGGAGTGGCAGACCACACCAGGGTAGATCAGGGTGTTCGCCGGCAGCTGGTGGTCGGACCAGACCCGCCATTCGTGGGCGTGGCGGGGGCTGGACCCCTCGAAGGTGTACCCTCCGACCTTCGCGCGCAGAACCTCGTCGATGATGTCGGCGAAGGGGATGTCGGTGGTGTGCGGGCCGTGCCAGGAACCCCAGCAGATGTGCAGCCGGGTCTGCTCACGCGGCAGGTCCCTGATCGCGTCGTTGAGGGCGTCGATGCGGATCCGGATCCACGCCTGGTAGTCGGCGACGCTGGGCTCCGGGTTGATCTGGTCCCAGGCCTCGGCGAGATCCGGGGCGTCGAACTGGACGGTGAACCCGGCGTCGGTGATCGCCTTGTACTCGTGGGACAGCGCGGCACTGCAGGCCTGGACGAGCTCTTCGTCGGTGTCATAGGCCTTGTTGGTCAGCCGGGCGGCGGAACCGGGGGCGATGGCGGCGACGAACGCGTCGGAGCGGGCGTGGCCGACCTTGTCGAGGGCACGGGTGAGCAGGTCGACGTCCGCGTCCACCTGGTCCTGGCCGATGTAGGTCACCGGGCCGGTGAACTCCGGGTTGCCGACCTTGGCGCGGCCGGTGAAGATACCGGACTCCGGGTCCTCGTAGGCCTCGCTGAAGGCGGCGCGGTCGCGGCGGTCCGGGAAGCTGGTCAGCCTGATGTTGCCGGGGGTGGAGCGCACGACCTCGGCGTTGGCCCACCGGTCGGTGTCGGTCATGGTGAGCCCGCCGAGCCGGGTGAAGGTGTAGTTCCACCAGGCGCCGTAGTCCACGGCACCGGAGGTGATGTGGCCGTACTCGCCCTCGTTGATGATGTCGAGGCCGAGGTTGTGCTGCCGGGCGACGACCTCGTCGACGCTGGCCTGCAGGATGGTGAGGAACTCCTCGCGGGTGACCTCACCGGCGCTGAAACGCCGGTTGGCGTCCAGCAGCTCGGGGGTACGGGGCAGTGAGCCC
>NZ_CACZOO010000077.1 GCF_902782855.1 uncultured Corynebacterium sp.
GCCGCAGGGACGCTAGACTCAACGGTCCGCGAGCGCTTCGATGCACTGCGCTCCTTCGTGGTTGTCGGCGCGGTGAGAATCCGGTTGATCTGCTCGGCGACATCCTTACCGGCCAACTGGTTGTCCGTCCGGGTCAATACCCGCTTCGCCGCGGTCAGAACGTCCCGGGAGAACGGTGCTGAGACTTGGGCGTTCATCACCCACGTCGCCTCGATCCAACGGCCTTTCACATGGTCTCGGACCCAGATCCGGTTCATCCGGTGCGGATCGTAGCGAACCTCCCACGTACCCGATGCCGGCGCCGGAAGGCCCGAGGACATCCCGCGGTACTCGGCGAGCTCGGGAGCGGTGTAGTGCAACCCGTCGAAGTTGATCCCGTAGGGCTGGATCGACCGGTAGGCCACCGGTAGCAGGGCGATATAGTCATCACGCTCGAAGGTCACCGAAGCCTGCGGAGCAACCGAGGCCAGCGCGGCGTACATCTCATTGGGGGTCAGCTTGCGCTTGGGCATCGCTGCGATCCGTAGGCCCTCTTGGGGCCGGTTCTGGTACACCCCGACGACCCACATGTCCATGAGATTCTGGACCTCGACCATCGTCCACACCGCCTGGCTGGCGGGGTCCTTGCCCCGCTGGACGACGTTGGGGCCGACGTAGCCGTCCAGGTGCTGGACGAAACCGGTACGCAGGCCCCGGAAGAACGACTCGATGTGCGGTTTGTCGGTCGGTGTCCGGGGCGCGGCCAGGGTGAGGTTGATCTGCAGGCGCTCGCAGGCCGAGATGAAGGTGGTGGACTTGAACGCCCTGCCGCGGTCCATGGTGATCGACTCTGGGACGATGACAGGCTTCGCCGCAACCTGTGCCGCAGCCTCGGCGTTATCGGGCAGCATCCCGGTAGGGAGGATCGAGCGTGAGTACGCCAGCGATTCAGGCCATCCCGGCTGTACGGTCAATGGGGTCATCGCTTTCGCGAGCAGGACCGCAGCGTCGACAGCCTTGGTCGCTACAGGCCGGGCGATGACGGCCAGGACGGTGCGGGTGGCGATGTCCACTGCTGCGGTGACGTCGATGCGACCGGTGGAACCGTCGGGGTAGATGACCATGAGGTCCAGGGGAGTGGAGTCGATCTCCACGAGCTCGCCCGGGCGTTGCGGATGCCGGGTGCCCCAGGGGCGGTCAGGACGGTTGGACTTGGACCGGCGGGTGGTCGCGGCACCGAAGGGGGAGCGGTCGCGTTCAAGTTTCCGCAGGATGCGGTACATCGTGGCCCGGGATGGGACTTCCCAGCCGTTGTCCTGTGCAGCGTGGGTGACGCGCATGATCGCCCGGGACCGGGTGCCGGTGGACAGGTTCGTCTGGCCGGCGATCTCTTCCTCCAGCAGGGCGACGATCCTGGGATCGGTGCGGCCAGCGACGGTGGTGTGCCGGACCTTCCTGGAGTCAACGAGCCCGGCGATGCCCTGGGAACGGTAGGCCGCAAGATAGCGCTCCAGGGACCGCTGTGTCACCGGGAATCCGAGGCCGGTCAGCTCTGCAACCTTGGCGTCCAACCGGTGTTGCAGAGGGTTGTCGAGGTCGTATTCGCTTCTGGGTACCTGTGTGTCTCCGTTGTCGGGGAGGATGGCGTGGACCAGCTCGTAGACATGCCGGTGGAGGAACTCGGTGTGCTTCCGGGTCTTCTCGTCGAGAGTGTCGAGGACCGCCACCGAGTCCAGGTCGGGGAGTCGGTTCGGGGTATCTGCGGTGTAGGAGTCGGCGGTCAGCAGGTCTGACACACTGAGCTGTCTGGTGTCTCCGGTGGATAGGTTCGTGAGGGTGAGGAGGGCACCGTCCTGGGCGGTGACCTGCCAGTCGGCGCCGTCGAACGTGATGTAGTCGAGAAGTCGGACGCTCTTCATGGTGTCGGCTCCCAGTGTCGTCGAATGGGGGACTCCATGGTCAGTGGCTGCGACGGATCGAAGTGCAACTCGCCGTGGAACAGCAGGTGCAGTGTGTTGCAGAGGATGGCGTCCCGGGCGAGCCCCGTGCTCCGGGACGCAGCGTGCACACCCGCACGTAGTGAGGTTTCAGGGTCGAATACAGCGAGCAGGGCACCGCGGACCTCCGTGTCAGGAGCGTAGCGGTCCATGCGGTAGCCGGCCAGCCAGTCGAGGGTCTCGGAGGTTGGTGACTCCAGGCCTGTGAACACGGTGTAGCCCCAGCCGATTTCGGCGCAGAGCTCGGCAGTGAGGTGAAAATGGGGGT
Source organism: uncultured Corynebacterium sp. (assembly GCF_902782855.1). Lineage (GTDB taxonomy): Bacteria > Actinomycetota > Actinomycetes > Mycobacteriales > Mycobacteriaceae > Corynebacterium. The sequence goes on from NZ_CACZOO010000077.1 coordinate 2,245, forward strand.
CATCGTCCGCGTCGGGACGGCGGACGTCGACGAGGGTGGCATCACCGTCGGCGTGGCGGCAGAAGAAGTCAGGGACGTGGGAGCGCAAGGTCCTGGTCCGGCCTTCCGGAGTTTCGGTGGTGGTGCCTGCGGGCCAGAGCAGACCGAGAGGCCGGGCACTGATAGCGGTGATGGACGGGTCGAAGTCTGCGGACAGCAAGAACTGGCGCTCCAGGAGAGACTCGAAGGGAACATGCGTGCCGACCGTCGTGGAAAACCAGTAGCCCTCGTAGTTGCGCTTGTGCTTCCAGGCGAAAAACTCGCGGAGTGGCTGGGCGCGTTCCACGGGGATGTCGCCGAGGGCGGCGTCTCCTGCGAAGTTCTGGATATCGCCGTCGAGGTTGATTAGGACGCGTGTCTGGTCGGTGCCGTTGGCGGGCAGATGTCGAAGTGTCATGTCCCGGGCTCCCCGTGACGAGTGACAAGGTACCTCCGAGACTACGACAGGTTCAGTGCGAAAGATAGGAGAGATCCGTACCCCGACAGGTCAAGTGCGAAAAACGACAGAATGACTGAGACAGATCAAAAAAACGTGACCGGGAGGGCAGGGCCCGTCCTCCTAAAATGTCATAATGTATATTATCGGCTAACCGGAGGTGGGCAGCTGTGCAGGGAGTTCAACGGTGACACCGACGATGATGTGTCGCCGCTGTGCCGGCACCGTATCCCACTCGTGCCCTTGCCTGCCGCTCTGACTGGTGCGGACTGCTGCGCCATCTGGTTGTGTCCGACACCATCGGTCCGTGACGGATCGCCGGCCCCGGGCGTCACGGCCGGATGGCACTGGACCGAACCGCGGGTGGCACTGTCGCCCCGAAGCCGAACTGTCAGCACCTCTGAAGCCTTAATCTCCTGCCATTCGTCCGACCTCCGGTATCCGCTCTTTACGTCACAGTGACGTTTATGGTGGGTCCTTCCCCCTCCATAGGAACCTTGGAATCAGACGCGTCGACACCGTCTCACCACCGATGCGTCATGCTGGACACCATGAACGTGACCTACACGACCGCGACCACCGTCAATGGATTCCTCGCCACCGAGGACGACTCGCTCGACTGGCTCTTCGCCGTCGGCGGCGAGACTCCCGAACTCGGCGACCTCATGGAAGCCA
>NZ_CACZOO010000078.1 GCF_902782855.1 uncultured Corynebacterium sp.
CGGTGTCCCGAAGCTGGGTGCCTCGAAGGACGGTGCCTCGAACACCGGTGCCTCGAACACCGGCAGCGCGGCATCCCGGGGCTGCGGGGTGGCGGAACCGTCGACGCCGGCCCCGAGGTTGTTCAGCGACGTCACGCGACCGAACTGGACCAGCGTCGCCGAGCGGGTCAGGGTGCCCGTCGCGGACATGTCCGCGGCGGAGTCTCCCCAGCCGGACGGCGAGTCGGACCGGTCGCTGGTGTGGTCCATCCGGCACACGGCGTCATCCATCGTCGTGGCACGGTCGTTGACCGCCATGGTGGAGACGGCGTCCTGCAGGAAGGAGCCGGCGGCGGTGTCCTCGCCGCGCAGTGTCGACAGGAACCGTTCCTTGGTCGTGGCCGTCGGGCGGCCGTCGGAGAAGAACTCGACCGAGCTGATCCGCTGGGACAGTTCGCGGGCGAAGACCGGGGAGTCGACGACCTTGGACCAGCGCTCACGCGTGTGGTCACGGTCCTCCATCGCCTCGCTGACGGCCCAGGTCGCGAGCTTGTCCAGCCCGGAACCGGTGCCGGCGCCGGACTGACCGGCGAGCTGGGTCATGCTCGGCGCGTGATCACCGGTCTGGTGCTCACGGTCCGCGGAGGTGTCCGCGACCAGGAGGTCGAAGGCGTCCCCCGCCCAGTGCGGGGGGAAGATCTCGCGGCGGACGGTGTTCACCAGCGGGCCGAGGTCATCGTCGGGGATCGTCGCCTGGCCGATACCCGCGGACAGCGGGAGACCGGCGGAGGGGGACTCCAGGCCGATGCCGGCCGAGGTGTCCCGTCCGAGCGGGCGCGAGATGGCGCGACCCAGCAGCGTGGACCAGCTCAACAGCTGCTGGTACGCCTTGACCTGCCGGTCACAGTTGTCCATCGCCAGGTGGATGTTCTCCCCGGTGATGGTGAGGTTCCTCTGGTACAGGTGGAGGTCCTGCAGGTATTTCTCCACTCCCCTCCGCGCCCTGGCGTACGCGGACATGTGGAAGGCCATGAGGACGAGACTGCCGAGCACGAACCACAGGATCGCCCAGGGCCAGCCGAGGCCGGAGAAGAACTCCAGCTGCCAGCTCTCCCTGGACCGGACCGTCACGGACAGCGCCATGACCAGGAAGAGGGTGAACTCCAGGCCGAAGAGGAACCGGGTCGTGGTCTGGTAGGTGCGGTTGATCGCCTCCTGGTCCCGCAGCTGGAGCTGGGACAGCTTCGCCTCGTAGAAGTCTCGCCGTTCGATCTGGGTGTTCGCGTTCCGCACGGACTCGGAGAGCAGCCAGCGCAGCCCGTTGCCGGTGTGCCAGGCGAAACTGCGGGACGCTGTCTCCTTCCACCGGCTGAAGTTCTGCTGCAGCCGACGGATCGCCGGTTCCCGGGACTGGCCGGCGACGAAATCGAGCTGCTGCTCGTAGTACTCGGCCTTCTTGGCGTCGAAGGGGAGGACGACAGTGTCCGCCGGGGACAGGCCCACCTGCTGGCCGAGCAGCGGGTGGAAGCCGTTGAAGGAGTCCTCGACGTCGGGCACGGACTGCCAGCCCTGTTCGACGATCTTCCGGTTGCCGTAGGCGTCCTTCGGGGTCTCCAGGGGCCCCTGCTGGCGCTCGGCGCCGTCGACCAGGGTCAGGGCCACGTCCCGGTAGGCCGACCACATGTCGGCCAGCTGGGGTTCGTCGCCGACCCGCAGCCCGTGGGCCATGGCCTGCTGACGGTAGCGGGACGCGGCGGCGGCGATGGTGTCCAGGCTGATCTCCTGGGCCGGACCGGCCGCCGGGTTGGAGATGATGCGCACCGGTGAATCCTCACCGTAGAGGGCATTCTGGACCCGGGTGTCCATCGCGGACTGGGCATTGGCCCGGGCTGCCCGGTACCAGCTGGCCGGGGTGCCGAGCCCCTTGGTGAAGTAGTCGCCGAGGAAGGAGGTCATCGCCTTGAACCAGCCCTTCCGGGTCGAGGTCCGCTGCGCCTCCGGCTGCATCGGGCTCGCCAGGGATCCGTGGTACTGGTTCAGCAGGCGGTTGGCGAGCTCCTGGGGAGCGTTCTCCGCGCTGCCCATGTGGTCGGCCTGGCGTCCGTCCGGGGTGACCGGCTGCGGAAGGCGTCCACGGATGTCCGTGGCGGTGCGGCGCAGGCGGTCCTCCACCGCGGAGGCGTCGATGGTGCGGTGGTAGGCCCGGGCGAGGCGCACCTGGTAGGCGCCGCCGGTGGAGATCGGGTGGCCTTCACTGTCCAGCAGGGCGCAGGAGTTCGCGCTGGACCACAGGCCGGTCAGTCCGCACAGCGTCGGTGCGGCGACCTTCGCGATCTCGGTGGGGTCGCCGGTGCGCAGGACCGGGGACAGCGGCGAATCGGGCGCCTCGGAATCCTCCGGGGCGATCGCCACGGTCGTCGACCAGGACGGGTTCGCCGGCGGGACCCTGCCACTTCGGGGGAGCCGGGGCAGCAGGACGCGGACGCGGGCGGGGGCGGACGCCGCGGACAGTCGCGTCTCGATGCCGCTGGTCCACCGGTCGACGGACGCCATGTCCAGACCGTCGGTGACGTCGTCCTCGACATCGAGGGCGATGAACAGTAACGGGTCGCGGGCCATCCGTAGCACCTGATCGACACCGGTGATCTGTGCACCGTCGGCGGAGATCCGGCGCACCGTGGCACCGGTCTCAGACAGGCGGGGGTCGATCCAGGTGAACGGGTCAATGAGACCGAGGGCCGCCAGGTCGGTGAGGTTGCGACGGATCTGGTCGGCGACGAGTCCGTGGCCGAAGAACACGACGTCAGGTGTGGTACGGGCACTCATCAGAAGAGGTCACCTCCGAAATCGGGAAGGGTGGGTCCGGACTGGGACGACTGCCCGGTCGGGCTGGAGAAGGGATCCGCCGGTGCGGCGGACGGGCCGGCGAACATACCGGGGTTCTCGGCCCGCTGTTTCGCGGCGTCGAGGTGGTTCTTCAGGGCGCGGGTCATGTCACGCACGTCCGGGGCGAAGTCGCGGTACAGCGGCATCGCGGAGGCGTGGCCGCGGTCGGTGACCGAGGCCCAGGGCTTCACCTGCACCTGGGCGCCGGGCAGGCCGCCGCCACCGGGGAGGAACATGTCGGCGTTCTTCGCCGCGTGGTTGAGCTGGCCGAGGAAGAGATCGTAGCGGTCCTGGATCCCGGTGCCGAGGGTCGCCTGGTCCGGTCGCTCGCCGGTGGTGAGGAACTCGGAGAGACGCCGGACCGCGGGGTGGTCGTTCGCGCCACCGGTCGGGGACTGTGAGTGGTTGTCGTAGAGCTCACGCAGCAGCCGGTAGGGGCGGAGCGAACCGGCCAGTCCGCCGTGGCCGTCCTTGTCCTGGACCTGGGAGTAGGCCAGCAGAACGGACTCGATGACGGCGGGCATCCAGTCGATCTTCGCCTTCATCTCCTGCGGCGGGGTGAGCAGCGGGTGCGGGAAGTCGACCCACTGGCGGGCGGCGTCGTCGTAGATGTGGGCACGCGCCTGCGGAGTGCCGTCACCCTGGATGTGGATGCGACCGGTGACCGCGCCGATGAGCCAGCCGGCGACCATGGCCTGGCGCTCGGCGTCGGACAGGGGCACGGTGGCGGGGATCGGGCGGGAGCGGCGCAGCGACCAGTATCCGTCGTGGCTGGTCCGGGAGCTCCAGTCCTTGGCGATGTGCGGGAACAGGGAGCTGAAGACCACCGGTGAGTAGTTCGGGTAGGACCCGAAGACGTCGATGTGACGCACCTTCGACCCGTCGGACATGGCGCCGTCCATGGCGTCCCGGGTGGAGGGGTCCAGGGCGGTGTTCTGGTTCAGCACCGCCCGGAGCTGCTCGGCGGCCGAGTTCGCCTTGAAGGGGATCTCGGAGAAGTTGTAGTGGAACTCCGTCTCCTGGCCGTGGACCAGGGAGACCATCGACGAGTCGACGGCGGCGAGCGGGCGGGCCTGGTCGAGGGCGCTGCCGAAGGCGGAGCGGAGCCGGGCGATACGGGCGGCGAAGGTGGCGTCGTTCGTGGCCTCGTCCTGGGTCATGTAGCTGCGCAGGTCGGTGCTGATGAACTTCGAGAAGTGGTAGTCGGGGCGCTGGATCCACAGGCGGGCGCGCTGCAGCAGCTGGGCGGGACGGATCCGGGCCTTGAAGGAGCCGGGCCGGGACTCACGCTCCTCGCCGGTCCCGCGGGACGCCACCAGGTGGCGGGAGACCCAGCCGGCGCGGTTGCCGCCGGCACGGGAGCTCGCGGCGACCGCGAGGGTGTCCTCCGGGGCCTTCTCGGCGCCGTTGGTGTCCCACCGGCCGCGGATGACGGACTGGGCCGCGGAGAGCGACGCGTCCCGGTCGTCGAAGACCTCCGGGTCGGCGACGCGGACATCCTGGACGATGTGGGTGACGTAGTCGGCCGGGAAGTGGTCGACATCGGAGATGAGGATCTCGTTCGCGGAGCCGCGGAAGCGGTCGCTGATCATCTCCTCCTTGTCCCGGGGCCAGGCCACCGGGTCATCGGTGGCGACGTCGGCGAGGTTGATGTTCACCGACTTCTTCTTGTCGGCGTGCTCCAGGTCGGCGTGGGCGTCGGTGAGCTCACGGGCCAGTCGGTTCAGGGCGTTGTTGAGGAAGTCCTCGAGGACGCGCGACAGGTAGTCGGCGACCCGGATGGTGAAGTACTCGGTGAACTGGCCACGGTACTGGGCGGCGATGTTGTCGAGGATCTGGCCGGAGCCGGTCACCGCACCGTTGCCGGTCAGCGGCTGGAGCATATGGTCGATGGGTGGGGTGATCACGGCCGGGCTGCGTCCCTGGGTGCTGCGCAGGAGCAGCTCCATCGGGCCGACGAGCCGCTGGCGGATGTCCTCGCCGAGACGGTCGATGACTTTCTCGACGAAGGGCAGGCCGGTGGTCGACAGATACTCCTCACAGGTCGAGATGACCTGGTCGCAGAACTGGTCGGCGAAGGTGTGGACCGCACCGTAGGCGGCGTCGTCGAGCTGACGGTGGATCTCCCCGGCGGCGGCCTGGTCGGACAGGCGGGAGCGCACCAGTGCGCCCCAGTCGGAGGCCTTCATGCCGTCGGACGCGGGCAGACGCTGGCGCAGCCACTGGCTGGACTGCTGCGCGGCCGGGCCGGCGAAGTTGGCGAAGACGCCACCGATCCACTGGGCGGTGGTGGCCTGGTTCGGCTCGGAGTAGAGGATGTTCTGGCCGATCCAGATCTTGTCGAGGATGCGTGGGTAGCGCTCGTTGATCCGCTTCTGCAGCTGCTCCTCGCCGGTGTCGGAACTCAGCGGGTCCATGTGGCCGCGCAGGATACGGTCGAAGGCGGTGCGTGCCAGGCGCTGCGCGGAGTACTCGGCGTACCGGTCGCGACCCATCGAGAGCTGGGCGTAACCCATCGAGCCCCAGGGCATGTCACCCCAGGGGATCAGGGAGGCGTCCGCCCAACCGAGGTAGTCGCGGTCGGCGGCGGTGGCGCCGGTGTTGCCCAGGTTGTACTGGACGAAGGAGTCCGCCGACTTTTCCGAGGTCATCAGGGCGGCGAGGGCGCGGCCCAGGCCACGGTAGACGGTGTTCGGGTTACCGTCACCGAAGCGGGCGCCGGTGGCGCCCATGCGTCCACCGATGGGGAAGAGGCGGGCGAAGGTGTTGGAGGAGCCTTCGGCGTTGACACCGAGTGCCTTGAAGAGCTCGACGTCGGACGCCGTGGCGGCGCCGGTCTGGGTGGCGACCGCCTCACCGAACATGGCCAGGGCGTTCGGCCAGGCGCCGACCATGGCGTCCGACGGAAGGTTCTCGAAGACCTCCGGGGTCAGCATGAACACACCGGTGTGCTCCGGCTTCGCGTTCGGCAGGGTGGACAGGACGCGGCAGACGTCGAGGAACATGGACGCACCGGCGCCGCCGGCCATCGAGGAGACGACGAGGATGACGGGGGAGGCGTCCACCGCCGAGGTCTGGTGGCCGGTGATCCGGTAGTTCAGCTCGTTGAGCTCGGAGATCGTGTCGGACTCTTCGAGGATGTCCATCGCGGCCTTGAGCTCCTCCCGGATCCGGGGGATCGACTGGAGGGTCAGCATGCGCCCCAGGCCGCGGAACTGGCCGGCGCCGTCGGAGACCGGGGTGCTGATCGCCTCGGGGTGGCGGGGCGCCCAGGTGGCGACCTCGCCGAGGACGCTCTTGCGTCCGAGATTAACGGCCAGTCCGGTGTCGAAGGTCTTGTACTGCTGCTTCGAACCGATGCCGACGTAGCGTCCGCCGTTGTCCTGGACGTTGCCGAGCCCGTCGGGGCCCTTCTCCGGGGAGACGGGGACGTCGATGCTGACGAACTGCCACGCCTTCGGCAGGGAGGTGAGGGTGGGGTCGAAAGCCCGCAGATGCGCCTTGAGCTGGTCGATCATGTAGGCCTGGGTCTTGGCTCCGGAGCCGCCGCAACCGACGACGAGGAACTTCTTCACGTTTTCTCCTTAGAAGGCGTGGATGTGTGTGGTGCTGTGGTCAGTTGTCTGGTCAGTTGTCTGGTCAGTTGCCGAAGGGGGAGGGACCACCATTGCCGTTGCCGGGGTTGGACCCCCAGCCACCGCCGGATGTTCCCGGGTCGGAGGGACCTGCCGGTCCGGTCGGTCCACCGAATGGGGTGGGTTGGCCGCCGGGCTGGCCGTCGAACGGGCCGACGCTGTTGCCGAAGATGCTGTCCTCGGTCGGCGGGAACGGAGCGGGGTCGGCCCCCTTCTTCTTCCGGCGCTTGCCACCCTGCTTGGCGGGCTTCCCTCCCTGGCCGGGCGTCTCCGCCGGAGTGGCCGCGAGGCGTTCGAGCAGTTCCGGGCCGTTGGTGGTGATCTTGGCCGCGAGGTCGTTGATGGTGCCTTCGGTGGCGTACTCGTCGACGGCGAGGACGACCTCGCCGTGCGTCGGGTCACCCGGGGTACCGAGCACGAACCAGTGGTTGTGGACGGCCAGCGGCAGGCGGGCCTGCGTGCCGACCTGCTGGCCCTCGTCGGAGATGGACGGGGCGGGGGCGTCCACCACGGCGGTGGGGGCCGTAAGCGGGTTCACCCCGAGCTTGACGTGGACCGGGACACCCGTGAGGTTGACGTCGCGACCGGAGGCGACAACGCGTCCGGAACCCATGAGCTCATCGAAGCCGAGCTGGAAGTTCCCGCCCCTGTCGGTGCGGATCAGGCGGCCGTTCTCGACCTTCACCGGGACACGCACGGCGTGGATGCCCGGGGTGGACGGGATCCGGCCAGTGTAGAACTTCATGAGGTACAGCACGGCCAGCGGGATGAGGATCGCCAGGAGGAGCACGCCGATGAGGGCGCCGATGAAGACGCCGGTGTTCACCGGGGAGGTCATGTTGCCGGACAGCGGGACGGTGACGTCGGCGGAGTCGGCACCGTCGAGGCTGGCGAGCTGGATCACCGGGGCAGCCGAGATCCGGCCGTCGGCCAGGTCCGGGGACTTCAGCGTGACCGGGAGGTACTCCGTGGACCCCTCCGGCACCTCCAGGGCGTTGTCCTGCCCCGGATACGGCGAGGAGACCTCGACGGAACCGACGCCGTCAGGGAGGGTCACACCCTCATCACCCGAGGTCAGAGTGGTCGGAGTGACCCAGACCCGGCCCGGTCCGGTGACCGGAATCTGAACGGTGGTTTCCTCGGCGTCGATGTTCAGTGAGTCTGGGGTACCGATGGTCGGCAGGTTCTCCGGCGTGATCGTGACCGGGAAGTCCACGGTGACCGTGTCGAGCGGAGTGCCTTTGCCACCGTCGACACCGCGCGTGGTGATGTTTGCGTCCAGACGGAGGGTGCCGGAGGCGGCGTCCCTGATCTCGGACAGCGGGAATGAGACCGGCTGGCCGGTTCCGGTGACCGCAGGTGCGCTCAGGGGGACGGTCTCCCCCTTGGTGGGGACGAAGGACGCCGTCATCTGGGCGTCGCCGTCCAGCGTGACGGGTTTGTCGTACTTGTCGACCAGGGTCGCCGTGATGTCCTGGTTGGACTTCAGGCCGGTGTTTTCCTCACCGTTGAGCTGGTCGACGGTGATGGAGAGCCCGGGCAGCAGCTCGACACGGACGTTGTACTTCCCGTCGGAGCCTGCGGCGTTGTCGTAACCGAACTCCCATTCACCCGCCCAGCCGTCCGTGGAGGTCAGCTCCAGATCGACATTGACGGTTCCGTTGACCTCGGAGACCGTCTCCGTGGTGACCGTGGCGCCGTCAAGGGACGACTGACCGTCCTCGGTGAGCGGCAGTTTCGCGCCGTCCGGGCTCTTCAGGTACGGGGAGGCGTCACCGGTGAGGGCGGAGGTGGGGATGGCGGAGAGGTGGATCTCCGTGATGGAGTTGTCGAGGACGAACCGTTCCGGCTTGTCGAGCGGGTTGGTGTTGTTGGTGCCACCCGCCGACGGAATGAAGTTCGCGAAAGCGGCGTACAGACCTGCCGCATCATCCCCGGCATCGAAGAACGCGCCGTTACCGGGGACGCCGGAGCAGTCATCCCCCTCGGCGACCCTGGTCAGGAGGTCTCCCGCGGCGGCAGCGTCCTTCTCCGGCAGGAGTCCGACAGTGAAGAAGCGGATGCCTGAATTGCGGAGGCCGGCCAGGGCGCCTCCTGGGCGGCAGAGATCGTCGATGAGCCCCTGTGGATCCGCGGCATTCTGCGCGTTGTCGTCTCCGCCGGCGCCGGCGTTGATCATGCCGTCGGTGAAGAAGAGAACTGCCTGACAGTCACTGGACGCACCGCCCGGACCGGTCGGGGCGCCGGAGAACTCCGAGAGAGCTCCGGTGGCGGCATCGCCGTACTTGGTCCAGGCCTGCGTGCTGCGCTCGACGGTGCCGTCGATCTGTGAATTCAGGCCGTCGGGATCGTCCTTGACGTTGACCCAGCCGCCGTAGGTGGACGTGTTGCTCTCGTAGCTGGTGCCGAAACCGGCGAGCTTGACGTTGATTGTCGCGTTGAGGTCATTGGCGTGGCGACCGAGCTGGCTGACCAGGTACTTGGCTGCGTCAGCCCGCAGCCCGTCAGGGTCGGTGGCGGGATTCCCGTTGGTCTCTTTCCGGAGGGACGCCGACTCGTCCATGATGATGAGGATGTCCGCGGTACCCGATCCGGCGATACAGGCGCCCAGGTTGTCGAGGTTGCGCTGGCCCGCGGGGTTGAGGATCGAATTGTTGTCGGTGGGTGGAGCGGCCTGCGCGAAGCCGGCGGGAGTTCCGACGAGGGCGGCTCCGGCGAGCAGGGCTCCCGTGCCCAGAGCCGCGGCGAGACGCATGCCGCGGCGACGTGATGTGCTGGTCATGATTCTCCTACGCTCCCACTGTCTTGCTGATCCACAGGGCGATCTCCACTGCGGTGACGATGACTCCGACGCACGCCAGCCCGGCCGAGACCCGGTAGAGGGTCTTCTGTGCCGGGGTGCCGACGTAGAAGCTCTCCGCCTGCCGCTTCGTGTCCTTTGCCGTGTGCAGTCCGAGCAGGATGAAGGTCAGGATGCCGGCGAGAACCCAACCGACGATCGCGAGGGTGTGGAAGAGACTGTCGGTCGCCGACCCGGTGAATGGGGCGGCGATGCCGAGCAGGATGCCGATCACCGCGGTGGCGGTGGCGGCCCCGATGAAGGCCCAGGGGCCGGTGACCGGCGTGACGGGAGCGGTCGGGGCGTCTTCCATGGGCAGAGCGGTGGACGCGGTCCCGCCGGGACCGGCAGGGGTGCCGAAGGTCACTGCTCCGTTCGCGGGGGAACTGCCGGAGGAGAAGTCCACCGGACGAGTGCCGCCGGTGCCGCCGGGCGCGCCGGTGGAGGGGGCGCCGAAGGGCGATGACCCGAAGGGCGAACCGCCGGTCGGGGCTCCCTGGTTGCCGGAGTGCCGGCCGGTCGGGCCGCCGGAGTTCTGGCCCCAGGAGGGGCCGGAACCGGCGTCGCCGTTACTGAAAGGGTTTGTCACGGGGACCTCCTTGACCCGGGGGCTTCATGGTTGACGACGGAAAGCTTGATGAAAAATGTGTCTTGATCCCTCAGACGGGGCCGCACGGCCTGTGCTCCTCGACCGACGGGAAGCGGTGGTACCGGCGGGTTCGGATATCAGCCGGAAGGGAAGACAGCTGTGTCTTTTTGCGAAGCTAGGGGTAGGTAGTGGGGGTTAACAGATAAAACGTATCAGACGGTCCCGACCGCCGACCCACTGAATCGAACGCTACGGATGGGCCCGGGGTGGTGTGGTCGGGGTTGATGTGCTGCAGGTGCTCTGACCTGCCCCTGTAAGTGAGGGCAGTACCGGCGGCGCCGTCCCCGGTTCCTCATCGGGGTGGTCGGGGACTGTGGCGGCTGTCCGGGCAGCCGGTAGGTGGACACGGTGGAGTGCGGTGTTGTTCCCGCGGTGTTGTTCACGGGGGGCTTTCCGGGGGGTCTTCCGGGGGGTGTCTTCCCGGGCTGAGGGAACAGGCGAAAGGAACATCTGATTGCACTAGGTGTCCAAGTAGCATGAGTGATATGAATTCTGAGCCTTCGCCGTTCGGGGGAGTCCCCCACAATCCCTGGGCGTCGGAGGGCGCCGCCACACACTCCGCGCAGGCGTCCCTGACCATGACGGGGCCCGTAGCGGGCGAACCGACGACGCACACGTCGGAGCGCAGATCGTGGGGTGCCACCGTTGCTGCTGCAGTGGTGGCTCTGGCGGTCGGTGCCGGAGCCGGTTGGTTCCTCGGCGACCGCGGCTCAGCGGATGCCCCGGACGGGGTGCAGATGTACTCCGGTGAGAGCATCCCCGGTTTCCCGGACGCGGAGATCGGCAAGGTGCCTGAGGCGTTGGCGGAGGGACTCTTCTACTGCGTGGAAATGGACGTGTCGAGTTTCGGGAAGAACGCCGACGGTGTGAACTGCGAGGCGGCGGTCAGCGGCTACCGGGGAAAACTCAGGTACGTCGGTTCCGACGAGCGCGCATGGATCGATGATCAGTTGGACAGGCGGTCGGAACAGGACGGATTCAAGGAAGTGGCGGTGGAGGGGTTGGAGGCCGCAGAGTTCCGGGCGAGGTTCGGTACCCACGACAACGACCTCACCATGCTGACGCTCACCGACCAGGACAGGAGTTTCTACCTGGACGTCTCTGCGCGCGACGATTACGGTGACGAACCCTCCGACAGTGAGAACAGCGGCTTCATTCGCGCCGTGGAAGCGGTGCTCGGGATTTCCGGGGAGTAGTCGGGGAGTAGTTGTTGTCCGGGGTGGGGAACTTCTCCGGTGGGTACGGTGTCTCACCCACATGAACACCGATAACAGCACTCCTTCGTTCGACGCTCCGCCGACCGGCATCCCGATGTCCGGGAATCCCTGGCAGCAGCCCACCCAGCCTGAGATCGTCCCCCAGCGGGCATCCCCCCGGAAGACCCGGGGTCTTCTCGTCGGCGGAGCTGCTGCAGCAGCACTGGCGGGGGGCCTCGGCGCCGGGTACTACCTGGCTGATGACGGGGATTCTGAACCGTCACAGGTCGCCACCTATGCCGGTGACCTCGGCGCGATCAACTCGGTGCTCGGCAGTTTCGGGCAGGAGGGGACGCTGCCGGCGTCCTTCGCGTCCTCGCTGGTGCAGTGCCGGCAGAGTCCCGGCATCGTGCAGGGGCAGGGTAACGCCGTCGCCGATGCGGCAACCTGCTCGATGGTGCTCAACGGGTACCGGGGAGAAATGGTCTACACCCGGGACGCGGAGTGGATCGCGGACATGCGCGATGACCGCGGGGAACTGCCGGACTACCGGGTGCTCGACATCCCCGGTTTCGACGCCTTCACCTACACCGACCGGATGTCCGGGGCAGACTTCCCGGTGACGGTGCTGGTGGATCCGGAGGGCACGTTCTACCTGGATGTCACGCCCCGGGGGATCGAGGAGCACATGGCGCCGACGACTGACGAGATCGGCGGGTTCGGCGCGGCGGTCGCGGAGGCGCTCCGGGCGTAGGGCTGCCCACCGGGGCGGACGGTGCTACGCTCGACAGGGCACCCGTCAACTTCCCGGTCACCACCAGTGGAGGATTCACCGTGAGCCAGACCACCGACCAGTCCGCCCTCTACCCGCC
>NZ_CACZOO010000079.1 GCF_902782855.1 uncultured Corynebacterium sp.
CGGTGGAGCCCACAGGAGCGGCGGCGTCGTGACTGTGAGCCGGGTCTCCCCACCGGATTGACACTCCGGTTGTTCGCCCCCTAAACTGACCGAACGATCGGTCGGTATGACTTCCGACCCCGCCCCACGCCCCGGAGGTTTCCGTGACAACTGCACGATCACCACAGACCACCCCAGAGACCGAGCACTTCGACACCCTCATCGCCGACGACTCGCGCATCGAGCCCCGCGACTGGATGCCCGAGCAGTACCGGAGGACGCTGACCCGCCAGATCGCCCAACACGCGCACTCCGAGATCATCGGCATGCAACCCGAAGCGAACTGGATCTCCCGGGCCCCCAGTCTCAGACGCAAGGCCATCCTCATGGCCAAGGTCCAGGACGAGGCCGGTCACGGCCTCTACCTCTACTCCGCCGCCGAGACCCTCGGCACCGACCGCGACACCCTCGTCGGCCAGCTCCTCGACGGCACCGCGAAGTACTCCTCCATCTTCAACTACCCGGCCCGCACCTGGGCCGACATCGGCGCGATCGGCTGGCTCGTCGACGGTGCCGCCATCGCCAACCAGGTCCCGCTGTGCCGCTGCTCCTACGCCCCCTACGGGCGCGCCATGGTGCGGGTGTGCAAAGAGGAGTCTTTCCACCAGCGGCAGGGCTGGGAGATCCTGCACTCCCTGGCCAACGGCACCGAGGCCCAGAAGCAGATGGCCCAGGAATCGATCAACCGCTTCTACGGCCCGGCCCTGCAGATGTTCGGACCCCCCGACGACGAGTCCCCGCACTCCGCCCAGTCCATGGCCTGGAACATCAAGCGGTTCTCCAACGACGAACTCCGCCAACGTTTCGTGGACTCCATCGTCCCCCAGGTCGAGGCCCTCGGTCTCACCTTCGACGACCCCGACCTGAAGTGGAACGAGGAACGCGGCCACTACGACTACGGCGAGCTCGACTGGTCCGAGTTCACGGCCGTCATCAAGGGCCACGGCCCCTGCAACGCCCAGCGCATGGAACGACGCCGCACCGCCCACGCCGACGGCGCCTGGGTCCGCCAGGCCGCCGCCGCCTACGCAGCCAGGTACGGGTCCCGCGACACCGCCCTCATCAGTGCCTGACCTGCCCTGAACTGACACAGCACCGACCCACAACAGAGAAGAGAAGCACATGTCGACCAACTGGCCCCAGTGGGAAGTCTTCGTCCGCTCCAACCGCGGACTGTCCCACGTCCACGCCGGCTCCCTGCACGCCCCGGACGAGACCATGGCCCTGCGCAACGCCCGTGACCTCTACACCCGGCGCAACGAAGGAACCTCGGTGTGGGTCGTCCCTTCGACGGTGATCACCGCGTCCGACCCGGATTCCAAGGGCGGGTACTTCCAGTCCTCCTCCGGCAAGAACTACCGCCACGCCACGTACTACACCAGGTCCGAGGGGGTGAAGCACCTGTGAGCGCCACTCCGGCCACCGCCGCGTCCACCCCTGTCACCGCCTCCGTCTCCACGGACTCCGCCACGCACATGTCCGTCGGTGACGCGATCACCGCCGAACAGATCGCGGACGCCGTCGCGGGCGGTGACCGGTCCCCGGCATTCCCGGAGACCGCCGCCTACGCCCTGCAACTCGCCGACGACTCCCTCATCCTCTCCCAGCGCCTCGGGTGGTGGATCTCCCGCGCACCCGAGATGGAGGAGGACATCGCCCTGGGCAACATCGCCCTCGACATCCTGGGCCACGCCCGTTTCTTCTACACCTACGCGGGCACCGCGTGGGGCAGGACCGAGGATGACCTCGCCTACTTCCGTGCCGAGGAGGACTTCCGCTCCGCCCGGCTCGTCGAACAGCCCGGCCAGGACTTCGGGCAGGCCATCGCCCGCCAGCTCATCTTCAGTTTCTACACCGCCGAGCTCTACAAGCGGCTGTCCGCGTCCACCGACCCGGTGCTCGCCGCGATTGCCGACAAGGCGGTCAAGGAGGTCGCCTACCATGTCGACCACGCCACCCAGTGGCTGCTGCGCCTGGGCCTGGGCACCGACGAGTCCCATGCCCGCATGCAGGACGCCCTGGATGTCATGTGGCCGTACAAGGACGAGCTCTTCGCCGACACCGCCGAGGCCCTCGCCGCGGAGCAGGCCGTGCCCGGCTCCACCGTCTCCGGGGCCGACATGGCGGACATGAAGACGGTCGTGGACGGCCGACTCACCACCGCCCTCCGGGCCGCCGGACTGGAGATCCCCGACGTGAAGAGCGCCGCCTTCTTCGACGCACCCCGCGAGGGCGCGTTCAGCGAGTACCGCGGGTTCATCCTCACCGAGCTGCAGTCCCTGGCCCGCCGCCACCCCGGCGCGACCTGGTGACCCTCATGTCCCCCGCCATCACCCGCGAGGCCGCCTGGGCCGCCGCGGCGACCGTCACCGACCCGGAGATCCCGGTGCTCACCATCGCGGACCTGGGGATCCTGCGTGACGTCACAGTCACCGAGGGAGCCGGGGGCCCGGAAGGCGCAGACGGCACAGCCGGCCCGCCCTGCGTCACCGTGACGATCACCCCGACCTACTCCGGCTGCCCCGCGATGGGCCAGATCACCGCCGACGTCACCGCCGCGCTGCGCGCCACCGGCGCCGGCACGGTGCGGGTCGAGACCACCCTCTCACCGGCCTGGACCACCGACTGGATGACCGAGGACGGCAAGCGGAAGCTCGAGGAGTACGGCATCGCCCCGCCGACCCGGCGCAGCACCGACGGCCCGGTGCCGCTCACGCTCGGAGTCCCCGGTGGTCTCCCCGGTCTGCCGGGGATCCCCGGCCCGGACCGGCCCCGCTGCCCGCACTGCCACTCGGCGGACACCCGCGAGATGACCCGCTTCAGCTCCACCTCCTGCAAGGCCCTCCACGTCTGCAACGACTGCCACGAACCCTTCGACTACTTCAAGGTGCACTGACCATGACGACCACAGTCCCCCGAACCCGCGCCCGGTTCAACCCGCTCACCGTCTCCGCCGTCCGGCCGCTCACCGACTCCAGCGTGGAGGTCAGCTTCGCCGTGCCCGCGGACCTCGCCGAGGACTACGACTACATCCCCGGCCAGTATGTCGCCCTGCGCGCCACCATCGACGGTGTCGAGGTGCGCCGCTCCTACTCGATCTGCAGCCCGCCCGCCTCCGCACGGGAGAACGGCGTGATCCGGGTCGGCATCAAGAAGACCCTCGGTGGAGTGTTCTCCACCTGGGCCAATGAGGAGCTCAAGGCCGGGGACGTCATCGACGTCATGAACCCGCAGGGAGCGTTCACCTCCAAGGTGCGCACGACCGCGATGAACGACCCGCAGGCCATCGTCGCCGAGCAGCTGGAGCACAACCCGCGCGCCCGGCTCATCGCCTTCGCCGCCGGTTCCGGCATTACCCCGATCATGGCGATCGCGACGACGGTGCTGGCGTCCTCCCCGGACGCGACCTTCGAGCTGGTGTACGCAAACCGCTCCACCGTGGAGGTCATGTTCGCCGAGGAGATCGGCGACCTCAAGGACCGCTACCCGGACCGCTTCACCGTCCACCACGTCCTGAGCCGGGAGAACCGCACCAGTCCACTGCACTCCGGACGCATCGACGACGAGAAGCTCTCGCTCATGCTCGACCGCATGCTGCGCGCCGGTGACGTCGAGGAGTGGTTCCTCTGCGGTCCCTTCGACCTGGTGCAGCTCGCCCGCGACGGGCTGAAGGCCCGCCACGTCGACGAGGAGCGGGTGCGCTTCGAACTGTTCAGCACCGGCGCCCCGACCTCCCCGGACGGCCAGCAGGGACGCGCGGTCGAGGTGAAGGCCGACGAACCGGTCTACAGCATCTCCTTCACCCTCGACGGCTCCTCCTCCACGGTCGAGTCCCCGGTCTCCGCACGGGAGACGGTCCTCAACGCCGCCCTGCGGACCCGACCCGACGTGCCTTTCGCCTGCGCCGGTGGGGTGTGCGGCACCTGCCGCGCCAAGCTCGTCTCCGGCACCTGCGACATGGACGAGAACTACGCGCTGGAGAAGGACGAGGTCGACGCCGGCTACATCCTCACCTGCCAGTCCCGGCCCACCAGCGACGACGTGGCGGTGGACTTCGATGCCTGACGTCTCCCCCGCCTCTCCTGCCTCCTCTGCCGCGACGGCCACCGTCGCCCTCACCGTCGCCCTCACCGTCGACGGCGGCCTCGCCGAGATCGTCCTCGACGCCCCGCACAAGCTGAACTCCCTCGACGCCGACGATCTCGCCGCCCTGCGCGCCGCGGTCGCCGAGGTGGCGTCCCGCGCCGCTGACGGGGAGATCCGCGCCCTGCTGCTGCGCGGTGAGGGACGCGGCTTCTGCGCCGGACACGACGTCTCCGGCACCGACCCGGACAACGACGTCGCCGCCGGCTACCTCGACCTCCTCGGCCACACCCTCGCCGAACTCGCCGACATCCCGGTCCCGACGTTCGCCGCCGTCCAGGGCGCTTGCCTGGGGGTCGGCCTGGGTCTGGCGATTGCCTGTGACGTGGTCTACCTCGCGGAGGACGCGAAGATCGGCTCCCCCTTCGCTGCCCTCGGCGCCACGCTGGACTCCGGCGGCCACGCGTTCCTCCTCGCCCGACTGGGCCGGCACCGCACCCTCGACCTCGTGTACACCGGTGAGCTCATCCGCGGTTCCCAGGCCGTGGCCGAGGGACTGTTCTCCCGGGCGGTCCCCGCCGAAGAACTGCTGGATCTCACCCGGACCGCCGCGCGGACAGCGGCATCCGGCCCGACGCAGGCCTTCCTCGAGTCGAAGCGGCTCCTCGACGCCATCGCCGAGGAGAACCTCGGCCCCCGCGAAGCGCTGGCCCGCGAGTCCGCCGCCCAGATCCGCCTGTCCCACACCCCCGACTACGCCGAAGGGTTCCGCAGCTTCCAGGAGAAGCGGCGTCCCGTGTTCACCGGAAAGGTTTCTTCATGACCCTCGATCCCCGCGCCGCCTACATCGTCGAGGCCCGACGCACCCCCGTCGGACGCTACGGCGGTGCCCTGGCGTCGGTCCGTCCCGATGACCTCGCCGCCGCCGTCATCGCCGATGTGCTGGAGAAGTCGGGGGTGGACGCGGGCACCGTCGACGAGGTGATCCTCGGCAACGCCAACGGCGCCGGTGAGGAGAACCGCAACGTCGCCCGCATGTCCTGGCTGCTCGCCGGCGGCCCGGAGCACGTGCCCGGCATGACACTGAACCGGCTGTGCGCCTCCGGCATGTCCTCGGTGGCGGACGCCCGGCACAAGATCGCCGCCGGTGTGGCCGACATCGTCGTCGCCGGTGGTGTCGAGTCCATGACCCGTGCCCCGTGGGTCCAGGCCAAGCCAGCCACCGCCTGGGCGAAGCCCGGTGAGGCCTTCGACACCTCCATCGGCTGGCGCTTCACCAACCCGCGGCACGCGGCCGTCGACAAGCGGACGCTCTCGATGCCGGAGACCGCCGAGGAAGTCGCCGACGTCGAGGGCGTCACCCGTGGGGACTGCGACGCCTTCGCGCTGCGGTCGCACACCCTCGCGCTCGCCGCGATCGGGGCCGGGCACTTCACCGGCGAGATCACCCCGGTGACCGTGACGGGGCGCAGGGGATCCGTGACCGTCGTCGACACCGACGAGGGGCCGCGCGCCGACACCTCCGCAGACGTGCTCGCCAAGCTCCGCCCGGTGGTGCGCCCGGACGGCGTGGTCACCGCAGGCAACTCGTCCTCGCTCAACGACGGGGCGTCCGCCCTGGTCATCGCCTCCGGAGAGGCTTGTGAGGAGCACTGCCTGACCCCGCGTGCCCGGATCGTCACCGACGCCGCCGTGGGCCTGGCGCCCGCGGTCATGGGTATGGGCCCGGTGCCCGCGACCCGCAAGGCCCTGGAGCGGGCCGGGTGGGGCGTCGACGACCTGGATGCCGTCGAGCTCAACGAGGCCTTCGCCACCCAGTCCCTGGCCTGCATGCGTGAGCTGGGGCTGGATGCCCGGGAGGAGATCGTCAACGCCTGGGGCGGGGAGATCGCGCTCGGCCACCCGCTGGGGTCCTCGGGATCGCGGATCATCACTACCCTGCTCAACCGGTTGGAGAGCACCGGTGGCCGCCGTGGCCTGGCGACGATGTGCGTCGGCGTGGGTCAGGGCACCGCGATTCTCATTGAGAGGGTGTGACACGGCATGGAACTGAACCATACTTCAGGAATGGCCTTCACCACACTGACCGTCGAGGACGCCGACACGCACCTCCTCGTCCGGCTCAACCGCCCCGAGGTGCGCAACGCCATCGACCAGGCCATGGTCGATGACCTCCACGCCGTGTGTGACCGGCTCGAACGCGAACCCCGCACCCTCGTCATCACCGGCTGCGAGGTCGAGGGCCGCAACGGGACCAGGGGCATCTTCGCCTCCGGAGCGGACATCACCCAGCTGCGCGAACGCCGCCGGGACGACGCCCTGCGCGGCATCAACTCCCGGATCTTCGACCGCATTGCCGCGCTCCCCATGCCCGTCATCGCCGCCGTCGACGGTTTCGCGTTGGGCGGTGGCGCTGAACTGGCGCTGGCCGCGGACTTCCGGCTCGGCACCGCCGCGGTGCGCTTCGGCCAGCCGGAGACGAACCTCGGCATCATCGCCGCCGCCGGCGGGCTGTGGCGGCTCAAGGAGATCACCGGCGAGCAGATCGCCAAGGAGATCCTCCTGGCCGGGCGCATCCTGACCGGGACCGAGTGCGTCGGGCACGGCGTCCTCCTGTCCCTGCACGAACCCGACCAGTTGCTCAACGCCGCCGCGGACCTGGCAGGACGCATCGCCACTCAGGACCCGCTGGCGGTGCGCGTGGCCAAGCGCGTCTTCGCCATGCCGCGCGACGCCCACCCGCACGTCGACGAGCTCGCCCAGGCGATCCTCTTCGAGTCGCAGGCGAAGTTCGACCGTATGCAGGCCTTCATCGACAGAAAGAAGAAGTAGACCATGACTGACTCCCTCCCTGCCAGCCTTCCTGCCAGCCTCCCTGCCAGCCTCCCTGCCACTGTCGGCGTCCTCGGTGGCGGACGTATGGGCGCGGGCATCGCCCACGCCTTCCTCATCTCCGGGTGCACCGTGACCGTCGTGGAGGCGAACCCGGACGCCGCCACCGCGGCACGGGACCGCGTCCTCGACCAGGTGCGGACCTCCGCCGAGCGCGGCACGCTGTCCGGTTCCCCGGAACAGGCGGTGGTGGACGCCGAGGCCCGGCTCACCGTCACCTCCGATGTGGCCGACTTCGCCGGCTGTGGTCTGGTCATCGAGGCCGTGCCCGAGGACATGGGCATCAAGACCGCCGCCCTGAGGAGCGTCGCCGAGGTCGTGGGGGACGCCGCGTGGCTGGGCACGAACACCTCGTCGCTGTCCGTCGACGATCTCGCCGCGTCCGTCGGTGAGGTCACCGGCCACCCGGAGAAGCTGTGCGGCCTGCACTTCTTCAACCCGGTGCCCGCGTCGACACTCATCGAGGTCGTCATCGGCGGGGCCACCTCCGACGAGCTGCGTGAGCTCGCACCGGAGTGGGTCCGCGCGCTGGGCAGGACCCCGGTCGTGGTGAAGAACCGGCCGGGGTTCGCGTCCTCCCGTCTCGGTGTGGCGATCGCCCTGGAGGCGATGCGCATGGTCGAGGAGGGTGTGGCCTCGGCCGAGGACATCGACAACGCGA
This sequence comes from uncultured Corynebacterium sp., assembly GCF_902782855.1. GTDB lineage: Bacteria > Actinomycetota > Actinomycetes > Mycobacteriales > Mycobacteriaceae > Corynebacterium. The sequence continues at coordinate 7,676 of NZ_CACZOO010000079.1, forward strand.
TGACGCTGGGCTACAGGCACCCGGTCGGCCCGCTGGCGCTGACCGACATCGTCGGGCTGGATGTTCGGTTGGGGATCGCCGAGTATCTGGCGCAGGAGTTGGGCGAGCGTTTCGCGCCGCCGCAGATCCTGCGTGACAAGGTCGCCGCCGGGGAGCTGGGCCGTAAGTCCGGCCGGGGGTTCTACGACCACCCGTAGGGGTTCGTGACCGGAGGGTAGCGTCCTGCGCTTACCCTCCGCGGCCCGACCGTTCCGCCCGGCCAGGTCCCCGTCCTGCCTGAGCCCACCCTGCAGCCACCAGTACTGTGC
>NZ_CACZOO010000080.1 GCF_902782855.1 uncultured Corynebacterium sp.
GAGGTGTTACAGACATCCGGCCGTCTGCTCCCTCATCCGGCGGAGATGACGCGCCCCGTGGGTGGACGGCATCGGTGGTGTTCGCCGGAGCGAACCCGACCGACATTGTGGACCTGGCGGACGGTTGTCCGCCGGTCACCCGGGCCCGGGTAACGCCCCTCGAGGGCACCGCCCGGACGCGGGTCGTGTGGGTTCCACCGGAAGCCCCGAACAGCCGTTCACCCCTGGAGGTACCCCTGTCGTATCCACACACTAGATTCTTCTCCGGTCGACCCTGACGGTTCGGGCCGACTCCCACACGACTGAGGAGAATCCATGAAGTTCCACCTGTCCGCCCTGGCCGGCGCAGTGGTCCTGGCCGGTGCACTCGCCGCCGGCTGCACGTCCGACGACTCCGGTGACGCCGGGGACAGTTCCGTCGCATCGACGACTGCCGCCCCGGACTACGGGAACATGGGAGTGGCAGTCAAGGGAGACGGCACCACGGTGACCGTGAACGCGGCCTACACGACGGACACGGTCCGCAGGTACACCGACGGATCCTGGACCAACGGCGAGGAACGTCCGTCACAGGAGGTGAACGCCAGGGAGAACGGCACGTTCGTTGTCGTGGAAACCACGGTCACCAATGACACCGACCGTGACATGGATCTGACCTGCCACAGCACCGGAGGGTACGTCTCCGCCGTTCTGCAGACGGATCCCGAAGCCCTCTACCAGCCCGTCGAGAGTCTCTACGAAATCCCAGGCAACCCGGAGTGCAACCGAAACCTCGGTTCCGGCTTCGATGCCGAGATGACCTGGGTTTTCGAGATCCCGGCGGACCGCGAGGCCACGTTCTTCAACTTCCGCACGGACACCTCCGACAAAGACGCCACCGCATTCATCCGACTGGACAAGTTCGGTGAGAAGCCCTCCACCTCCGTACAAGCCCCCGAGCCCACCGACGCGGCGGAGGCTGCCTCCCACACCCCCGAGGTGGTCCCTGACACTCAGCCTGCCCCACAGGTCGAGCAGTACGACCCGGACCCGGTGTTCGGTTTCACCGGGGCGCCGGGCGTGGACTCGCCCCATCAGCTGGACAAGGAGATCACCAGCTGCGGGGACACCTCGATCCATGAGGTCGGCACCACGTTCTTCACCGACGGCACGTCCGGTTGGACCTCCACCTGCGCCGCCCAGATGGGCTAGAGGATCCCCTACTTCACCAGCCTGGCGACAGCCGCCGAGACCTCGTCGAGCTTCTCCACGGCCTCGTCCCCACCCCGCTGCGCGGCATGAAGGACGCAGTGCTGCATGTGGTCGTCGAGCAGCGCGAGTGCCACTCCTTTGAGTGCAGACTGTACCGCCGAGATCTGGGTGAGGACGTCGATGCAGTACTCGTCCTCATCGACCATGCGGTGCAGACCCCGCACCTGCCCCTCGATCCGCTTGAGGCGGGCAAGGTAGCGCTTCTTCTCCGGGGTGTACCCGTTGTCGGCGGGCTCGCTGGAGCAGCCGCAACCATCGTCCGTCTGCGCCGCAGTATGGAGATTCATGTCACCGGTGCCCATGCCCGGATTCTATACCCCACCAGGGTATGCCCGGCAAGCGGAGGCCGCCTAGTGTCCCCGGGCGATCCACTCCGCCAGATGCGGCGCCTCCGCACCGATCGAGGTGGCGTCCCCGTGACCGGTGTAGACCTCGGTGTCACCGGGAAGGGTCAGCAACGACCCCCGGATCGAGTCGATGATGGTACCGAAGTCGCTGAAGGACCGGCCCGTCGCACCCGGGCCACCGGCGAAGAGCGTGTCACCACTGAGGAGCACCTTCGCCTCCGGGAGGTACAGACAGCAGGATCCCGGCGAATGCCCGGGGGTGTTGATGACCTGCAGCGTAGTGCCTGCGACGGAGAACTCCTCACCGTCAGCGAGGTCGGCGTGGGGCACCCCCGGATGAGTCTCGTCCCACAGCATCTGGTCGCCGGGGTGGACGTGGATCTGCGTGTCCAGCCGTTCCGCCAGCTCCGGGGCCACGGTGATGTGGTCATTGTGCGCGTGTGTGCAGATCACCCCGCGCACCTTCCTCCCGTCGACGGCGTTGACGATGGCGTCGGCATCGTGGGCGGCATCCACCACGATGACCTCGGAGTCATCGCCGACGAGCCAGATGTTGTTGTCGACCTCCCATTCCCCTCCGTCGAGGGCGAAGACGCCGTGGGTGACGACACGGTCGATGCGCAGACCGGATTCGGAGGCTGACGGCGCGTTCACAGTTCCACCACCGACCGCAGGACCTTGCCTGCCTTCATGGTCTCGAAGGCCTCCTCGACGGCGTCGATGCTGATGCGTTCGTCGACGAAGTCGCCCAGCGGGAAACGCCCCTGCAGGTAGAGGTCGGTATACAGCGGAAAGTCACGCTCGGGCAGGCAGTCACCGTACCAGGCGGACTTCAGTGAACCGCCGCGTCCGAAGACGTCCGGCAGCGGAAGGTTGAGCTCCATGCCCGGCGTCGGCACACCGACGAGAACGAGCCGTCCCGCCAGGTCGCGGATGTAGAAGGCCTGCCGGTAGGTGGCGGGCACGCCCACAGCGTCCACCACGACATCGGTGCCGATGCCGCCGCAGATCTCATGGACGGCCTTCACCACAGGCTGGTCCTCGCCCTCGGCGGAGGCGTCGCCGGGCAGGGATGCGGAATTGATGACGTGGGTTGCCCCGAAGTCCTTCGCCCGCTCCAGTTTCCCGTCGGAGACGTCGATGGCGATGATCGTCGTCGCCCCGGCGAGCTTCGCACCGGCGACCGCCGCCATTCCCACGCCACCGCAGCCGATCACGGCGACGGACTCTCCCCGCCTGATCTCACCGGTGTTCACCGCCGCCCCGAGGCCCGCCATGATGCCGCAGCCCAGCAGGCCGACGGCTGCCGGGTCGGCCTCCGGGTTGACCTTGGTGCACTGGCCCTCATGGACGATGGTCTTCTCGATGAAGGCGCCGATCCCGAGGGCCGCCTCCAACTCGGTGCCGTCGGTCAGGGTCATCGGCGCCGAGGCGTTGAAGGTCGCGAAGCAGTACTTCGGCTCACCCTTCTTGCAGGCGCGGCATTCGCCGCACACCGCCCGCCAGTTCAACACGACGAAGTCGCCGACCGCGACGTGGGTCACCCCGGAACCGACGGTCTCGACGATGCCTGCGGCCTCGTGCCCGAGCAGGTAGGGGTAGTTGTCGCCGATGCCGCCGTTCCGGTAGGCGAGGTCGGTGTGGCAGACCCCACAGCTCTGGATCTTCACGACAACGTCGTGTGCGCCGGGGTCGGGGACGACGACGTCCACGAGTTCGACGGCGGCGTTCTTCTCTCGGGCGATGACGCCCTTGACTGTGGTGCTCACGGGTGCTCGGTTCCTCTCGTCGGGACGGTGCAGTCTCTCTGCCGGGTGGGTTCACTGACAGTAAACAATGATTCATGGTCCTGCGCCACTCAGGAGTCCAGGTTACCGGTGCGGCCCGTGGCACGTCCGCCACTGCGATAGGGTGGACACCATGATCCAACTCGTCATCGGAGCAGCAGCCGGGTACGTCCTCGGAACCAAGGCCGGACGACGCCGCTTCGAGCAGATCCGCGGCGGTTACGAGGCCGTGATCAACTCACCGGTCACCCGCAGGGCCGTCACCGCCGGGCGCAAGGCCCTCGCGGACCGGCTGGACCCGGACCCCCGGATGCGCGAGGTCCGGGATCTCAAGGGCGGTTCCCGCACCGTCCTCGGCGCCGGGGGGACACTTCTGGAGGACGACCTCGTCGACCACGAGGAAGACCGTGCCACCACCTCCGACTCCCGCCGGATGACAGACGCCAAGGGACGCCGCGTCCAGGACCAGGACGGTCACGGCCGCCGCAGCCGCTGACGGTCACTCCCCCAGTTCGCCGTAGTTCTGCGCCTGCTCCTGCAGGGTACGCCGGTACTTCTCCAACGCCATGAGGTCGGCGAAGGTCGCGTTGTACTCTTTCTTCTCCGCCGCGCCCAGATCCGGACGCATCCGCTGCATCCGTGACTTCAGTTCGGCGATCTCACTGCCGACCCACCGTTCCTCCATCCGCGCCACGACAGCCCGGGCATAGAACGGCAGCCGGTCGGCCCGGCACCGCGGCTCCTCCACCGCCAGCTCACTGATCACCGCACGGCACATCGGGTCACGGGTCGCCGCACTCACCGCGTCCAGCCATCCGGCACCGCCGGCGGTCACCGAGCCCACTCCTCCGGCCGCCTGGACCGCGGTCGCCACGGCCATGTAGGTCGGATGCTCGAAACTGTCGGTGAGCAGACCGTCAGCGTCCGCCCCGACCAGATCCGGCTCCTGCAGCATCAGCTTGAGCACCTCCCGCACCGGTCGCAGGTACACATCCGTCGGATCGGGTCGCTGCAGCAGCGACACCGGGGCGTCCGCTGCCTGTGTCTGGTCGGCCGCAGCCCGCCGGTTCGCCCGAGCCAGGCCCTCCTTCAGCTCCGGGACGGCGTCCCGACGCCCGGTGCCGCGGGCGGCCTTACGCACCTGGGCGACGACCTCGGAGGGGTCCGACCAGGACAACCAGCCGGACGCCTGGCGGGCGTACTCGTCCCGGAGCGCGTCATCCCGGATACCGGCGAGCACCGGGACCACCCGACGCAGCGCATCCACCCTTCCGTCGACATGGTGGGTGTCATAACCGCGGATGATGGTACGGATGACGAACTCGAACATCGGGATACGGGAGGCGACCATCTCACGCACCGCGGCGTCTCCCCGCTCCATACGCAGGTCGCACGGGTCCATCCCGTCGGGGGCCACGGCAACGTAACTGCGCCCGGTGAACTTCTGGTCGCCCTCGAAGGCCCGCAACGCCGCCTTCTGCCCGGCCTCGTCCCCGTCGAAGGTGTAGATGATCTCCCCGCGGAAGAACTGGTCGTCGAGCATGAAGCGCCGCAGCATCTGCAGGTGCTCCTCACCGAAAGCGGTGCCGCAGGCCGCCACCGCCGTGGTCACCCCGGCCGCGTGCAGCGCCATGACGTCGGTGTAGCCTTCCACCACGACAGCCTGGTGGTCGGCACTGATCGCCTTCTTCGCCCGGTCCAGGCCGAAGAGCACCTTCGACTTCTTGTACAGCAGCGTCTCGGGCGTGTTCATGTACTTGCCGAGCTTGTCATCCTCGAAGAGCTTACGGGCGCCGAAACCGATGACGTCCCCGGCGGAGTTCCGGATCGGCCACAGCAACCGACGGTGGAAACGGTCGATGGGGCCACGGTTTCCCATCCGGGACAGGCCGGCGTCCTCCAGCTCCTTGAAGCTGAACCCGCGCCGCAGCAGGACCTTCGTCAGGGTGTCCCACCCGTCGGGGGCGTATCCGCAGCCGAAGTCGGCGACGAGCTCGTCGCTGAAACCCCGGTCGCGCAACATCGCCCGCGCCTTCTCCGCACCCGGGTCCCGGCTCTCCGCGTCCAGGAACTGCGCGCGGTAGAACTCCTGGGCCGCGCGGTTGGCCGCGATGAGCCGCTGCCGGGTACCCGGCTCAACCCGGTTCACCGGGCCGCCACCCTCGTAGTTGATGTGGAAGCCGATCCTCTCGGCGCACTGCTCGACAGCCTCGGGGAAGGTGACGTGCTCCATCTTCATGAGGAAACTGAAGACATCCCCTCCCTCACCGGTCGCGAAACAGTGGAAGTAGCCCTTGTTCGGGCGGACGTGGAAAGAGGGGGTTTTCTCGTCCTTGAACGGGCTGAGCCCCTTGAGTGAATCTACTCCACCTGGTGTGAGCTGGACGTACTCGCCGACGACCTCCTCGATCGGGGTCTGTTCCCGGATCGCGGCGATGTCAGTGTCCGGTATGCGCCCTCGTGCCATGGCGACCATCGTAGCCCGTGTGGTCTAATGACCCCTTGATGAGCGAGAACAAGAAGGACGGCAGGAAGAGCAGGAGAACGGCGCTGGGCGCGGTCGGTGGTGTGATCGTGGCGCTCGTCGCCGGCTATTTCGGGGTGGACGCAGCCACCGGCGGTGACGACTCCTCCGACGACAGCCGGGCGTTTTCGGCGATGTCGCCGACGGGCGACGACTGTGCGGTGGACACCCTGCCCACGCAGGCGGACGAGGTCATCGACGCTGTCCTCGACGGCGGCCCGTTCACCCACGGCACCGACGACGGCAAGCACTTCGGCAACTACGAGGGTGTGCTTCCGGAGGAGAACTCCAGCTACTACCGCGAGTACACGGTCGACACCCCGGGTATCAACCACCGGGGTACCCGACGCATCGTCGTCGGCGGCGGCTCGGCCACCGACCCGGACGTCTGGTATTACACGGACGACCACTACGAGTCCTTCTGCTCCATCCCCGATGCGGAGGACTAGTCACCCCCAGGCCGCGCTCTCCGCGCGTGCCAGCCGGTCGACCCGCTCCAGCCTGGACTCGGTGTAGGACGCGACCTGGTCGACGATGACGCGCTGCCGGGCGTCACCACTGTCCGCCTCGGTCCACCAGGTCCGGAACACCGGGTCGAGCGTGCCGGGGGCACCGGCCGTCAGATAGTCGGCGACCCGGTAGATCCGGTCGCGCTGCCGGTCCTGATTCGCCAGGTGCCGTTTCTCGTCCATGACGTAGAGCACCGCCACCGACTTCAGCAGGGTCACCTCCGCCACGACCTGGGCGGGGATGACCAGCTCGGCGGAGTACCTGCCCAGTCCCCCCTGCCCCGGATAGGCTGCGCGGGTCGCGGTGACGACCGCGGTGACGTACCGGCTCACCAGTTCACTGGTCAGACCCTTGAGCGCCACGAGATCCTGCAGCCCGCCCTGGAAGTCCGCGGCCCGGGCGACGAGATCCATCTCCCGCAACCGGTCAGCGGCCTCCAGTAGTTCGGCGGGGTCCCCACCGAACGCCGCAGCCCCCTTCTCTGCCAGCGCGGCGAGCTCGACGAGATCCCAGAGGACACCGAGGGTGATACGTCCTGACAGGATCCCGTCCTCCACATCATGGACGGAGTAGGCGACGTCGTCGGCCCAGTCCATGACCTGGGCCTCCATCGCACGCCTGCCCTCCGGGGCGCCCTCGCGTACCCAGTCGAAGACCTCGAGGTCATCGGCGTAGCAGGAGTACTTTCGGCGACGGTTGCCGTGCACGTCCACCGGTCCCCACGGGTACTTCGCGGCGGCGTCGAGGCTGGCACGGGTCAGGTTGAGTCCGTGACTGGTGCCGTCCGGGCCGAGAACCTTCGGCTCCAGGCGTACGAGGATGCGCAGGGTCTGGGCGTTACCCTCGAACCCGCCGCAGTCGGCGGCGACGGTATCCAGCGCCGTCTCCCCGTTGTGCCCGTAGGGCGGGTGGCCGATGTCGTGGGTCAGCCCGGCGAGTTCGCACAGGTCGGGGTCGAGGCCGAGGGCGGTACCGATGCCGCGCGAGATCTGGCCGACCTCCAGGGAATGGGTGAGCCGGGTGCGGGGCGTGTCCCCCTCCCCCGGTCCGACGACCTGGGTCTTGTCCGCCAGTCGACGCAGTGCGGCGCTGTGCAGGACGCGCGCCCGGTCGCGGTCGAAGTCCTCCCGCCCGTCGGGTACGGCCCCGGCGATGCCCAGGTGCTTCGGCGGGGTCGGCAGGTACCTGGCGAGGTCGTGGGCGGTGTAGTCGTAGCGTTCCATCTGTGTTCCCGTCACTCCTGGACCATGTAGTCGCCGCCACCGTTACGGGTGATGCGGTAGTACAGCAGTCCGCCGGTCTCGTGGAGGATGCTGTCGATCTGTGACTCGCGTCCCGAGACCGCCGGGCCGGTACGCGTCGGTGAGGCGTGGGCGGTGATCCCCTGGTCGCGGACCATGTCCGTGGCGCGCAACGAGTGCGCCGGGTCGGTGACGACCACGACGCTCCCCCAGCCCCGGTCCCCGGCCTCTTCGCCGAAGAGCTCGGCGGATTCGAGGGTGTCCGATCCGTGGTCGATGGTGGAGAGACTCGACGCCGGAACGCCCTTGTCCGCCAGGTACATCGCCCCCGCCTCGGCCTCGGTGTAGGCGTCTCCGTCGAGCTTGCCGCCGACGGTGACGATCCGGGGCGCCACACCGTCGTCGTAGAGGTCGGCGGCGTGATCGAGGCGGGCGGCGAACCACTTCGACGGGGTGCCGTTGTACTGGGCGGCACCCAAAACGAGGATCGCGTCCGCCCGGGTGCGGTTGTCCTGCCTGGCGTAGGCCCAGACGTGACCTGCCGTGACCAGCGCGATGACCAGGGACACCACGACTGTTCCGACGGTCATGTACAGGAATCCACGGATGCCGGCACCCACGGCACGTCCCAGGTTCTTCCACACAGTCATGCAGACAACTGTACGCACCGCCGCGCCCGAATCCGGTTATTGTTGTACGTATGTGCGCTGTGAATTCCCCCTCTGTCTCCCCGTCCGGTAACCGACGTTCACGACGCTTCGTGGCGTCCCTCGCGATCGCCGGTCTCACGGGGCTCGGCGGGGCCGGTTTCGGGATGGCCCTCGCCGCTCCCGCCACCGCCGAGACCTCGGTGCTCGCCCAGACCGCGACGGACACCGACATCACCCTGGACTCCCAGGTCGTCGATGACGCCGGCGTGCTCTCCGACGACGAGGCGTCAGAGATCTCGGACCTGCTCGCCAAGGGGCCGGCCGAGACCGGGGTGAAGGGGTACCTGGTGTATGTGGACAACTACACGGGCGACCTTGAGTCTCTGGCGTCTTCCCTCAAGTCCCAGGATCCCGCAGACAACGTCATGATGATCGTCATCAACGTCACCGCCACCGGTGGTCAGTCGCAGGTGTCTCCCGGCGCTTCCGTCAGTGACTCGCTGACCTCCGATGTCCGCTCCGCGATCACCGGAAACATGGGTGGCGGCAACTGGTTCGGGGGCGGTAAGGCCGTGGGCGAGGTCATCGCCGACGAGACCGGCGGTAGTTCCTCCGCATGGCTGTGGGGTGGCGTCGGTGTGCTCGCCGTCGGTGGGGGCGGTGCCCTCGTCTGGTCGAAGAAGAAGCGCCGCAAGGACGAGGCCGCCGAGGTTGAGACCACCAGGTCGATCACCCCGGGCGACTCTTCCGACCTGGCACAGCAGCCGACCCACGCACTGCGCACCGTCGCAGCCGAGGAGCTGCAGTCCACCGACGAGTCCATCCGCAAGGGCGCCCAGGAGCTCACCACCGCCGAGTCCGAGTTCGGTCCCGAGCGCACCCGTGAACTGCGCAAGGCCGTCGAATCCTCCCAGCGCACACTCTCCCAGGCCTACGGGAACCACCAACGTCTCGCTAACGGCCTGGTACGCGACGAGGCAGAAGAGCGGGACATCCTCATCGGCATCATCGCCTCCTGCGGTAGCGCTGTCGAGAATCTGGACGCCCAGGCCGAGCGCTTCGCCACTCTGCGCGAGAAGCTCATCAACGCCCCCGAGATCGTCGACAAGCTCTTCCAGGAGACCGTCGACCTGCGCACCCGGGTCCCCCGCACCCGCGCCACCCTGGACTCTCTCAAGAACCGCGTCGACCCGGCCCTGCTGTCCTCGGTCATCGACAACCCGGATATCGCGGACGCCGAGATCACCCAGGCGGAACAGGCGCTCACCCGGGCCCGCGAACTCCTGAACCTCCCGCCCGGTGAGCAGGGGGAACTGGTGGACGCCGCACGCGCCGCCCGTCTGGCCATGAACCAGGCCGCCAGTCAGCTCGACGGTGTTGACCACGCCGAGGTCCAGCTCCGCGAGGCGCAGTCCAATCTCCAGTCCCTGATCGACGAGGTCGACGGGGAGATCACCGAGGCCACCGAACACGCCGCCAGCAACGCCGACCTTGACCGCACTGCCCTGGCTACTGCTGTCGAGAAGGCGAAGGCCGCTCTGGCTGATGCCCGGTCCCGTGGCTCCCAGGACCCGCTGGGTACCTACTCGGCGCTGCTGGAGGCAGACGGTGAGCTCGACATCCAGATCGACGAGGCCCGCGGTGCCCGGAACAACTACGAGCGCACCATCGCCATGGTCGACCGCACCATCGCCGACGCCACCGCGCGTCTGCAGAGTGTGGAGGACACGATCCACACCCGTGGTCGGATGGTCGGTGTGACCGCCCGTTCCCTGGCGCAGTCCGCCGGGCAGGCCCTCGGCGATGCCCGCCGGATGCGTGACACCCGGCCGAAGGACGCTTTCCGTGCCGCCCAGCAGGCGAACAACATCGCTTCCCAAGCCGCCCAGCACGCACAAAGAGACATCGACGACTACAACCGTCGGCACAACAACTACGGTGGCGGCTCCGGCGCAGGCAACCTCGTCACCGGTCTCGTCCTCGGCTCCCTGCTCAGCGGCCACGGTGGATTCGGTGGCGGCTTCGGCGGCGGTTTCGGTGGAGGTGGCTTCGGCGGGGGCGACGGTGGCGGCTTCGGCGGTGGCGGTGGTATGGACAGCTTCTGACCCCCGGGGAGTCGTCGAAAGTGCTACCAGACGCCAGCGCCACCAACTGACAAAACCCCAGGTCACGAAAAGTGTTACCAGCGAAATCTGGTAACACTTTCCGGACCCGGGGTTTCCCGTGTAGGCCGGCTGGGCCCCTACAACACGCCGAGGAAGTACAGCACGATCAGCGGGACGAGGATGACCAGGAAGATGGTGATCGCCCACGTCGACGAGATCATCCTGGTCTCCATCATGTGCCGCGCCACCCAGGACACGAACACCTGGGCGTCCAACGGCAGGGACTGACCCGCACCCTCGAACTGCACATGCAGGTTCTTCATCGCCCCGGACTCGGACTCGAACTGACCGATCTTCGTCGCCGCGGCAAGGTCCAGCTGCTCCTGCCCCGGGCCACCCTTACCGGTGGCGTCCAGGATGATGAACTCCTTGCGCGACTCCTGGTGCACCAACACCTGGTGCCGGTCGACCGTGCAGAGCACGTTCTTCGACCGGCCGAAAGTGTCGGCGTCCCCGGTGGCGGTGAAGACCTGGGAACCGGTGTCTGGCGAAGTCGTCGCCCGCATCACCGGCAGCTTCCCCGCCTCCAGCTGCCAGGTGTCCCCGGCGAAACGGAGCATGGCCGTGTCCCGCTCGACGCAGAACTCCCCGACCCGCTCCATGTCGGCGACGGCACCGGCGTAGATCGGGAAGGTGTGACCGTCCGACGGAGCGGTCCAGCGGATGTCCGGGTTCGGCATGTCAGCAGCCGGCGAGCTCGGCGGCGAGGTAGCTCTGCAGCTTGTCGAGGCTGACGCGCTCCTGGTTCATCGTGTCGCGCTCACGCACCGTCACGGCGTTGTCCTCGAGGGTGTCGAAGTCGACGGTGACGCAGAACGGGGTACCGATCTCGTCCTGACGACGGTAGCGGCGGCCGATGGCGCCGGAGGTGTCGTAGTCGACGTTCCACAGCGCGCGGAGATCATCGGCGATCTTCTCGGCGGTCGGGGTCAGCGTCTCCTTCTTCGACAGCGGGAGCACGGCGACCTTCACCGGTGCGAGGCGACGGTCCAGACGCAGCACGACACGCTTGTCGACGCCACCCTTGGTGTTCGGGGCCTCGTCCTCGGAGTAGGCGTCCACCAGGAAAGCCATCATCGCACGGCCCAGGCCGGCGGCCGGCTCGATGACGTAGGGGATCCAGCGCTCACCGGTGGCCTGGTCGAAGAACGACAGGTCCTCACCGGAGTGCTCCATGTGGGTCTTCAGGTCGTAGTCGGTGCGGTTGGCGATACCCTCCAGCTCGCCCCACTTGGAGCCCTGGAAACCGAAGGCGTACTCCACGTCGACGGTGCGCTTGGAGTAGTGGGACAGCTTCTCCTTCGGGTGCTCGAACAGACGCAGGTTCTCCGGGTCGATGCCGAGGTTGACGTACCAGTTGTAACGGTCGTCGATCCACTTCTGGTGCCACTCCTCGTCCTCACCCGGCTTGACGAAGAACTCCATCTCCATCTGCTCGAACTCGCGTGTACGGAAGATGAAGTTGCCCGGGGTGATCTCGTTGCGGAAGGACTTGCCGGTGTTCGCGATACCGAACGGCGGCTTCTGCCGGGAGGCGCCCATGACGTTCTTGAAGTTGATGAAGATGCCCTGAGCGGTCTCCGGACGCAGGTAGTGCAGCCCCTCCTTGTCGTCCACCGGCCCCAGGTAGGTCTTCAGCAGACCGGAGAACGCCCGCGGCTCGGTCCACTTGCCGGGCTGGCCGGTCTCCGGGTCATTGATGTCCGCCAGGCCGTTGGGGGCCTCGTGTCCGTGCTTCTCCTCGTAGGCCTCGAGGAGGTGGTCGGCGCGGTAACGCTTGTGGGTGTACAACGACTCGACCAGCGGGTCGGTGAAGACCTCGACGTGGCCGGAAGCCTCCCAGACCTGACGCGGCTGAATGACGGAGGTGTCCACACCGACGACATTCCTGCGGGAGGTCACCATGTGACGCCACCACTGACGCTTGATGTTCTCCTTGAGCTCCACGCCCAGGGGGCCGTAGTCCCAGGCGGAGCGGGTACCGCCGTAGATCTCGCCGGCCGGGAAGACCAGGCCCCTGCGCTTACAGAGGTTGACGACGGTATCGATGCTGCTGGACGCCATGTGTTTCGGCACGCTCCTCGAGAGGCTCACGGTGGATAATCACCGCCATCCTACCGGGGTTCCCCTGCGAAGCCACCTACCGGGGTACCCGGCGGAAGAGAGCATTAAAAAAGGGCCCGCGAAGTTGGGGGGGATTATCGCGGGCCCCGGCCACACTGTCCTCGAAAGGATGGGGCCTTGTCCCCCGTAAAGTGGACGTGGGCGTTGGGGGGGGGTTAACGCCCTCGTCCGGGGAACTGTCACCAATCTACGGTCACTCCCGACGTCTGTCAAATCAGCGTGGCGGAGGATAGTGTGGGGTCATCATGGACACCGCACGAGACACGTCAGACAACCGGCCACGCATCGGTCAACGCACCACGAAGCAGCGCACCGCAGTGGTCGAGGCACTCGCCGGACTGACCTCCTTCACCAGCGCCCAGGACATCCACTCCACCCTCACCGCCGACGGACGGAAGGTGGGGCTGACCACGGTGTACCGCACTCTGCAGCAGCTCACCGCCGCAGACCTGGTCGACACCCTCCAGGATGATTCCGGCGAGATGCTCTACCGGTCCTGCAGCACCCACCACCATCATCATCACCTGGTGTGCACCTCATGCCGGAAGACCGTCGAGATCGACGGTGGACCGGTCGAGGCCTGGGCCGCCGCCGTCGCAGCCGAACACGGGTTCACGGTCACCGGGCACACCGCCGACATCTTCGGACTGTGCCCCGAGTGCGCCTCCCCGCCTACCCCGTAGCCACGTCGAACACGCTGCCCAGCCCGAAGGTCACGGCCGCCGCCCCCAGTCCGATCGCCAACTGACGGAGGGCACGCAGCACGGGCGGTTTCCCGGACAGCAGCCCCACCAGCGCGCCGGTGCACAGTAGGGCGATGCCCACCAGAACCGCGGCCGCGACCATGGAAGCGAGCCCCGTGACGCCGAGGATCATCGGCAGTACCGGAATCACCGACCCTGCGGCGAAACACAGGAAGCTCGACAGTGCGGCGGACAGTCCCGACCCTCCCTGTTCGATCTCGGTGTGTGCGTCCTCGGAGTCGGGCCCGCTGTCGCCCTCCACTGCGAGGCTGTCATTGACATCGCTCATCCGCTCGAAAACGAGGTGCGCCTTCTCCCTCGCCTCCTCCGGTTCCATGCCCCGGGCGCGGTAGACCAGCTCCAGTTCGTTGCGCTCCACGTCAAGTTTCGGAAGCGCCTCCTTCGTCCCGGGATCCGGGATGGAGGCGTCCAGCAGCTCCTTCTGGGAGGTCACCGACACGTACTCGCCGGCGGCCATCGACAACGCCCCGGAGAGCAGGCCCGCGACACCGGCGGCGAGCATGGTCGTCTGTCCGGCGCCGGCGCCGTACATGCCCAGCACCAGCGCGAAGTTGGAGACCAGCCCGTCGTTCGCGCCGAAGATCGCGGCCCGGAAGTCGCCGGACATCCGCGCCCTGCCGCGGGTGGCCAGGCCACGGACGATCTCGGCGTGGATCTTCTCGTCGGCGGCCATCTGCGCCAGCTCATCGCTGCGCTCGGACTCGGTGAGGTAGGCGTTGCGGTCCTCGGCGGACTGCATGAGTGCCAGGACGAACACCGACCCGAACCGGCGGGCCATCCACGCCGTCATACGGGTACGGAGACTGGCCCGCTGCGGCAGTCCGACCTCGTCGCCCAGCCGGTCCCGCCAGTACTGCTCGTGGCGCGATTCCGCTTCGGCGATCCCGAGCAGGATCTCGCGCTCCTCACCGGACTTCTTCCTGGCGAGTTCACGGTAGACCGCACCCTCCGCCCGCTCATCGGCGAGGTAGCGGCGCCACCGCCTCAGGTCCTGTTTCGTGGGTCCCGGTCCGGATTCCGTCATTTCACACCTCCGAAGCGCCGGTCACGCCGCGCGTACTCGTACACGGCGTCCCGCAGGTCCGCCCGGGTGTAGTCGGGGAAGAGCACGTCCTGGTACACCATCTCGGCGTAGGCCGACTGCCACAGCAGGAAGTTCGAGATCCGCTCCTCACCGGAGGGACGGAGGAACAGGTCCACGTCCGGCATCTCCGGCTCATCGAGGTAGGACGCGAACCGCTGCTCCGTCACCTCACGGGGCTTGAGCCGCCCGGCGGCGACGTCGGTGGCCAGGGCCTTGGCCGCGTCGGTGAGCTCGGCACGTCCGCCGTAGTTCACGCACATGACCAGCGTGAGACGGGTGTTGTCCTTCGTCTGCTCCTCCGCCTTCTCCAGTTCGGAGATCACCGACCGCCACAGCCGGGGGCGTCGGCCGGCCCACCGCACGCGCACGCCCTTGGCGTCCAGCTCGTCACGCCGCCGACGCAGCACGTCGCGGTTGAACCCCATGAGGAAACGCACCTCCTCGGCACTGCGCCGCCAGTTCTCCGTGGAGAAGGCGTAGGCCGACAGCCAGCCCACCCCCAGCTCCAGGCACTCGTCGACCATGTCCATGAGC
>NZ_CACZOO010000081.1 GCF_902782855.1 uncultured Corynebacterium sp.
ACGGTGCTGGTCCTGGGGCAGGTGGAGCTGGGTGACGTGACCCTGGCAGCGGGGAACAGTGCACCCGGGGAGTAGTCACAAGGACGCTGCAGCAGGTGACGTCACAGTGTGACCATTAACCCGACTCTGACTCCGCACAACGAAAAACACCCTCCGGCCTGCGGTGCAGGACAGAGGGTGTTTCTCTGGCTGTCGGGGTAGCGGGATTTGAACCCACGACCTCTTCGTCCCGAACGAAGCGCGCTGCCAAGCTGCGCCATACCCCGGTCTGGAACGGCACGGTCACCACATTCGTGGGGTCCGTGTCGCAACGAGGACAAACTATAGGCGACCCGGCCATGAACACGCAAAGCGCCAGGTCAGATCATGTGGACGGGCGCTCCACCACGTGCACCAACGTCGCTGACGGACGGCAGAACACCCGGAACGGCACATACTTCGAGGTCCCCAGCCCGTTGGAGACATGCAGCCGCATCCGCTCGGACCACCGGGACAGTCCCGACACCCGCGACCGGTCGATCCCGCAGTTCGTGACGATCGCCCGGCCGCCAGGCAGACACAACTGCCCACCGTGGGTGTGCCCGGACATCGCCAGCTGGTACCCGTCGGCGGCGAAGTCGTCGAGCACCCGCGGCTCCGGTGCGTGTGCCAGGCCGACGGCCAGGTCAGCGTCCGGGTTCGGGCCGCCACCGAGCGCGCCGTAGTCGTCACGGTCCAGGTGCGGGTCATCGACCCCGCCCACCGCGAGCCGTAGCCCGTCGACGGCGAAGTCGATGCGGCGGTGGGTGGCGTCCTGCCAACCGTGCTCGAGGAACGCCGCGCGCATTCCCCGCCACGGCAGCTCGACCTCGCTCGGTCGGTTCCTCTTCCCGAACAGGTAGTTGAACGGGTTCACCGGGTGCGGTGCGTAGTAGTCGTTGCTGCCGAACACGAACACGCCGGGCCGTCGCAGCAACGGTCCCAGCGCCCGCAGGACACCCGGCACCGCCCGCTGCTCACCGAGATTGTCGCCGGTGTTCACGACCAGGTCCGGATCCAGCTGGTCCAGGGAGGTCACCCACCGCTGCTTGAGCTTCTGGTGGTCCAGCATGTGCAGGTCAGAGACGTGCAGGATGGTGAAGTCGGTCCGCGACGCCGGCCAGGTGTCGCCGTGGAACCGACGCAGCCGGTCGAAGGTGCCCGGCGCCAGGACCGGTGCGGTCACCTCGTGCAGAATGAAGTCCCGGGTCCCGAGGAACCCGCCGGCGGCCGTCAGTGCGCCGGTGGCGGCGACAACCCCGCCGGCGGTGGCGGTGGCGCGGAGGACGGGACGCAGTCTCCGCCGTGGGGCCGGTCGCACCGGGGAACGGCCGGAGGTGCGCAGGCGACGCAGAGGAGGCAGGGAACGCAGAGGAGGCAGGGAACGCAGAGGAGGCAGGGAACGCAGGGGGCGCGGGGAAGGAGTGCTCACCCGGTCAGTCTAACGGGGCGTCAGCGGCCCCGGTCACCGCTCCGGTCGCCTGAACCGCTCCGGTGCGCGTGCAGGTGGGACGGGTCGAGCTCGGGCAGATGTCCGCCTCCGTAGCGTCCCGCGGAGGCGGTGAGGGTCTGGAAGAACGCCCGGGCGGGCTCATTGCCGCCGAAGAGGTTTCCGGCCCCGCACTGGCGCAGCGGGGAGGTGCACAGCTCGGCCACGGTGCCACCGTCGTTGAAGGCGTACGTCGCGCCGGCGAGGCCGGGGATGAATCCGAGGAAGGCGGCGGACAGGTTCGACTCGGTGGTCCCGGTCTTCGCCGAGACCGGACCGGACCACCCGGAACTCCTGGCCGCGTCGGCGGCGGTGCCGGTGCCGGCATCCCCGCTCATGCCGTTGGCCAGGGCGTTCGCCACCTTCCTGTCGAGCGCCTGCTCGCAGTCCGCGGTGTCCGGGGTGACATCCCGCCCGTCCCGGTCGGTCACCGCGAGCACCGGCAGCGGCTCACACCAGCGGCCGTTGTCCGCGAGGCTGGCGGAGACGTTCGCCAGCTCCAGCGGGTCGACGGCCAGGGGGCCGAGGACGAACGATCCCATGTTGGACCCGGCGACGGCGTCCTGCACGGAGGTCTCCCCGTCGAAGCTGCCGGGCTCGGCGTAGGACCGCAGGCCCAGCTTCACCGCGAGATCGACCATCGACGTGACACCGACCTTCTGCGCGATGTCGATGAACGGGGTGTTCGGGCTGGTCGCGAGGGCCTCACGCAGGGTCATGGAGGGTTTGTAGGTCCCCGAGTTCTCGACACAGTACCTTCCGGGCGGGCACCCCTCGGCGCCGCCGTCGCCCATCCCCCCGACCTCGATCCGGGCGGGGACGTCCACCGTGTCGTCGAGACCGAGCAGTCCCTCGTCGAGTGCCCGGGCGGCGGCGAAGAGCTTGAACACCGAGCCCGCCCCGTTGCCGACCATGGAGTGGGTCACCGGCAGGACCGTCTGGTGGGCGTCCGCGTCCAGTCCGTAGATCCGGGAGGACGCCATGGCGGCGACCTCGTGGGCGTCCGCGGTGGGGGCGATGTAGTCGGCGGTGACGGAGACACCGTCGACGTCGGCGGCGGCCTGGTCGCGCACGGCGGCGACGGCGGCCTCCTGGGTGGCGGGGTCGAGAGTGGTCTTCACCGTGTACCCGCCCCGGTTGAGCTTGTCCACGGGAAGGCCGTGGTCGGCGAGGTAGTCGAGGACGTAGTCGCAGAAGAAGCCGGAGTCCCCGGCGCTGATACAGCCCGAGGGTTCGGTGGTGGGCTCCCCGGTGACGCCGAGCGGTTCGGCGGCGGCGGTGTCCCGGTCGGCGGGGCTGATCGCGCCGGTGGCGACCATGGCGTCGAGAACGGTGTTCCGTCGGGAGAGGGCGGCGTCCGGGTAGGCGTAGGGGTCGAGATTGGTGGTGGACTGCACCATCCCGGCGAGCAGCGCGGACTGGGCGACGGTGAGGTCTGCGGCGGTGGTGCCGAAGTAGGTGCGTGCAGCGGCCTCGATGCCGTAGGCGCCGTGGCCGAAGGGAACGAGATTGAGGTAGCGGGTGAGGATCTCGTCCTTGCTGTAGTTCTTGTCGAGCTCGATGGCGAGCTTCATCTCGCGGAGCTTGCGTCCGGCGGAGGTTTCGGTGGCGGCGTCCCGTTCCGCGTCATTGTCGGCGTCGACGAGCAGCAGGTAGTTCTTGATGTACTGCTGGTCGAGGGTGGACGCGCCCTGCTCCACCCCGCCGCTGGTGAGGTTGGCGGCCAGGGCGCGCAGTGTTCCCCGGACGTCGACGCCGTCATGGTCGTAGAAGCGCCGGTCCTCGACGGCGACGACGGCGTCCTTGAGATTCTGCGAGATCCTGTCGGACCCGACCTGGTAGCGGCGCTGGTCGTAGAGGCGCGCGAGGACGTTGCCGTCGCGGTCGGTGACGGTGGAGACCAGGGGGAGGGACGCATTGGCGTCGATGTCCCGGAAGTCCTCGTTGACGGTGTCGCTGGCTTCGCGGGTGACCAGGGTGGCGGCACCGACGACGGGGAGCGCGGCCACGGCGGTGAGCACGGCGATGAGCAGCACCGCCGTCAGCAGGCGGGGCAGCGGGGGGTTCTCGGCCGTTCCTGTCATGGGGCCACACTATCGGGTGGCACGCGTTTCCCCCGGCTTCCGCCCGGCTTCCGCCCGGCTTCCGTCGGGTCCGGACGCTGCGTCGCAGAGAACGCTAACTGGTGACGGGGGTGACAACGGGGGTGCTCGCAGTGCGGGTGATGCGGCGGAAGTGGAGCGGTGCCACCACGGGGTGCGGTAAAGGGTCGTGGTGCGGGGCCGTGCGGCGGACCACCCCGGGTGGGTGGTGGGTGACCTGCGGGGACGCGGAATCGGGTGACGGGGGGTTGACGGATCGCCCTATTCGTGTGGTGGTGGTCACAGGCGCCACGGAGCGCCGACTGTCGCACAGTGCGTGACCTGTCCCACATTCGATAGTGGGATGAGCCATTAGACACTTCTAAATCTGTGTGAATACACTTACACATGCTTTCCGATCGACCCGTCGCAGGAGGTTTTCCGCGGCGGGAGCCCCGAATCACTGGAGGACTCTCCGATGACCACTTCACTCCGTCCCGTTGAGCGTGCAGATGGCACCGACAAGGTCGTCCGCCGGACGGCCGGTCAGGTCACGACCCGTGAGTCCTTCACCAACCGCGGTGAATGGGTCACCCAGGCGCACTGCCGCAACGTCGACCCCGAGGAGCTGTTCGTCCGCGGGGCCGCCCAGCGCAAGGCTGTCGCCATCTGCCGTCACTGCCCGGTCGTCCTGCAGTGCCGGGCGGACGCCCTCGACAACAACGTCGAATTCGGTGTCTGGGGTGGCATGACCGAGCGCCAGCGCCGCGCCCTGCTCCGCAAGCACCCCGAGGTGACCAGCTGGGCCGACTTCTTCGCGGGTCAGCTCTCCTCCTCCGCGGAGTAGCGGACTCCGTGCCGGACGCGGTGGCAGGCTCCGGTGCGGTGGCCGGTGCAGTATTCTTGCGCCCATGACTACATGGGAGTACGCCACCGTTCCACTGCTCACCCACGCGACCAAGCAGATCCTCGACACCTGGGGTGAGGACGGCTGGGAACTCGTCACCGTCCTGCCCGGTCCGACCGGGGAACAGCACATCGCCTACCTGAAGCGGGAGAAGTAGACATGCCCGCCACAGTCTCCGGGCGTCTCGCGGAACTCGGTATCACCCTGCCACCGGTCGCCGCCCCGGTCGCCGCCTACGTGCCCGCGCTGCGCAGCGGCGAGCTGGTCTTCACCTCCGGACAGCTGCCCTTCGCCGACGGTGTGCTGCCGGCCACGGGGTCTGTAGGAGACGGTGCCCCCGTCTCGCCGGAGGACGCGAAGGCTCACGCCCGCACCGCCACCCTCAACGCCCTGGCCGCGATCGACGCCCTCGTCGGCATCGACACGGTCATCCAGGTCGTCAAGGTCGTCGGCTTCGTGGCGTCCGCGCCGGGGTTCGGCGGCCAGCCGGGCGTCATCAACGGGGCGTCGGAACTGCTCGGTGAGATCTTCGGGGACGCCGGAGCCCACGCCCGCAGTGCCGTCGGTGTCGCCGAACTGCCGCTGGGTAGTCCGGTGGAGGTCGAGCTCATCGTCCGGGTTTCCGACAGGCCCTGACGTGAGCCGGCCGGACCTGACGCGAGCCGGCCGGACCTGACGCGAGCCGGCCGGACCTGACGTGAGCCGGCCGGATACCCCGGCCCTACCCCCGCGGTCCCGGCGCCTACGGCCGGTGAGGACGTAGGATCAGAGGCATGGAGCATCCCGCTTACAGCCAGTTGCGTCCCGTCACCCCCTCGACCGGTGTGGTGCTGTGTGACAACCCCAGCTATTCCGCTCTCGAAGGAACGAACTCCTGGATCATCCGGGCACCGGGGGACCGTGCCGCCGTCGTGGTCGATCCGGGCCCCCAGGATGAGGGGCACCTCAATGTGCTTCAGGCGCAGGCCGAGGCCGGGGGTGCGAAGATCGCCCTGATCCTGCTCACCCACCATCACGGTGACCACGCCGACGGGGCCCCCCGGTTCCGCCAGCTCACCGGCGCCCCGGTCCGTGCCGCCGACAAGCGGTGGTGCACCGGTGGGGAGGTGCTCACCGACGGTGAGCTGATCCGCATTGACGGTCTCACCCCGACCATCGAGGTCGTCGCCACGCCGGGGCACACCGGAGACTCGCTCTGCTTCTTCGTCCACGGGAACGGTGGCGCGGCCGGCACCGATGATGATGTCGAGGGCATCATCAGCGGCGACACACTGGCAGGCAGGCACACCACGATGATCTCGGAGACGAGCGGTGACCTGGGGGACTACCTTGATTCGCTGCGTCTGCTGGACAAGCGCAGTCACGGTGTCCGCCTGCTGCCGGGTCACGGCCCGGACCGGGAGGACGCCGCCGAGGTCGTCGAGAAGTACCTCGATCGTCGGGAGCAGCGCATCAACCAGGTCAAGGACGCCGTCGCCACGCTCGGAGAGGACGCCACGGTCGGGCAGATCGTCGACGAGATCTACACTGACGTCGACCCGGTGCTGCGCTCGGCGGCGAAGCAGTCCACCCGGGTGACCCTGCGCTACCTGGGCCTGCCGACGAACTAGGGGGCGCCCCGGGGGTTACAGCCGGTAGGCCTTCGCGGGGGAGACGGTGACCGCCACCGAGGCGATCACGGACGCGACGAGCATGACGACCGCGAGGGGCGCGGGGTCGAGTTCGCCGTTGACACCGACCAGGGGTGCGACCACACCGGCGAGGCCGAACTGCAGGAATCCGAGGATCGCGGAGCCGGCACCGGAGGCGCCGGGGACCGCGCTGAGAGCCAGTGAGGTGGCATTGCCGAGGACCAGGCCCAGGGATCCGACGACGAGCAGCAGCGGGACCATGAGGCTGGGGGCGGGGGCGTCGACGACGACGAGCAGGCCGAAGAGCAGGCTGCCGAGGAGGTTGACGCCCAGGCCGACCCGGGTGAGGGTGCGGACCCGGTACCGCAGGGCGAGCTTCGCCGAGACGATGCTGACGACCATGAGGACCAGGGCGTTCGCGGCGAACGCAAGACCGTACTGGACGGTTCCCATGCCCATGTACTTCTGGTACAGGAACGGGGACGCGGAGATGTAGGCCATCATCGTCGCGAATCCGAACGCGAAGGCGAGCACCGGTGCGAGGAAGGCCCGGGATGTCAGGCCGGAACCGGTCGTTTGAGTGACTCGAGTGGTGTGAGCGCCTTCTGTGGTGTGAGCGGGCTCAGCGGAGGCGGCGTCCTGCGCGGCGTCCTTCCCGGTGAAGTGCGGGTGCGTCTCGGGGATGACCGCGAGGATGCAGACCAGGGCGACCAGCCCCAGGCCGGCGACGATCCACAGCAGGCCGCGCCAGCCGATCGGGTCGGCGAGGGTGGAACCGACGAACGGGGCGATGACCGGGGCGACACCGCCGACGACCATCATCAGGCTCATCGCCTGGGCGGCCTGGGTGCCGCGGTACCGGTCGGTGACCACGGCACGTCCGATGACCATGCCGGCGGCGCCGGAGACACCCTGGACCAGGCGGAAGACCACGAGCAGCGTGACCGAGGGTGAGAGTGCCGCGGCGACGGAGGCGAGGAGGTAGAGGGCGGTGCCGATGAGGAGCGGGCGGCGGCGTCCGATGCGGTCGGAGAGCGGTCCGAAGAGCAGCTGGCCCACGGCGGCACCGATGAGGAAGGCGGTCAGCGAGAACTGGGCGCCGGAGGTGGTGGTCGACAGGTCGTCGACGATCTGCGGCATGGCCGGCAGATAGAGGTCGGTGGCGAAGGGTGCGACCGCGGAGAGGAGTCCGAGGGTGAGGAGGAGGGCGGGGGAGAGGGACTTTGTCTCCTGTCGTTCTGTTGTCCGCTGCACGGTCGTGTGCGGTGCGCCGGCGGGTGTACGGGGAGCTGGCATGGTTCTGACGGTGTCCTTCCTATGAAAACATCGCTACGCTAGCATAGTAAGATGGTGGTGCGTAAGATCCTCTCCATGACTCACGCCGGAACCGGGGACACACCGGGGGACATCGCCGACCTGCTGCTGCGGGTCGCGCGCAAGATCCAGCTGACCGGCCCGGGTGAGGGGATCGAGCTCACCCATCTCGAGAGCATGGTCATGACCCGTATCGACGACATGCCCGGCATCACCCCCACCGAGTTACGTACAGCACTGAACCTCAAGAGCAGCAACATGAGCGCCACACTGCGCTCCCTCGAGACCAAGGGACTCGTCGAGCGCACCCGCGACGCAGCCGACGGCCGTATGGTGCGCATCCTGCCCACCGCGTTCGCCGCCGAAAATCTCGCCCGGGTGCGCGACAGCTGGACAGGGGCTCTCGCCGGCCTCCTGCCGGACGCGGCGGAGAACACTCAACTGGCCGCGGTGCTGCGCCGTCTCGACGAGGGGCTGGGCTGAGCTACGCCCCGATTTCTCGGCCGGACCCTTCCTCTCGGCTGCGGCGCGACCAGCACTACCAGAGCCAGGCCGACACACGCCATCCCCGCCCAGCCGGAGCCACTGAGTTGCTCACCGATGACGACCACCGCCAAGAGGGCGGCGACCGCCGGCTCCAGAAGCGTCACCGTCGTCGCCATGGACGGGCTCAGTCTTGTCAGGCCGTACCCGAAGAGGACATAGCCGAGGAACATCGGCACGATCGCCATATACGTGGCGACACTGACGTTCTGCCACGAATCGAGGATCGGCGCCCCGGTCACCGCCAGCACAGGCAGGAGCATCAGACCACCGAGGCCGAAGACGGACCCCATGGCGGCACCGCGGCTGACGGGGCATGCGGACGTGGAGACCATCAGCTGGAACGACGCCCAGGAATACACCGCGTACGATGCCCCGGCCAGCAGCCCTAGCAGGACACCGGGAACCACTCCGTCGGCGTCCACCGTCCCGGACCCGCCACCGTGCGAGGTGCACAGCAGCACCGCGCCGATCGCACCCGGTACCAGCGCGAGGAACCACCGCCGCGAAGGAGGACGCCGCGTCGTCGTCCACTCCAGGACCCCGGCGAACAACGGGGCGGACGCCAGGGACACGACCGTTCCGACGGCGACACCGGCAAGGTGCATCGAGCTGTAGAAGGTCAGGGGGTAGACGACGACCGCCAGCGCGCCCACCGCCACCAGGCCCCGCCGCTCCAGCAGTGTCCTCCGGTGACGGCGCAGGTCGGGCAGCGCGATGAGCGCCTGAAGGATGCCGCCGACGCCCAGGGCCGCGGCACCGGTCGCCAAGGGACCGACTCCGTCGGAGAAGGTGGCGGCGGTGCCGGTCGTGCCCCACAACACGGCGGTAGTCATCACCGCCAGCAGG
This sequence comes from uncultured Corynebacterium sp., assembly GCF_902782855.1. Lineage (GTDB taxonomy): Bacteria > Actinomycetota > Actinomycetes > Mycobacteriales > Mycobacteriaceae > Corynebacterium. The sequence continues at coordinate 8,833 of NZ_CACZOO010000081.1, forward strand.
GCCGGGAGGGTGGAGGGGGTGGACCGGGCGTTCACTTGCCGGCCTGGCGTGTGTCCGCCTGGCGAGCCGCGAGGACGGCGGACGCCATGTCGCGTGCACGGTGCAGCCGTGTCAGGGTTCCTTCGAGCCCCGACCGGGTCACCGCCCCCTCGAGCAGATAGGACAGGAGTTCGGCGTCTTCGGGGGCGTCGGCGGTGAGCAGCTGCTCAACCTCTTCCTTGTGACGGCGGACGATGGTGCGGACAGGAGAGTTCACGGGGTACTCGGCAGCGGTGTTGAGCAGGCCACAGCCGCGGAAACCCTCCCCGGAGGATGCGGCATGGTCGAGGTAGGCATCGAACACCGCGAGGGCGGGATGGGTGGTTGAGGTGGTTGTTGTGACTGTCGTGCCGGTGGTGTCTGTGCCGGTGGTGGTGTCTGTGGCCGCGTCGCGCCGGGCGGTGTAGAAGGCGAGCCAGTCGGCGTGACGCTGCTCGAGCCAGGCGGTGATGAGCTCGTCCTTCGAGGCGAAGTTGTTGTAGAGGCTCCTGCGGGCGACCTTCGCATGCTCGGTGACGGTGTCGATGCCGGTCGCGGCCGTGCCGTGGGAGTAGAAGAGTTCCTCGGCGGCGGCGAGGATGCGTGCCCTGGCCGGGCGGCGTCGTGGGGTGGCGGTGGTGTTCAAGCTGGTCTCCCGGGGTGAATCCTGATTCTAGGTAGCCCAGTCTGCCTACTTAAGTCGACGATGGCAAGAGAAGGGTGGTCACGGGTGACACCGGGGATGCCGATGTCGTGTGGACTCCTCCCCACCTTGCGTAGGCTCCGCGCACGGGCGGACGCGAGCCGGCCGTCGTCCGCAGGCCAGTGTCATCCAGGGTAGGCTCCGCGCACGGGCGGACGCGAGCTGGGTGGCATCCCCTCCGGCACAGCGGCATCCCGTTCTGTCGCCCGGCCCGGTCGAGGCGACAGGACGGAATGCCACCCTGCAGGACGGAATGCCACCCTGCAGGACGGAATGCCACCCTGCAGGACGGAATGCCACCCTGCAGGACGGGGATGTCAGGGGATGCCGGGAGAGGGGCATGCCGGCGCGCAGAAGGCAGGGCACACGAAAAGGGCCGACCCGGGGAACGGGCCGGCCCTGTGGGGAAAGCTGGGGAAAAGCTACCGGGCGCGCTTGGCCAGACGTTCGGTGTCCGAGATGAGCACCGACTTGCCCTCCAGACGGATCCAGCCACGGTGGGCGAACTCGGCCAGCGCCTTGTTCACGGTCTCCCGCGACGCACCGACGAGCTGGGCGATCTCCTCCTGAGTGAGGTCGTGGTGCACGCGTAGCGCGCCCCCCTCCTGCACACCGAAGCGGTTCGCCAGCTGCAGCAGCGCCTTCGCCACACGGCCGGGCACATCGGTGAAGATGAGGTCGGCCAGGGCGTTGTTCGTGCGGCGCAGACGGCGGGCCAGCACCCGCAGCAGCTGTTCGGAGATCTCCGGGTGGGCGCGGATCCAGTCATGCAGCATCTGGGAGTCCATCGTCGCGGCGGTCACCGCGGTGACGCACACCGCCGCCGAGGTCCGTGGGCCCGGGTCGAAGATGGACAGCTCGCCGAACATGTCGGACGGTCCCATGATCGTCAGCAGGTTCTCCCGGCCGTCAGGGGCGTGCCTGGCGAGCTTCACCTTGCCGGAGATGATGATGAACAGCCGGTCACCCGGCTCTCCCTCGTCGAAGATGGTGGTGCCTCGGGGGAAGGTCGTCGAATCCATCTGTTCGATCAGCGTGTTGACCGCCGCTGACTCGACACCCTGGAAGATGCCTGCACGGGATAGGATCTCGTGTACTTCGCCCATTGCTTGTTAGACTCCTGTAGAAGCTGCATTGCCGTCGGTGCCGGCTGTGACAGGTTCGTCACAATACACCTGGCATCATGGTTTACCGCACAGAATACAGCGTGTGCACGGTCACCGGGAGAGCAGGGGTGAAACTCGGGCGGCTAGACTGGTGCGTCATGCCTGTCCCGAAGTCTGAAACGCCTCTGGCGCGTACCCGCCGCACCCGGTGGGTCAACCGTACGCTGGCCGTGGAGTACCCGGATGCGCACTGCGAGTTGGACTACACGACCCCCCTGGAACTGCTGGTGGCCACGGTGCTGTCGGCCCAGTGCACGGACAAGCGCGTCAACCAGGTCACCCCCGCGTTGTTCGCCGAGTTCCCGGACGCAGCGTCCTACGCCGCCGCCGACCGCGCGCGGCTGGAGGAGCTGATCCGGCCGACCGGGTTCTTCCGTAACAAGGCGTCCAACCTCATGAGGATGGGGGCGGCGCTGGTCGAGGACCACGACGGCGAGGTTCCAGACACGCTGGATGAACTGGTGAAACTGCCCGGGGTGGGGCGCAAGACCGCGAATGTGGTGCTGGGCAACGCCTTCGGTGTGCCCGGGTTCCCGGTGGACACCCACGTGGGGCGTCTCGTCCGGCGGCTCGGGCTGACTGCGGAGACCGACCCGGTGGTCGTGGAGCGGGAGATTACCGCGATGGTGGAGAAGAAGGAGTGGACGATGTTCTCGCACCGGCTCATATTCCACGGCCGGCGGGTGTGCCACTCGCGCAAGGCGGCGTGCGGGGTGTGCGTCCTCGCCCGGCGGTGCCCGTCGGCGGGGCTCGAGGGGCCGATGGACGTGGCGGACGCGGGGAAGCTGGTGACGGCATGAGTGACCGGGCGCGCATCGCGCTGCTCGCCGGTGCCGTGGTCGTGGGACTGGGGGTCGCCGCTGTGCCGGTGGTCATCTCCCTGGCCGGGGAGGACGCCGGGACGTCCACTTCCGCGACCTCCGCAGCGACCACCGGTGCCACCGGAACCGCGTCGGCGGACATCCCGGCGGGCCCGGTGGACGCCGGCGGCACCCGCTACGACATCGCGGACGCCCAGCGCATCGCCTGCCCGACCGGCGACGGGTCGGAGCCGCGGGATTCGGAGCTCTCGGATGTCGTGCTGCCGTGCCTCACCGACGGCGGTGGTGAGGCGGAGGCCTCGATGGCCCGGGCCCTGGCGGGTAAGCCCACGCTGGTGAATGTGTGGGCCTGGTGGTGCCAGCCCTGCCGGGCGGAACTGCCGGTGCTCACCGAGGCGGCCGAGAGGCACCCGGAGTGGAACATCGTCGGGGTCCACGCCAACGGTCAGGGGCAGGCCGGCGCGGACCTGCTCAAGGACCTGGACGCCCGGCTGCCGGCCTTCCAGGACAGCGACGGGGCGTTCGCGGCGGCCGCAGAGCTGCCCGCGGTGATCCCCGTGTCGGTGATCTACCGGGCGGACGGGAGCCGGGCGTCCTTCCACCCGGGTGAGATCACGTCGGTGGAGCAGCTCGAGGAACTTATGGCCGCAGCGGTATGACCCGTTAGACTGGCCTCCCCATGACTTCCACACCAGACGCGCTCCACCACGGCTCCGGCGTGACCCTCGACGACTGGCTCGCCGAGGGGCGGCGTCAGCCTGAGCTGCCCACATCACTGCCGGACTGGATCGAACCCCTGGTTGACCGGGTGCGGCGTCCGGAGACGGATGTCCGGATCCACGGGATGAACCGTGCGGTCCCGGAGCTCGGGCCGGACGGGACGCCGCCGCGTCCGTCCGCGGTGCTGGTGCTGCTCGGTGAGGAGCAGGGGCAGGACCCGACGGTGATGCTCACCCACCGCACGCCGACGCTGCGCAGCCACTCCGGGCAGCTCGCCTTCCCCGGCGGGCACCGGGAGCCGACGGACGCCGACCCGGTCGCCACCGCGCTGCGGGAGGCGACCGAGGAGACCGGGCTGGACGCGGCGGGTGTGGACCCCGTGGCGGTGATGGATCCGCTGTACATCGACCGGACGAACCACGCCGTCATCCCGGTGCTGGGGTACTGGCGGGAGCCGGTGCCGGTCGCGCCGATGACCGCGGAGAGCGACTGGGTGCGCAGTGTGCCGGTCGCGGAGCTGGTCGACCCGGCACGTCGGATGCACCTGGGCCTGCCCGGGGTGGACGTGTGGCGGTCGCCGGCGTTCGACGTCGACGGCTACCTGCTGTGGGGTTTCACCGGCGCGGTGGTGGACGGGCTGCTGAAGCTGGGCGGCTGGGAACGGCCGTGGACGGAGACTGCCCCGGTGCTGGACCTGTTCGACGCGATCGCGAAGTCCCGCAACGGTGAGAACCTGACCCCGGAGGACCTTCGGTGACCGGCTCGACGATCGTCGACTGCATCATCGCCCTGGCCGCCGTCGGCGCACTGTTCACCGGCTGGCGGCAGGGCGGGTTCTCCGCGGTGCTGTCGCTGGTGGGCGTGCTCGGCGGCGGCTGGGCTGCACTGGAGCTGCTGCCGCACGCCCTGGACCTGGTGGACGGGGATTCCGCCCGCTTCTTCGTGGCGATCCTGGTGGTCGCCGGGGGAGTGGTGCTGGGGTATTCCCTGGGCTCATGGGTGGGCCTGCGGCTGCGCGACGGCATCCGGACGCGGTCGTTGCTGCGGGCGGATTCCGCGGTCGGTGCGGTGGTGCAGGTCGTGACGACGCTGCTGGTGATCTGGATGGTGGTTGTGCCGGTGACGGGCAACAACTCCGGTGAGCTGGGGGCCTCGGTGCGTGGGTCGAAGATCCTGCGCGGGGTCAGTGACGTGGCGCCGGAGTGGCTGCAGGCGCTGCCGAACCGGACGTCGACGTTGTTCACCGATTCGGGCTTCCCGGCGGTGACGGACCCCTTCGACGACGTGCCCGTCGTTGAGGTGGGGGAGCCGGATGTGGGGCTGGCGGCGTCCCCTGAGGTGGCGGCGACGAAGCCGTCGGTGGTGCGCGTGGTCGGCCAGGCGGAGCAGTGCGGGAAGATCCTGCAGGGCTCCGGGTTCCTGGTGAACGAGGACACGGTGATGACGAACGCGCACGTGGTCGCCGGGACCGACCTGGTGGGCATCGATACCGTCAACGGTGAGTTCGACGCCCAGGTGGTCTACTACAACCCGCAGGAGGACGTGGCGCTGCTGCGCGTCACCGCGGACACCGGTCTGGCTCCGCTGAACTGGGCTGAGGAGGTCGCCGCGCCGAATGATGACGCCGTGGTGATGGGTTATCCGCTGGGTGGCCCGTTCGAGGCGACGCCGGCGCGGGTGCGGGACCTGTTCACCGTGTCCGGGCCGGACATCTACGCGGATACCCGGGTGGACCGGGAGGCGTACACGCTGCGCGGCACAGTGGTGCAGGGTAATTCCGGTGGCCCGGTGATCAACGCCGCCGGTGAGGTGATCGGCCTGGTCTTCGGTGCCGCCGTAGGGGATTCGGAGACCGGCTACGCCCTGTCGAAGGCGGAGGTCCTGGACCACGTCGGTGAGCCGGGGGGCTATGACGCGGATTACGTGGACGCGGTGGACACGCGACAGTGCGTGGCGGGGTAGGTGCTCGGCTGGGCCGTGCGACGGTGGCGTGGTGGTGTTATGCGGCTCAGCGGCATTGCGCCCTGCCCAGCGGCATCTGTTCCTGTCAGCTCGACGGGGCTGGACGACAGTAGCAGATGCCGGACTGCTGGATAAGATGCCAATAGAGGGAAAACGTGAGCTTACGGGGGACCGTTACCCGGTTAACATGGGCGAGCCCTGCCCCACGACCGGGCCGGTCGGCAACGGTGAGCGCCGGGCACCGGGGACCATGAAATCATATCGGAAACGTAAACTATGGTTTACTTGGGGTAATTTTGTAGTGCTCTATCCACGTCTTCTTCGGTGAAGTATCTACTCACCAACCCCTCACAAAGAGTCAATATCATGTCTGAAGAATTGGAGTGATGACTCATGAAGTGAATTTGCTGCAGAGCGACACTAGCGGACATATCCGAGAGATAGTCATCCCAGCTATCATATGGGTATTCAAGTTTTTCCTCGAGGTCCATGATGGTGCCCATGTACTCTCCTGAGGTGAGATTGCCGGACTCGGATATTGAGACGGAATCTATAATGGCAATAACATGATGGGCGTCCCCGAAATGCTCGATATAGTTTCGGAGTACGGACTTTATGGCATTTTCAGCACCCTTGGACTTCACTAGGTCAAGGGCCTTCTTCTGCGTGTTCATTGTCAGTTGGTAGTCCGACATTTCACCATCCCGCCTTGGGTGTTGGGGTTAGTATTTCGTTCGCCCTAAGTAAAGGGGCGCAACGTTCGGTGCAGTGTCGCCTCCGATGGTCGTCGCCACGGATCAACGCCGAGATCTGCGATGGAGGTGGTGGCAGGCTCGTTGAGCCACTCGGCGGTCGCGGTGAAGGATTTCGCCCCGGTCGGTACCGCCGCCAAGCCGACGGGTAGCAGAGTGGGCAACTGGTTGCGTTGGCCGCGGGCTTTGCGGTGGTCGGGGATCCCAACAAGCAGGTCGGGCAGTGGCGGCGGAGACAGGGGAGCCGTCGGTTCGACAGGGCGTAGGGCGGTCAGAGATGATGACATCGGCGAGCGTGTGGTCCTTGGAAGATGGCTGTGTAGGAGTTTTCCTCTTCTGTTGGACTGGCACGCTCGTCGTGTATCTACTCCGCCGTGTCGTGGATGTTTGCACTGGTCACAGGAC
>NZ_CACZOO010000082.1 GCF_902782855.1 uncultured Corynebacterium sp.
CGCAACCCCTACTCGCTGTCACTCAGGGCGGCACCGGTGCTGTTGGTCGCCGCAAAGCTCCTGTCACCGGTGTCCCGCCTGCTCATCCGCCTCGGTGGCCTGTTCGCCGGACGGAACGCTCTGAAAGCGGGCCCGTTCGCCTCGGAGATCGAGTTGCGCGAGGCCGTGGACATCGCTTCTGAGCGAGGGGTCGTCGAGGTCGACGAGCAGAAGATGATCCAGTCCGTCTTCGACCTGGGGACCACCACCGCACGTGCGGTGATGGTGCCGCGGCCGGAGATGGTGTGGATCGAGCGGCACAAGTCCGCTGACCAGGCGACCCGCCTGTGCATCCGGTCCGGGCTGTCACGGGTGCCGGTGGTCGGGGAGAGCGTCGATGACGTCGTCGGCGTGGTGTACCTCAAGGACCTCGTTACCGCGACCTATGACGCCCCGGCCGAGCGCGGCTCGATCGCGGTCGGTGACCTCATGCGGGAGCCCTTCTTCGTGCCGGACTCACGGATGCTGGCGGACCTGCTCGAGGACATGCAGCGCGATCAGATCCACATTGCCGTCCTCGTCGACGAGTACGGCGGCACCTCCGGACTGGTGAGCATCGAGGACATCCTCGAGGAGATCGTCGGGGAGATCAGCGACGAGTACGACAACGACGATGTGCGTGATGTCGAGGAGATCGCCCCGGGCGAGTTCCGGGTGGTCCCGTGGCTCAGCCTCGACGATCTGAGCGAGCTTTACGAGGACACCGGCGTGGAGTTCGACGAGGAGACGTACGGGGACGTCGAAACCGTCTCGGGTCTCGTCGCCTTCGAACTCGACCGCGTTCCGCTGCCGGGCGCGGAGGTCGATGTCGCCGGCCTGCACCTGCTGTGCGAAGGTGGCAGGGACCGCCGGGGCCGGGTGAAGGTCCGGTCGGTGGTCGTCACCGGGCCGGAACGGCCCGAGGGCACCAGCGAGACCGACGACGAGAACGCCACCCACACCCACACTGACACCGACAACGAGAGAGGCCCCGATGCCTGATTCCCCTGATTTCCCGGACTTCCCCGACCTCCCCGGGGACGCCGCCGCGTCCCCGGTCGACTTCAGCGCGCCGGATGGTTTCCGCAGCGGGTTCATCAGTTTCGTGGGCCGGCCGAACACCGGCAAGTCCACCCTGACCAACGCCGTGGTCGGGGAGAAGATCGCGATCACCGCCGATCAGCCGGAGACGACCCGTCATCCGATCCGTGGCATCGTGCACCGGCCGGACTCCCAGATCATCGTGGTGGACACCCCGGGTCTGCACCGGCCGCGCACCCTGCTCGGCGAGCGGCTCAACGAGGTCGTCAAGGAGACCTACGCCGACGTCGACGTGATCGGCCTGTGCATTCCCGCCGACGAGAAGATCGGCCCCGGTGACCGGTGGATACTCGACGCGGTCCGTGCCTCCGCTCCGAAGACCCCGGTGATCGGCATCGTGACCAAGCTCGACAAGGTGTCCAAGGACCAGGTCGGGGCGCAGCTCATGGCGCTGCACGACCTGCTGGACGGCGGTGAGGTCATCCCGGTCTCCGCCAAGGAGCAGGTGCAGCTCGACGTGTTGCTCGACGTCGTCACGGGCCTGCTGCCGGAGGGGCCGAAGTTCTACCCGGACGACCACGTCACCGACGACGACCGGGACACCCGCATGTCCGAGCTGATCCGTGAGGCGGCGCTGTCCGGCCTGCATGATGAGCTGCCGCACTCGGTGGCCGTGCAGATCGACGAGGTGTTCCCCTCCGAGGAGCGTGAGGGCGTCCTGGAGGTCCACGCCGTGATCTTCCTGGAGCGTGAGGGCCAGAAGCGCATCCTGCGGGGCAAAGACAACCGCCGGTGGGGCCGGATCATCCACAACGCACGCCAGTCGCTCATTGACCTGGTCGGTCAGAACATCTATCTCGACCTGCGGATGAAGGTCGCGAAGAACTGGCAGTCCGACCCGAAGCAGCTGGGGAAGATGGGGTTCTAGACGTGGCCGATATGC
>NZ_CACZOO010000083.1 GCF_902782855.1 uncultured Corynebacterium sp.
GGACTGACGGGACGGGCACAGCGGAGCGGGAGACGGTCGCCGGGGCCAGGGAGACCGCCCGCGCCGATGCCCGCCTGCGTCGACGGATCGGTTCGGCAGACAGTGTCCGGGTCCGGCTCGACACCGGAGTCACGGCTCCGGCCACGGCACGGCGGTGGACCGGACTGGCGGGGGCTCTCGTCTCCGATGATCCCCGGGTGCCGCGCGACCGGCCCTACGCCGTGCTCGGGGGACCGGGGACGGGTAAGACCTCGCTGCTGCTCGACACCCTGGTCGCCTACCTCCGTGGTGGGGGGGACCCGGCCGGCGTCATGGTGGTCACCCCCTCGAAGGAGGCCGCGGCGGACCTGCGTGGCCGGCTCACCGACCTGTTGTGCTCCGGCGGTGCGGTCGGGACGGGCCGATCCGACCTGCCCGACTACGCTGCCACCGGCACCCCGGTCCGTTCGGTGCACTCCTGGGCCTTCTCCCTGTTGCGTGCCGTCGCCCAGATCCGTGACGAACCGCTGCCGAGGCTGATGACGGGTGCCGACCACGACCTGCTGATCCGGTCGCTGCTGTGCGGCAATGCCGAGGACTCCACCGGCTCCTGGCCTGAGCGTATCCGGCCGGCCCTTCCGCTCGTCGGCTTCGCCCGGCAGCTCCGTGACCTGCTGCTGCGCGCGGAGGAGCGGGGTGTCGGGCCGGAGCAGCTCACCGAGCTCGGCCACCGCCACGGCATCGACATGTGGGTCGGTGCCGGTGACTTCCTGCGTGAGAGCCGTCGGGTGGTGCGGCTCTCCGGCTCCCATGCGCTCAATGTCTCCGAACTGCTCCACCGTGTGCTCGATGAACTCGAGAACACTCCGGAGGGGTCCCGCATCCTCGACCGGCAGCGGAGCACCGTCCGGCTGCTGCTCGTCGATGACGCACACAATCTCGACCCCGCCTCCGCCCGCCTCCTCGACCTGCTCACCGTGCCGGGTGCGCGCACCCTCGTCGCCGGGGACGCCGACCAGTGCGTCTTCCATTTCCGCGGCGCCGACGAAGACTACCTCACCGGGCTCTCGGCGGACGCCGACCACCGGGTCGTCCTCTCCCGGTCCCACCGGCTGGGCACGGCGGCGGTCACGGCGGTGAACCGGCTGGGCCGGCTGCTGCCGCCCTCGCCGACCCGGGTCCCGGTGCGAGTCCCAGGGCAGGGCACGGCAGACGGCACGGACCCCGGTGACACCGCCCCGGACCTTGTGGTCCGCCGGGCCCCGTCGGCCACCGCCGAACGGCTCAGCGTCGCCGACGCGGTGCGCCGGGCCCATGTCACCGACGGGGTGGACTGGAACCGGATCGCCGTGATCGTGCGCACCGCCGGGGAGATCCACGCACTGCGGCGCACCCTGCTCAGCCACGGTGTTCCGGTCAAGGTCGACCCGACGAGCGTCGTGCTCGCCGAACAACCCCTCGTCTCCTCGCTTCTGCTCGCCCTTGACGCCCTGGTCCGGCCGTTGACCGTCGCCGAGCTGCAGCAGCTCATCGAGAGTCCGGTCGGCGGAGCGGACCCGGTGATGCTCCGCCGGATGGAGCGCTCCCTCGCCCCGGTGACGGCAGGTACCGGAATGCGTGCCATGGACGCGGTCGGCCTCCTGGCCACCGGACGTGCCGACGAGCACCTGGCGGAGAGGTGGCGGCGCCGCTTCGGACCCCGTGAACTCAACCTTCTCGACCACGTCAGCGAGGTCATCGGTGCCGGCCGGGACGCCCTGGCGGCCGGTGGCTCCGTAGAGGCCGTGCTGTGGGCGGTGTGGCAGGCCACCGGGCTGGCCACCAGGCTGCAGACCCGCGCCCTGCGCGGCGGCACCCTCGGTTCCCAGGCCGACCGGGATCTTGACGCGGTGATGAGTCTCTTCGACCTTGCCGGTGATCTCGTGGAACGGTCTCCGGCGATTACTGTGGAGACCTTCCTCGACGGCGTCCGCGCCCAGGAACTGCCCACCGGTGCCCGCGACCGTCGTGGCGTACGGCCCGACGCGGTCGAGATCCTGCCCGCCCACGCCGCCGCCGGTCGGGAATGGGAGGTCGTCGTCGTCTCGGGCGTCCAGGAGGACAGGTGGCCGGCCGGGCCGACCGTCGGCGGCCTGTTCGGACAGCAGGAGCTGGTCGACCTCCTCGACCGGGGGATCACCCCGGACACCGTCATCTCCCGGGCCAGCACCGCGCTGGCGGAGGAACGCCGGCTGTTCCTCCTCGCCGTGTCCCGCGCTACCAGGTACACCCTGGTCACCGCGGTGGAATCCACCGGTGATGAGGCCTCGGTACCCTCCCGCTTCCTCACCGACGTCACCGGCGGCCCCGGAGGTCGCGGGGACGGCCCCGCCGCCGACACCGGTACCGACACCGACGAACCCCGGCCACACCCCGTCGACACCGTCTCCGACCCGCTGCCCCGCGTCCTGGCGATGGAACCCCTCGTCGCCGAGCTCCGCGCCGCCGTCTGCGACCCCGGCCGCCCCGGCCACGAGCGCCGTGCCGCCGCGGAGAACCTCGCCGTCCTCGCCGGGGCAGGGGTGTACGGCGCAGCACCCGCCGACTGGTGGGGCACCGCAGCCCCCTCCTCCACGGGCCCCGCGGTCGCCCACCGCCGCGGTGACACGGAACCCACCCTGCGCATCAGCCCCACCACCCTGGAGAATCTGGGGCGGACCACCGGGCAGGCCTGCGACCTGGCGTCCTTCCTCGACAGTCTGCGCCGCACGCCGACGACCGAGCCGATGAAGGTCGGCACCCTCATCCATGCACTCGCCGAGGGCTTCGCCGATGGACTGACCCCGGAGGACGCCGCCGACCTCGTCCGCGAGGTCGTCCCGTGGCTCGTCGACGGCCCGTCATGGACCGCCCGGCCCCTCACCGAGAGTTGCCTCGACGCCGTCGACCGGCTTCACCGCTGGTTGACCGAACGCGCCGGGTCAGGGCGCGCCGTCGAGGTCGAGAAGAAACTGGAGCACATGATCGGACACACCGACACCGGCCTACCCGTGATCCTCGCCGGTCGCACCGACCGCCTGGAGACCGCCGCCGACGGGGCGTCCACCGTCATCGACTTCAAGACCGGGAGGACGGCGAAGACCGCGGCCGAAGCGGCCGCGAGTCACCAACTGTCGGCCTACCAGCTCCTCGTCTCCCTCGAGGACGGACGCCACGCCGACGGGGCGATGCTCGTCTACCCCCGGGTGGAGAACACGAAGGTCAAGGTCCTGCAGCAGGGCCAGCTCAGTGAGGCCGACCTCGACGAGTTCCGTGATTTGGCCCTGGCCACCGCCGCCCGGGTCGCCGGGCCCGGTTTCAGCGCCACCGACGCCTGCGGGGACACGGAGTACGCCTGCCTGTGCCCCGCCTGCCGCGCCGGGGAGCAGGTGATCTAGATGACCGCCCCCCGTTCCTCCGGTACCGTCGACCCCGTCGAACTGTCACAGCGGTGGCTGCGCCAGGATTTCCCGCCCACCGATCAGCAGGCCGCCGTCATCGGCGCCCCTGCCGGCCCCATGCTCGTTGTCGCGGGTGCGGGGGCAGGCAAGACCGAGACCATGGCAGCCCGCGTCGTCTGGCTCGTCGCCAACGGCATGGTGCTGCCCGAGCAGGTCCTCGGCCTCACGTTCACCCGTAAGGCCGCACGTGAGCTGGGGGTGCGCATCCGCGCCCGGTTACAGTCCCTGGCGTCCTCCGGACTGGTCGAGGCGATGCCCGCGATCACCCCGACGGTGTCCACCTACGACTCCTACGCCGGCGACATCGTCCGTGAGTACGGTCTGCTGCTGCCCACTGAACCGACCGGGCGGCTGATCACCGACACCGAACGCTGGATGATCGCCAGGGATGTGGTGATGGAACGGCACACCGGTTTCACCACCCGCCGTTCGGTGCCCACCATCATCGATGACATGCTCGAGCTCAGCGACGGCATGGACAACCACCTCACCACCCCGGACGAGGTCATCGCCGAATGCCGGGCCACCGCCGCCGAGATCGACGGCCTGCCCGACCGGGACGGCAAGACCCTCAAGGGGGTCGACTCGACCCTGGAGAGGATCGGGGACGCCCTGGTCTACCGGCGTGAACTCCTCGACGTGGTCGCCGACTACCGGGCGAGGCTCGCCGAGCGCAACCTCATGACCTTCGGCGCCCAGATGTCGAAGGCAGCCCAGACCGTCGCCGCGCACCCCGAGGTAGGGGACGCCCAGCGCCGTCGGTTCCGGGTGGTCATGCTCGACGAGTACCAGGACACCGGTCACGCCCAGCGCGTGCTGCTGCGCAGCCTGTTCGGCGGCGGGGTCGATCCCGGTCTCACCGTCACCGCCGTCGGTGACCCGATGCAGTCCATCTACGGATTCCGCGGTGCGACCGCAGCCAACCTGGCACACTTCCGCACCGATTTCCCGACCGGTACCGGGGGAGACGCCACCCCGGCCGCGCAACGGGAACTGACCACGTCCTGGCGTAATCCGGCACGCGTCCTCGACCTGGCGAACACCGTCTCACGCTGGTCGCTGGACGCCACCGGTACCGGATCAGCTGCGGTCTCCCCGCTGGTCTCCCGACCGGGCGCCGGTACCGGGGACGTGAAGGCCGCCTGGTTCGACACCCGTGAGGAGGAACTGGTCTGGCTGGCTGATGAACTCGCCGCCCGCTACCACCACCGGGACGCGACCCGGGAATTCTCCGCGGCGGTCCTGCTGCGCAAGAACGCCGAGGCCACCCCGATCCATGACCTGCTCGTCGAGCGGGGCGTGCCGGTGGAGATGTCCGACGGGCCCGGTCTGCTGGAGGTACCCGAGGTCGCCGACGTGTACGCCACGCTGCGGGTCCTCGTCGATCCCTCCGATGACATCGCGCTGCTCCGGCTGCTCACCGGGGTGCGGTGGAACATCGGCGCCGCCGATCTGCAGGCTCTGGCGCGTCGCGTCGACCAGTTGACGCTGCGTGACCGGGGCACCGGAGGCAGGTCGGGGGAGGACGCGGGCGGCGGTGCGGGAGAGGACACCGACGAACCTACCGGCCTCACCGCGCTGGTGACCCCACAGTCCGGGGACTCCCCGGCGACGGCCACGGTCCGCCGCCGACTCGCCGACCTCGACCGCGACTCCTCACGTGTCCCGGTCGGCCTGGCGGAGGCCCTGGCAGACCTGCGCGGCATGACGGAGTTCGGGATGTCGGCGACCGGGTTGGAGCGGCTCAGTGAACTGGGGCGGGAGCTGCGTTTCCTGCGTCTGCAGTCCCTCGGCAAGCCGCTGACGGACCTCGTCGCGGCCATCGAGCAGATGTGCGGGGTGCGCACTGAGGTGCTCACCCGTTACCACCGTGACCGGCGGCGGTCCATCGGTACCAGCCACCTCGACCGGTTCGCCGAGGTCGTCCGTTCCTTCTCCGACCTTTCCGGGGCGTCCCCGGGGGCGCTGGTGGACTACCTGCGCGCCGCCGAGGCCAGGGAGAAGGGGTTGGAGGCCGGTGAGGTGGAGAAGCGCAGCGACTGTGTCCAACTGCTCACCGTGCACAAGGCCAAGGGCCTGGAGTGGGAGATCGTCGCGGTGCCGCACGCCACGCGGAAGACCTATGCGGACGCGGTGAGGCGTCCGACCGTCGAGTCCTGGACGACCAACGCCCGCATCCTGCCTTCGGGCCTGCGGGGCGACGCCACCGATGATCCGACCGACACCACCGGCATGCCGGTACTGGACCTCTCCGATGTCGTCGACCGCAAGGGTGTCGTTGAGGCGGACGACGCCTTCAAAATCGCCCTGGGCGTCCATGACGCCAAGGAGGACGACCGGCTGTTCTACGTCGCCGTGACCCGCGCCGAACAGACCCTGCTGGTCTCCGGGGCGGCGTTCAACAATGACGCGAAGAAACCGGTGGACCCCTCCGTCGCGCTGACGCTGATCCGCGACCGCCTCGCCGCGACCGCTCCGGAATGTATTGTGACCTGGTCGGATCTGGGCATGGTCTACTCGAAGAAGGAGCTGAGGCGGTTGGCGGAGGCGGGGGAGGACGGCGCCCTGCAACACAGGGAGGACGCGCTGATGGTGCCGGAGAACCCCGCGGCCCGCAATGATCTGGTCGAGGCCTATGAGCGGACCCTGCCGGAGAACCCCCCCGCGCAGTGGCCGCGACCCACTCTCACCGAGCGGCTGCCCGGAGTGGCGGAGGGCGCCGGCCTGGTGCGCGCGGCGATGGAGGCGACCCCGGGCGGGGTGCCGGAGCCGGACCCGGGCACGTTGGCCGACCAGTGGGCCCGGGAGACCGCGCTGCTGGTCCGGGAGCACCGGGCGCAGACCGTCCCGGAGGTCGTCGTGCCACTGGGATCCCGGCTCACCGCGACCGAGGCGGTGGCACTGTCACGTGATCCCGAGGAATTCGCCCGGCGACGGCGCAGGCCGGTGCCGCTGGAGCCGCGACCGTACACCAAGCGCGGCACGGCGTTCCACAACTGGGTGGAGCGGCACTACGGCTCGGTGGGACTGTTCGACGAGGACGAGCTGCCGGGCGCGGCTGACGCCACCCTCGCCGACCCGGTGCTCGCCACGCTCAAGGAGAGGTTCCTGGCCAGTGAGTGGGCGGACCGTACCCCGGTGAGTGTGGAGGGCTCGTACTCCGTCACCCTGGCCGGTCACCTGTTCGAGGGGCGCATCGACGCGGTCTTCCACGACGGAGATGACCCGCTGACCGGCTGGACGGTCGTGGACTGGAAGACCGGGCGGAAGCCGACGGGCCGTGACCTGGCTGACGCGTCCCTCCAGCTGGCCGTATACCGGCTCGCGTGGGCGAAGCTGCTCAGCGCCCGCTACGGTCGCCCGGTCGACCCGGCGGACGTGCGCGCCGCCTTCCACTACGTGGTCTCGAACGAGACCTGGGAACCGGGTACACTGCCGTCTGCAGAGGACCTGGCAGGATGGCTGGCCGGACCGGACGGAGGGCGCGAGAATGCGTGACAGGCTGCGTGACCGTTTCGGTACGGACGAGGACGTCGACTCCCTCCCGCCGCATGCGCTGACGAAGGTCATCAGCATCCCCGCACCGGAGCAGACCAGTCCATGGTGGCTGATCGTCCGCCGCATGGCCTACGCCCTGATCCTCATCATCGTGTCCTCGATCGTTGTCTACCTGGACCGCGACGGGTACCACGGTGTCAGTACGTTCCTGGACGCCGTGTACTACTCGGCGGTGTCCCTGTCGACCACGGGCTACGGCGACATCACCCCGGTGACGCAGGAGGCCCGCCTGCTCAACGTCCTGCTCATCACCCCGATGCGCGTCATCTTCCTGGTCCTCCTGGTCGGCACGACCCTGTCGGTGCTCACCGAGGAATCCCGGAAGGCCCTGAAGATCCGCCGCTGGAGGAGAAGAATGCGTAACCACACCGTCGTCATCGGCTACGGCACCAAGGGCCGTGCCGCGATCACCGCACTGCTGGCCGACGGCGTCCCCGCCGACCGGATTGTCGTGGTGGACTCGGACCCGGAGGTCCTGGCCCACGCGTCCTCCCGCGGCCTGGTGACCGTGCAGGGTTCGGCGACGAAGTCCGACGTGCTCAAGCTCGCCGGGGTGACCCGGGCCAGGGCCGTCGTCGTTGCCCCGAACCTCGATGACACAGCCGTGCTGATCACGTTGTCGGTCCGTGAGATCGCCC
>NZ_CACZOO010000084.1 GCF_902782855.1 uncultured Corynebacterium sp.
ACATGGCCCGGAAGAATGTGCCGCTGCGCATCGACCCGGCGGTCTACGAGGCTATCGCCCGGTGGGCCGCCGACGATCTGCGCAGCGTCAACGCCCAGATCGAGGTGATGCTCCGCGAACGGTTACGCGCCGCGGGGCGTCTCCCGAAGGACGTCGGGGCACTGCCGAAGCGGGGGCGGCCGCGCAAGGACGCCGGGGACTGAGGAACTCCGGCGAGCGGGGGACGCGGGCAGCCTCGGGTCATGGAATACAAGGTCGCGGAACTCCGTGAGGGTCTCATCGGTGGAGAGATGTCCTCCAAGAAGCTGGAGAAGGAACTCAACCGGTACGCCGCCGACGACTGCCGCTACACGTCGATGACCTCACTCCGATAGCCTCACTCGATGTCAAGGGCCGGGTGGGACCGGTGGCGTCGCCTGCGTAGTTCCGAGCGCGAGCACAGGTCCAGCGGTTCCCAGCTGATGCTGAGGAACTTACGGTGCGCCGGGCCGCCGGTCACCAGCAGACCTGTGCCAGGGTGGTAGAAGACCTCACCGCAGTTGGTCCCCATGATGAAGATCATCAGATATCTGTCATCACAGTGGTACGCCGTGCGCTTCGACCCGTCCGGGAACGCGACCCCGATGTGTCCGCCGAAACCCCCACCGAACGTGACCGGGATCAACGCCTCATCGGAGAGATCACCGGTCGGCAGGTCACCGTGGGGAACTCCACCGGTACAGCCGTGACCGGGAGCGTCTGTGCCACAGTTCCATTCCGTGCCGACGGCCCGGGAGAAGAGGTGTTTCCGGTCGACTCCTCCGGCAGCGTCCTCACGGGTGACCGGTGAGGAGCCGCCCTCCCAGAAGGGGTTGATGATGCCGCGCCCGGTGACCCGACCGGTCCCGTCGATCCTGGCGCAGGTCAGCACACCGGAGTACGGAATGTACTGAACCAGTCCGTGGTGGGATCTCTCCGCGAACTCGGTGACCTTTTCCGGAGAGTGGTTCCAGCCGCGGAGGGCCGCCCCATCGATCACTGTGCTGAAATGCCCTTCACCGAGGTCGGAGAGCTCTACCGAGCGGCACCGTTCCGGGAAGTAGTCGAGATACTCCGATACCTTGCGTGCCTGGATGAAATGGACGGAATGCCCGGCCCGGTAGGACGGGCAGGTGGCACCATGCCTGTCACAGACTGCGTCACTCACCTTCGCGTCCCTCCCGGTACACGAAGGAGCCGCCGTCGACGGTGACGCAGGGGCGCACGTCACTCCAGGCGGGGATGAGTACGGTGCCGGCGGACCGGCCGCCGACCCACCGCACGAGGGCGTCGAAGTCCGGGACGTGGACCACCTCTTCGAGGACCGAGTCGCGGGCGATCTCGGTGACGAGGTCGTGGTCGTGGTTCCAGCCGAGACGTGCCTCCCCGTCGACCGTGGTCGCGAACCAGCCGGCGCCGAGGTCGGTGACCGTCAGGGCGTGGCAGCGGTCCGGGTAGTGGAGGGCGAAGTCGGTGATCCGACGGCCCTGGATGTAGTGGACGCTGTGTCCGGGAGTGTGCAGGGTGCAGTGCGTCGTACGCATGGTGATCCTGTGTTTCGCGGTTTCCTCGCAGGACTTCTGCCCTGCAGGGCCGATCTCTCTCGGGGGCACCGATGTACGCGACACGGTTGCCAGTCACTTCGATCCGTCCGGAGCCGGAGGACGCCCCGGGTTTCCGACCCGGCTCAGGTGCGCCACTCAGTGAGCTTCTTGATCTGACGTCGACGAGAGTAGCACCACCTAGACCAAGCTGTCTAGCCGGTCTTCCGGCCCGCACCTGACCCTGACACCGTGACAGGGTCTTCACTGGGGTCGTGACCATGAACACGAACCAGAACACAGACCGCCTGACCAGCGCCTACACCGCGCCCGACACCGGGGCCGACTAGGCGTCCCCCTCCAGGCGCGAGAAGATGTCGAGGTCGTTCCACGATCCGCGCAGGCACTCGGCGTCCCGCAGGGTCCCCTCGCGCAGGTAGCCGGCGCTGAGCGCCACCCTGCAGGACGCCACGTTCTCCGGGTTCGCCCTGATCTGCACCCGGTGCACCCCGTAGTCGAAGAGGAACTCGCTGATCGTCCGGACCACGGCGGTCATCAGGCCACGTCCACGCAGATGGGGGGCGGTCGTATATCCCAGCTCCACCACCGCCGCCGCCCTGCTGACCAGCCGGACCTCCAGGGTCCCGCCGAAGTGCCACGCATTGTCCGGATCGTCGACGATCCAGAGCATGGCCTCCGGGTTGTACAGCATCGACCGGAGGAACAGGGCGGCGTCCTCCCGAGAATAGTTCTCCGGCAGGTGCGTGAACTCCAGCGACCCGGCGTCCCGAGAGGAGACCACGAGACCGTCGAGGTCCGCGTCAATCGGCGCACGCAGCCGGAGCGTCCCCCCGCCCGGCAGATCACCGACGACATCGGAGGACGGCAACGGCCACGCTAATCCGGTCATCGCCCCGAGGGTACTACCCCAGCAGCCAGTCGTTCGGGGAGAACAGTTCAAAGTGCACGCCGGCCGGCTCCAGGGAGGACGCCTCGACCTGGCCGCGGATGTCCTGCAGGAAACCGTTGCCGCCGCACAGGTACCAGTCGGCGCCGGCCGGGATGTCCAGATCCGCCAGACAGACACGTTCGCCGGCACCGGTGTAGCTGCGGTGGCGGCGCACCGTGGACCCCTGCGCGTCCAGTGCGTCCAGCAGCCCCGCGGTGACCTCGCGCTGAGCGTAGGAGTGCTCGGAGACGTCGGAGTGGATGACGGTGACGTCGCGGGCGCCCGCCCCCGCGACCAGCGCCGAGAGCATGCCGACCATCGGGGTCGATCCGATACCGGAGCTGACCAGCACCACCGGGGTGGTGTCGTCGTCGCCGAGCACGAGGTCACCTGCAGGCAGCGTGGCGTCGACCCGGTCGCCCACCGCCGTGGTGTCCAGCAGTGCCGAGGACACCTCGCCGTCACGCTGCACGGCGATGGTGAACCCCCGGTCGTCCCAGTTGACCAGGGAGTACTGGCGCAACTGGCGGGCACCGTCGCCCAGGGTCACGCCGAGGGAGGTGTACTGGCCGGCCCTCGTGTCCGCGAAGGCGCCCGGGTCGCCGGGCACGGTGAAGGTGAACTCCGTGACGGCGTCGGACAGGTCGCGGCGGGCGACGAGCACCGCGTCCCGGAAGACGTCACCGGGGTCCACGTCGGCAGTGTCGTAGAGGTCCTTCTCGGCGTCGATGAGAACGCGTGCCATCAGCCAGTAGACCTCGTCCCACGCCTCGGCGACCCCGGGGGTCACCGCGTCACCGAGGACCTCGACGATCGCGGCGAAAAGGTGGTGGTGGACGATCTCGTACTGGTCCGGGGTGATGCCCAGGGAGACGTGCTTGTGGGCGATCCTCGAGAGCATGTCCACCGCATCCGGGCCGTCGGGATCGACGAGCATCGTGGCGAAGGTCGCCACGGACGCGGCGAGCGCCTTCTGCTGTGCGCCGGAGCGCTGGTTGCCGCGGTTGAAGGTGTTCGCGATGAGTTCCGGGTGAGCGGCGAACATACCGGCGTAGAAGGTCCTGGCGATGGTGCCGATGTTTGCTCCGATGACCGGCAGAGTGGCCCTGACGGTCTCCTCGTGGGCCGGGGTGAGGTGGGCGGCGCGGGTCGCCTCGCGCAGGGGGGCGGTAGTGGTGAACATGGTCTTTTCCTCCGGGAGATCTACTGGTCGGTGGGGTTGATGGGGCGGGCGGGGTCGGCGGGGCGGGTCAGTGCGGAACGGGGAGACCGATGGGGACGGGACCGGACCGCGCACCGGATGCCACGCCCGGTCCGCTGTCGGTCCGGTCGATGAGCTCGCCGAGGGTGAGGCCGTCGAAGGTGGCGAAGAAGTTCTCCTGCGCCTGCGCCAGCAGGTGGCGCAGGGAACAGTCGCGCGGCGCCAGCGGGCAGGGCGCGCCCCCTTCGCAGTCGACGACCTCATGGTCACCCTCCAGGTCGCGGAGCAGGCGTCCGATGTCGGACTCCCGCGCGCCGTCCGCCAGATACACCCCACCGCTGCGACCACGGACGGACGCCAGGACGCCCATCCCGGTGAGCCGCGCGACGACCTTCTTGATGTGGGACGCGGGGGCTGCGGTCTGTACCGCGAGTTCCCCGACAGTGCGTCGCTGATCCGGGTCGGTGGCCCCGGCTGCGCCGGTGTCCCCGAGAATCATGAGGGACCGAAGTCCCAGGTCGGCGAACTTGGTGAGGTGCATGGACCCCACGCTAGGCCCGCGCAAGGAAAAGGTACATCTGAAATGACCCATAAAAGATCCCGGCTGATCCGGCGACGCCCGCAGGTCAGGGCACGTTCACCTCATTCCGGACGGCCGCACACCCCGGTGGCGTGCGACGTTCCGGCACCCCGGTCGGCCGGAACCGGCCACAGGCTGTGGCGGATTGATCTCAGTCACACTTTCCGGGGGCGTCCCGCGATCCCGCCGTCGTGCACTTCACCACTTCACCCGTCGGCCGGCCCGAACCGGCGCTGTCGGCGACGAAACGGAGCGCCTCAGTAGTCCTCCGAGGAGATGTAGCGCGGACGCGTCGAGAGCAGCTGCACCTCCGGACGGGACGCGACCAGCCGCTCCACCGCGTCCAGCACCTCGACGACGTGCTCCCGGTCCCCGCTGACCACGGACACCCCGATCATCGTCCGGCGGTGCAGGTCCCGGTGGGCCACCTCGGCGACCGAGACGTCGAACTTCCGGCGGATCTCCGCGACGAGCGGGCGCACCACCGAGCGCTTCTGCTTGAGGGAGTGCACATCCCCGAGGAGTACGTCGAGTTCACAGGTTCCGGTCCACATATGGGCCGAAAGCCTAGCGCACCGGCGCTCCTGGCGACAGTCCCTACGCCGGGAAGCGCGGGTTCAGCAACCCCGAACCGACCGGCACATCCGCCGGGTCATCGCCCAGGGATACCTGCCTGTTGTCCCCGTCGACGAAGACCACCCGCGGCTTGTGGTCCTTGAGCTCCTCTGCGGTGTACTGGCCGTAGCCGATGATGATCACCAGCTCGCCGGGGTGCACCAGGTGGGCGGCCGCCCCGTTGATCGAGATCATCCCCGAGCCCCGCTCCCCGGTGATGGCGTAGGTGGTCAGCCGGGCGCCGTTGTCGACGTCGACGATGTCGATCTGCTCACCCTCGAGGATGTCCGCGGACTCCATGAGGTCGGCGTCGATCGTGCATGACCCCACATAGTGCAGGTCGGCCTGGGTGACCGTCGCCCGGTGGATCTTGGACTTCATCATGGTTCGCAACACGCGGACAACCTTACTTCGCGGCGGCGGTGTGCGCCGCGTCCCCGGCATCCCCGCCGATGTTCCGGAATCCGATCCCCACCGGGACGCCGACGTTGTCGATCAACCGGGTCGCACCGACCTTCGCCGCGACCAGCAGGCGGGCGTCCCCCTGCTCAGGGGCCTCTCCGAGATCCGCACCACGCAGCTCCAGGTAGTCGACCTCGATCTCCGGGACGGACGCCAGGATCGCCCGCGCGGTGGACAGCACGGCCTCCGCGCCGTCCTCGGCGACATGGGCACCGGCCGTCAGTGCGGCCGACAGCGTCAACGCCACCTCCCGCTCGGCACCGGAGAGGTAGACGTTGCGCGAGGACTTCGCCAGACCGTCGGTCTCCCGCACGATCGGCACACCGTGGACCCGCACCCCGAGATTCAGGTCGGTCACCATCTGCTGGATGAGCACCAGCTGCTGGTAGTCCTTCTCCCCGAAGAACGCGTCGGTACAGTGCGTGATCTGCATGAGCTTGTTGACGACGGTGAGCACCCCGGCGAAGTGGACCGGCCGGGTCCTCCCCTCCAGGATCGACCCCACCGGACCGGCGTGCACCGTGGTCCGCGGCCCGTTGGGGTACATCTCCCGCGGGCTGGGCGCGAACACGGCGTCCACTCCGACGGCACGGAGTTTCTCGACGTCGGCGTCGAGGGTGCGGGGGTAAGCGTCCAGGTCCTCCCCCTCGCCGAACTGCAGCGGGTTGACGAAGATCGACACGACGACGAGTGCCCCGGGGACACGCTGGGCGTTGCGCACCAGGGTCAGGTGGCCTTCGTGCAGGGCACCCATGGTGGGGACGAGCACGACCGGGCGCCCGACCTTGCGGATCGCCCGGGTCAGTTCCCCGATCTCCTCGATGCCGGTGTAGACCGTGGCCTGTCCGGGGGTGAAACTCACCGTTGCCGCTCCTTCGCGATCAGAGAGTGTTGCTGTGACGGATCAATAAGGGTAGTCCCCGTCGACCGCCCGCTCCACATTGAGGGACCCCGCAGTCCGTGCGGTGCGCACCGCCGCCTCCCGGTAGGACGCCGCGAGTCGACATCCCTCACCCTCGACCCCCGCCAGCGCGTCGAGATGGCGCAGCACCGTGGCGGCGTCATCGCGGGCGGTGGGCCCGGTCAACGCGGCCGTCCGCCGGTCGAGCACTCCGGCCAGGGTCGCGGGCAGGATACGGCGCAAAAGGACTGCCGAGTCCGGGTTTTCGGGGACCACCGCACCCGGCAGGTGCGTCACGGCCGGATCGACAAGCGCATGGTCGAGGATCCGCAGCGCCTCATCGACGAGGGTGACCAGGTGGTTGGAGCCGTGGGCCATCGCCGCATGGTAGAGCGTCCGGTGTTCCTCGACGACCGGTACCGCGATGCCGTCGCATGCTCCGACCAGGAGCTCGGCGACCGCGGCACCGGTGTCGGAGTCAGCGGTCACCCCCCAGGCACAGCCGGCGAGACGGTCAGTGTCCTCCGGGCCCCCGGTGAAGGTCATCGCCGGGTGCAGCGCCAGCGGCAGGGCCCCGGTGTCCGTCACCGGTTGCAGGACGCCGCAGCCCAGGGCTCCGGCGGTGTGCACCACGATCTGGCCCGGCCGGGTGACCTCGGCGACCCGCGCCACGACCGTGGGGAGCTGCGGGTCCGGGACGGCGAGGATGACCAGCGCGGCACGTGCCGCGTCGGCGATGTCGGTGACCGCCACACCCGGCAACCGTTCTGCGGCGCGGGCGGCGGATTCATCGGAACGTGCGACGACACCGTGGATGTGATGGCCGGCGCGCCGGAGCACCGCGGCGACGGCGGTACCGACGGCTCCGGCCGAGATGACCCCGACCGACAGGCGTGGTTCCTGTCGGTCGGGGTGGGGGGCGCTGATGTCAGCTCCGGTCACCGGGCGTTCTTCTTCAGCTGGGCCATGAGTTCGGCGACGGTCACCGAACCATTGTCCGCGGGACGCTCGTCGGCACGGCGACGACCACGGGTGTCCTCCGGGGCTGATGCCGCTTCGGCCCGGCGACGACGGTGGTGACCGGACTCCTCCTCGACGGCCTCATGGTGGCCGGCGGCGGGGGTCGGGAACGACGGGGCGGGCTCGGACCAGCGTCTCTGCTCGACCGGCTCGACCGGCTCAGCGGGCAGAGTGGGCTCAGCGGGCACCCTGGTCTCCGTGCGCCGCTGCTCCGGGGTCTCCGCCGGCACAGCACCCGGCGTGGGCACGGGGTCCGCGGCGGGGGTCTCCCCGCCACCGGGCGTGTCACGGGTGTCGACGATCAGCGGGATCATGCTGGTCTCCTCCGAATCAGCACCGGCCCAGTTCACCGCGGAGAAAGTGCCGGTGGCGAAACCGTTGCGACGCGCACCGTGGTGCGGTGCCCTGCTCTGCGCCTGTCGGCCACGGTCCTGCGACGGGGTCCCGGCAGCCGCCCCAGCCCCACGCGGGGCCGGTGGGCGCTGCGGGAACGGCGACGCGAACGGCGACACCGGGGAAGTCTCCCCGGCCGGATCAGGTGCGGTCGGGCCGGAAGTGCCGGTGGCACCGGCAGGCCCGCCCGGGGTCTCAGTCCCCGGGATGTGCCGCTCCAGCTCGATGATCCGCTCGGCCCGGGCGCGGACCGCCACCTGGTCCTCGGAGAGGTCCAGCCCCGACAGCTCCGAGAGCTGTTCACGCAGCGCCGCGAGTTCGAGGCGGATGGACTCGAGGGTCTCGTCACGCCCCGCGTCCTCCCTGGTGGCGTAGGACTGCTCCAGTTCGACCTCACGGCGGCGGTGCTCGGCACGCTCGGCTTCCATCTCGGCGGCCCGGCGGGCGTCCCGCTCCCGGTTGCGGGAGGATTCCTCCCCCAGAGCCCCGGAGTACCGGGACACCAGCACGGCGCCGATGAACGCGGCCCACAGCGCCGCGATGACCGCGATGTTCATCCACACGTCATTGTCGACGAAGAACATGACGACCGTCGCGAACAGCGCCAGGATGAACAGCACATACATCAGCAGCTTCGAGAAACCACCCGGTGCCCGGGTGGGCCGTGTGCTCGACGGGTCCGGGAGCCGGTGCGGATCAGGAGACGGATACGCGGAACTCATGGCGCCAACACTACATTGCCTCCGCCCCTGACCGACGTCCATCCGGGTCCGCGTCGCCGGGCGGCACGAGACAGCAGCGCTCCAGGACCACACCGGCGACCGCCACCGCCACCCCCGAGGCGACGCAGGCGACCACACCGGGGGTGTCGTCCTGGGCCGCCAGCAGCGAGGAGTACTCGACCAGGACGTACACCGCGAGACCGAGGTAACCCCCGCCGACAAACGCCCCCAACCAGGAGCAGGCTTTGCCGAGCACTGCGGCGCGGGCGATGAAAACCGGGTCCATCTGACTGCGGTCCTGTCCCACCTCCCCGTCGGCGATCCGTCGCCGGACCGCCACCGCGGTCACCGCCGCCACTCCCGCGATGATCCACATCGCCACCGAGTTACGGACCCGCGCCGGCGGGAAGTCCCCGTAGAAGAACACTGCGGCGACACCGACCACCAGCGCGCTGGAGCCGGCGGCGACCAGCAGACCGCTGACCGGGGTCAGCGACAGTCCGGGGTGACCACCGGGCCTACCGGGCCCGCCCGGTTCGCCGCGTCCTCTCCGGGATCCACCGTTGCTCTGCGTCATGGGGCCCATGCTACGTCGGACAGCGCGCGTACCCCCGCCACATCCGGCGCCGGACAGGCCTCGATGAGCTCACCCAACGGCGTCCCACCGAGGGACGCGTCGGGGTCGGCGTCGAGCCAGGGCACCAGGACGAACGCCCGCTCGTGGGCCCAGGGATGCGGGAGTACCAGTTCCCCACCCCACCGGCCGTCACTGTGGACCTCCCCGCCCGCTGCGGTCCGCAGTGAGACTATGTCGATGTCGAGGGTGCGCGGGCCCCAGTGGCTGCGGCGTACCCGGTGGGCGGCCTGTTCCTCGTCCTGACACCGGTGCAGCAGACTGAGTGGGCTGAACAGCGCATCATCCACCTCGGCGAGGAGGACACAGTTGCGGAACTCCGCCTGGTCGGTGACTCCCCACGGCGGGGTGGCGAACATCCGCGAGGTCGCGGTCACGTGGATTCCCGGGGTCGACGCCAGAGCGGACGCCGCGCGGGCGATCTGCGCCACCGGGTCCCCGAGGTCGCCGGGCAGGTTGGCCCCGAACGCGAGAACAGCCTTCACCGGGACCGCCCCGGCGACTTCGGCGACCGGCGGGCGACGACACGCACATCGGTGAACGGGTGGTGGATCGGAGCGTCCGGTTTGTGCACGGTCACCTCCACGGCGATGACCCCGTGCAGTTCGTTGATCCGGTCGGCGATGGTGGACGCCAGGGTCTCGATGAGGTCGAGGGAGGGGCCGGCGGCGACCTCCACGGCGATGTCCGCCAGATCGACGTAGGAGATCGTGGCGTGGATGTCGTCGGAATCCGTGGCGGCCGTGAAGTCGGTCCAGACCACCAGATCGACGATGAACTTCTGCCCCTTCTCCTTCTCGAAGTCGTAGACACCGTGGTAGCCGTAGACCTCCAGGCCGTCGAGTTCGATGCGGTCAGCCACGTCGGGCCCTCCATCCCTCCGGCAGGGCCGGTCCGTGTGCCTGTGCCACCGCGTGGGCGACGTCGACCGCCGCCCGGGTCGCTGCCACGTCGTGGACCCGTACCGCCCACACTCCCGCGGACGCCGCCAACGCGGACACCGCCGCAGTGGCGTCGTCGGCGGACGCCGGGGTTCCCGGCGTCCCGTCCGGTCCGGGCCGCAGGGCGGTGAGGAAACGCTTGCGGGACACCCCGAGGAGTGTGCGGTACCCCTGCCTCGACCAGCGCTCGGCGCAGGTCGGCAGGGCGTGCAACAGGGCCCAGTTGTCATCGGCGGCCTTGGCGAACCCGATCCCGGGGTCCAGGATCAGCCGCTCCGGGGGGATCCCGGCGTCCGACGCCGCCCCGGCCAGCCCGGCGAGCAGCCCGGTGACGTCGCCGACCACGTCACCACCGTGGTCGGCGCGGCCCTCCGCGGAGGCGAAGCGGTCGGTGCGCCAGTGCATGAGGCAGTAGTCCACCGGTCGGACCCGGTTGGCGGCGGCGACGACCCGGTACATCCCGGGGTCTGCCAGACCGCCTGAGACGTCGTTGACGATGTCTGCACCGGCGGCGACGGCGGCGTCCGCGGTGGATGCCCGCATCGTGTCCACACTCGTGGTGATCCCCTCGGCGTGCAGGGCGGCGATGACCGGCACGACCCGGTCTCGCTCAACCTCGGGGGGCACCCGGGTGGCGCCGGGGCGGGTGGACTCGCCGCCGATGTCGATGATGTCCGCGCCGGCGTCCACCATGTCACGGGCGTGGTCGAGGGCGCGGTCGGTGGTGTTCCACGCACCACCGTCGGAGAACGAGTCCTCGGTGACGTTGAGGATGCCCATCACCAGCGTACGGGGCATCAGTTACCCCGGATCAGGGAGAGCGCCTCGGCGCGGGTGCGGGCATCGTCGCGGAAACCGCCGCGCACGGCGGAGGTGACGGTGGTCGCACCCGGCTTCCGGATCCCCCGCATGGCCATGCACAGGTGCTCGCACTCGATGACGACGATGACGGCGGACGCGTTCAGCCGGTGTGCGACCGCGTCGGCGACCTCACTGGTGAGACGTTCCTGGACCTGAGGACGTTTCGCGAAGCCGTCGACGAGGCGCGCCAGTTTCGACAGACCGGTGACGGTGCCGTCGTCACCGGGGATGTAGCCGATGTGGGCGTGGCCGTAGAACGGCACCAGGTGGTGCTCACAGGTCGAGTAGATCGGGATGTCCTTGACGAGGACGAGCTCCCGGTGGTCCTCGTTGAAGGTCTTGGCGAGGGCGTCGGCGGGGTCGCGGTAGAGGCCGTCGAAGATCTCACGGTAGGCCCGGGCGACGCGGGCGGGCGTCTCGAGCAGCCCCTCGCGGTCAGGGTCCTCACCGACGGCGATCAGGAGCTCACGCACGGCGGCCTCGGCCCGTTCACGGTCGAAGGGACGGCCGGTGCTCAGGGACACCGGCTGGTCGGTGGAATCGGTGCTGCTCAAGACTGGTCGTCCTCGGTCGTGTCGTCGGTGGTCTTGCCCTGGTCTGCCAGGTGGTGCCGTCCGCTGGGGGCGTCGTCCGTGGTCCACGGGTGGTCCGGTTGCTCATTGTCCGGCAGGCTGAAGCCGCGCAGTTCGCCCTGCGCGGGTCCCTGCGACCGTGCCTGGTCGGAATCCTGCGGACGGTAGTTGCGCTCACCGGGGTGTTGCGTGGCACCGGTGCCGTCCGCGATGTTCAGCGGATCGCCGGGCGGGTTCGTCAGGTCCTGGCCGCCCCAGAGGTGGTCCCGGCCGGCGGCGCCGGGTCGCTGGCCCGGCTGCTGAGGGGGCGGGAACCCCGGGAGCTGCCGCGCACCCGGCGTCTGTCCCGTCGGGCCGCCGGCACGCTTCGCCTCCTGGGCCGCCTTGCGCCGCTCCATCCTGGCCTTGCGGGCCTCGGAGTAGAAGTCGGGGCGCACCGGCGGTTCCTCTCCGCGTTCGCGGGCGAGTTCAGTGGGGGTCTTCACCGGATCACGGTGATCCTGCGGGAACTCGACGTCCTGGCCAGCGAAGATGTCGTTGACCTCGATCGAGGGCATGTCGCCGAAAATGGCCTCCAGGTCGGGCCGGCGCAGCGTCTCCTTCTCCAGCAGCTTCGTCGCCAGGATGTCGAGATAGTCGCGGTTGTCACGCAGGATGCGGTAGGCGACCACATGGGCCTTCTCGATGAGCATCCGGACCTCGTCGTCGATGGTCGCGGCCACGGCCGGTGAGTAGTCCAGGGTGCCCTGGCCCCCGCGACCGGCGAAGGGGTCACCCTGTTCCTCGCCGTACTTCACCGCACCGAGCTGCGGGCTCATGCCGTACTCGGTGACCATGCCGCGGGCGATCTTCGTCGCCTGCTCGATGTCGGCGGAGGCACCGGTGGTGGGGGCGCCGAAGACGAGCTCCTCGGCGGAGCGTCCGCCCATGGCGAAGACCAGCCGGGCGAAGAGCTCGGAGCGGGTGTACATGCCCTTGTCGTCCTCGGGCACCGCCATCGCATGCCCGCCGGTCTTGCCACGGGCGAGGATGGTGACCTTGTAGACCCGCTCGATGTCCCTGATACCCCACGCGGCGAGGGTGTGACCACCCTCGTGGTACGCGGTGACCTTCTTCTCGTGCTCGGAGATGATCTTCGAGGTGCGGCGCGGGCCGCCGATGACGCGGTCTGTCGCCTCCTCGAGCGCGTCCCCGGTGATGACGTTGCCGTTGACCCGGGCGGTGAGCAACGCGGCCTCGTTGAGCACGTTGGCCAGGTCCGCACCGGACATGCCGACGGTCCGCTTGGCCAGGGACTTCAGGTCCACGTCGGGGGCCAGCGGCTTGTTCTTAGCGTGGACCCGCAGGATCTGCTCACGGCCGGCGAGATCCGGGTTGCCGACCGGGATCTGCCGGTCGAAGCGGCCCGGGCGCAACAGCGCCGGATCGAGGATGTCGGGGCGGTTCGTCGCCGCCATGAGGATGACGCCCTCCCGGTCGTCGAAGCCGTCCATCTCGACGAGGAGCTGGTTGAGAGTCTGCTCGCGCTCGTCATGGCCGCCACCCATGCCGGCGCCACGTTGACGGCCGACGGCGTCGATCTCGTCGACGAAGATGATGCAGGGACTGTTCTCCTTGGCGGTCTTGAACAGGTCTCGCACGCGGGATGCGCCCACGCCGACGAACATCTCGACGAAGTCGGAGCCGGAGATGGAGTAGAAGGGGACGCCCGCTTCCCCGGCGACGGCGCGGGCCAGCAGCGTCTTACCGGTGCCGGGCGGGCCGTACAGCAGGACGCCGCGCGGCACCTTCGCACCGAGCTCCTCGTAGCGACCGGGATTCTGCAGGAAGTCGCGGATCTCGTCGAGTTCCTCGACCGCCTCGTCCGCCCCGGCGACGTCGTCGAAGGTCGTGTCCGGGTTGTCGACGTTGAGTTCCTTCGCCTTCGACTTCCCGATGCCGAGCGGACCGCCGGGGCCACCCTGCATCCGGGTGAGGAAGAAGAGCAGCAGGCCACCGATGATGAGGATCGGCAGCAGCATCACCAGCAGAGATCCGAGGAACGAGTCCTGGGACACCTTCGTCTGGTACTTCTCCGCGTCCGACGCCTGGACCTTGTCGAAGATGGTGTCCGCGGCACGGGCCGGGTACTTGGTGATGATCTTCTCGATGTCATCGTCACCGTCGACGCTGATCTTGTCTTTCAGCGTGATCTGGAGCTGCTGCTCCCGGTCGTTGATCTGCACCTCCTTGACGTTCTTGTCGTCGAGCTGCTTCACCGCGACGGAGGTGTCGACGTCGGAGTACCCACGGGTCGAGTCGGTGAGAACGCTGAACGCGTAGATGGCGACGAGGATCGCGGCAACGACCGCGGCAATCCGCAGGACCTTCTTCTTAGTCATAGTCTCCCTAGGGTATCGCAGCGACGTGCCGGATGAATCAGCTGTACACCTCGGGGCGCAGGGCCCCGATCCACGGGAGCGTCCGGTAGCGCTCGGCGTAGTCCAGTCCGTAGCCGACGATGAACTCGTCGGGGACCTCGAAGCCCAGTGAGGCACAGTCCACGTCGACGACGACGCGGTCGGGCTTGCGCAGCAGGGCGACGACCTCCAGGCTCTTCGGGCCACGGGACGCCAGGTCGTCGACCAGCCAGGAGAGCGTCCTCCCGGAGTCGATGATGTCCTCGACGATGATGACGTCGCGGTCGGCGATGTCCGTCGTCAGGTCCTTGACGATGGTCACGGTTCCGGAGGACTCCGCTGCCTCTCCGTAGGAGGAGACGACCATGAACTCCAGTTGGGCCGGCACCGTCAGGGCGCGGGAGAAGTCGGACATGAACATCGCCGCCCCCTTGAGGACGCAGACCAGGACGAGGTCCTGCTCACTGTCGCGGTGCCGGTCACTGACCTCGGCCGCCAGCTCGCGGACACGGTTGCGCAGCGTGTCCTCGTCGATGAGTATCCCGGAGATGTCGTCGCCGAACGGGTGGTCGGGGATCTCAGATGTCACGGGGTCCTGTCTCCTCAGGTACGTGGTCTCCAGGGCGCCGTCACGCCGGGTGACCACGCGTCGGTGGGTGGTACGTCGGACATCGATTGTAGGCCCCCGGTGTTCCGGGTGCGGCACCGCGACCGGTCCCTGCCCGTGCCAGTCGCTGACCAGCGCGTCCAGCTGCGCCAGGTGCGCCGAGCCCAGTGGCCCCGCGAATGCTGTGAGCCAGTCGCGCAGCATCCGGCGACGCAGCGGGGCCGGCCGACCGGCGAGCGCTCCCACCGGCAGCCGGTCCCCGGGGTGCACCCCGGCGGACGCCAGCGCACGCGCGGCGAGGTCGTCGAGCAGGTCAGCGTCCTCCCGCAGCAGACGGGCGCTACGGGTCAGTGCCGCGTCCACCCGTGTCCCCAGCACTTCACGCATCACCGGCAGCAGTCGGTGGCGCACCCGGGAACGCAGGATCCCCGGGTGCTCGTTGTGCGGGTCGTCCCAGATGTCCAGGCCCAGTTCGTCGCAGCTGCCGCGGGTCTGCCCGCGACTGACCGTCAGCAACGGCCGGCCCAGCCACGAGGCACCGGCGGACACCACCGGATGTCGGTGGGAGACCTCCCGCAGACCGGCGAGACTGCCGGTCCCCGACCCGCGGGTCAGCGAGAGCAGCAGCCCCTCCGCGTCGTCGTCGGCGGTGTGGGCCACGAACACCGGGCGTCCCGCAGCCGCCTCACCGAGCGCCCGGTACCGGGCGGCACGGGCCGGCCCCTCCCCCGCTCCGGCGACGTCGACGGCCACCACCTTGGCGACCGCACCCAGGTCGCGGCACTGGGCGGCGGCCCGCGCGGCGACCCGGTCCGACCCGTCCTGGAGCCGGTGGTCGACGGTGACGGTCGTGACCGTCAGTCCGGCGTGGACACACGCGGCGGCCAACGCCAGGGAGTCCCCGCCCCCGGAGACCCCGCAGACCACCGCGTCGCCCCGGGCCAGTCCGGCACGGTCGAGGAAGGCGGCGAGACTGTGCCGGACGGCGAGGGTCGCCGGACCGGGGCGGATGCCGGACACCTGGCCTACACCCGGCGCAGGGCGGCGGCGAGCCGGTCGAGGGCGGCGCGGCCCGCGTCCTGGTCGGAGCCGTTGGAGAGGAGGGCGAAGGTGAGGACGCGACCGGAGTCGGTGGTCAAGGTACCTGCCAACGCGTTCACCCCGTCGAGGGTGCCGGTCTTCGCCCGGACACGTCCGGCGGCCGTCTCCGCCCCGGAACCCGTGAGGTACCGGTCGGAGAGGGTGCCGTCGGCCGCGGCGACCGGAAGCGCGTCGAGCAGCAGCCTCAGCTCCGCAGTCCGGTCACCGGATCCGGCGGCGTCGTCGCCCGCCGGGGCGCCGGCTGCCAGGGCGAGGACCCCGTCGAGGATCCGGGCGCTCAACCGGTTGTCCTCACTCATGCCGGAGCAGTCCTCGAGCACGGCCCCGTCGACGGGGACACCCGCCTCCGCCAGGGTCTCCAGGACCGCCCCGGTGGCACCGGCGAAGGTCTGCGGCTTCCCTCGGGCGGCGGCGACCTCCCGGCCGACCGCTTCGGCGAGGAGATTGTCGCTGTGCAGCATCATGTCGCGCAGCCGGGTGCCGAGTGTGGCGGACCGGACGGTGCCGAGGGGGGTGGCGCCCTCGGCCGCCGACGTCTCCACCGGTTCATCGGAGACGGTGACCGGGATCCCGGGGGCGCCGAGGGCGTCGGCAAGGGCACGGCCTGCGTCCGCGGCCGGGGTTCCGGAACGTGGGGAGTAGTTGTCGGTGGGGTCCAGACGTCCCGCGTCGACCATCACCGCACCGAGCGGGGCGACGTTGCCGGCGGCGATGTCGTCGGTCGACCAGGTGGAGTTGAACAGGTCGCCCCCGCGGACGGAGTTGTCCACGACGACGGAGGTCACCCGCTGTCCGCCGAGTGCACCGGTGACCTGCTCAGCGAGGTCCTCGATGGAGGGGGCGTCGGTGAAGAACCCCGAGTCTCCGGTGCGCTGCAGGGTGATGTCCCCGCCGCCGTCGAGAACCAGCTGCCCCGGCTCGGTGCCGGGCAGCACCGTGGTCGCCACCCGGTCGTCGACCGGCAGGGTGAGCAGCGCGGCAGTCGCCGTGGTGAGCTTCGTGGCAGACGCCGGGACCAGTGTCCGGTCCGGATCCGCCGACCAGATCCCGCTGCCGGTGGCGACGTCGGTGACGTGCCCGGTGACCTCGCCGAGTGCCCCGTCCGCGACGGGCTCCGCGAGAGCGGCCGCCACCGTGTCGGCGGCCGGGGCCGCACCGTCGTCACCGGCCGGGGGCGCCGCATCCACCACCGGGGAGGGCGCCGCAATCTCCGCGGCCGGCCCGATGTCCGGTCGGCGACTGTGGTCGACCACCAGAGCCACGGCCACGATGGCGGCGACGGCCACGACGAATGCGGCGATGCCGTAGAGCCAACGGCGTGAGGATATCCTGCTCGTCTCGGGCATCGGGGCCTTCCGTGGTCGGGGTATGACCCCCTCACACTATCGGACGGCGCCGGTCGTGACGCCCGCCCCTTCCGTGAACCCCGGGGAACGCCTGCGGCGGGTCTTTCCGGAACGTATGCTCCATTCCATGGCAAAAGAACTCATCACCGTGTCCCGCACCGTCAACGCCTCCCCGGACCGCGTCTGGCGCGCGGTCTCCGACCTCCGGTCCATGGGCCGACGCAGTCCCCAGTGCCGGAGGATGCTGGTCCTCGGCTCGGGGACACCCACCACCGGGACGACCACGGTCAACCTCAACCGGCGTGGCCTCCTGTTCTGGCCGACATGGTCGACGATCACACAGTGGTCCCCCGGCGAGCTACTGGAATGGCATGTGCCGCTCAACGGCTCCCGCTGGCGCTACACACTCGTCGACAACGACGACGGCACCACCACCGTCACCGAGTCCCGCATCGTCGAGGGAAACACCTCCGTACTGTCCCGCGGGCTGGTCGCCGCGTTCCTCGGCGGCAACGCCACCTTCGAAACCGAACTGCGGGCCGGGATGGAGCAGACCCTGGCGGGTATCGCCGGAGAGGTTGAAACGGTCCGTGGAACGGCCGGGTAGACTGACCTCCCATGAGCATCGAAGTCACCATCGAGATCCCCAAGGGCTCCCGCAACAAGTACGAGGTCGACCACGAGACCGGCAAGGTCTACCTGGACCGCTACCTCTTCACCCCCATGGCGTACCCGGCCGACTACGGCTTCATCGACCACACCCTGGGTGAGGACGGCGACCCGCTGGACGCCCTCGTGATACTCCCCGAGCCCCTCTTCCCGGGCGTCATCGTCAAGGCCCGTCCGGTCGGCGTGTTCAAGATGACCGACGAGGCCGGCGGCGACGACAAGCTGCTCTGCGTGGTCGACGACGTGCGCTACGACAGGTTCCGGGACATCGACGACATCGCCCAGGACGTCAAGGACGAGGTCGAGCACTTCTTCACCCATTACAAGGACCTGGAGCCCGGCAAGGAGGTCCACGGTTCCGGGTGGGGTGACCGGGCCGAGGCCGAGAGGATCCTCGCCGAGGCGATCGAGCGCGACAAGTAGGGCCCACCCGGTCTTCTCCCCACCAGAGCCCTCCCCGGGAATCCGCCTGCACAGGCGGGCCTCCGGGGAGGGCTTCCCCGTGCCGGGCCCCCGCGTAAAGTGGACGACCATGAGTGATTTCGAGACCGTCCAACCCACCGAGGTCCCCGCCGGGGCCCAGCTCATCGACATCCGTGAGCCCGATGAATTCGCGACGTGGCACGCTGAGGGCGCCGAGAATCTGCCGCTCTCCCAGCTGCAGGAACGCTACGGCGAGTTCGACCTCGACCGGGACATCTACCTCATCTGCCTGTCCGGCGGCCGTTCCGCCCGCGCCTGCCAGTGGCTGGAGATGAACGGCATCGACGCGATCAACGTCGCCAACGGCACCTCCGGCTGGCGGGATGCGGGCCTGCCGATCGTCGGTTCCCAGAACTAGGGGTCGGGCACGACGCCGAGGTGGATACGGGGGAATCCCCACAATTGGGCCACCCCACCCAGGACCGGCTATCCTGGATCCCATGGCCGATTCCCCCCACCTGCCGCACAATCTCCTCGCATCCCCGTCGTTCCAACTGGAGAGGTTGCGCCGCCGCACCCGGGAATTCGTCGAAACCGACCTGGCGCGGGAGGGGTTCAACCTCCGCGAGTACTGGGTACTGACCTATCTCGTCGACGGGGACGCCGCGAGCCAGACCACCCTCGGTGAGGTCATCGGCGTCGACAGATCCGACATGGTCCGCCTGGTCGACTCCCTGGAACAGCGCGCCCTCGCCCAACGGGTCAAAGATCCGAAGGACCGGCGTCGACAGATCATCTCCGCGACGAAGAAAGGTCGCAAAGCCCAGGAGAAACTCACTCCCGTGGTGCAGGACGCCGAGGACAAGGCCCTCGACGAATCCACCTCCAAGCAACTCAAGCACCTCAAGAAGCTGGCGAAGTCGATCATCGCCGCGGAAGAGGACGACTAGCCGGGGCGGTCAGTCGCCGATCTGGTCACGCCCCCGCTTGACGATCTTCGGGTCCGGTTCACCGACCAGGTCATAGTCCTTGCCGGTGTAGTCGAACTTGCTGAGCACGTAACGCATCGCGTTGATCCGGGCACGCTTCTTGTCGTTCGACTTGATGGTGATCCAGGGGGACTCGTTGGTGTCGGTGAAGCGGAACTGCTCCTCTTTCGCCCGGGTGTAGTCGTCCCACTTGTCGAGGGACGCGAGGTCCATCGGCGACAGCTTCCACTGCCGCACCGGGTCGACCTGACGGATGGCGAAGCGGGTCCGCTGCTCCTTCTGCGTCACCGAGAACCAGAACTTCGTCAGGCTGATCCCGGAGCCCATGAGCATGTTCTCCAGCATCGGAACCTCGCGGAGGAACTCGGCGTGCTGGTCGTTGGTGCAGAAACCCATGACCCGCTCCACGCCGGAACGGTTGTACCAGGAACGGTCGAAGAAGACGATCTCCCCGGCGCAGGGGAAGTGCTCGATGTAGCGCTGGAAGTACCACGAGGTGGACTCGCGCGGGCTGGGCTTCTCCAGGGCGATGGTCCGGGCGCCACGGGGGTTGAGGTGCTCGTTGAAGCGCTTGATGGTGCCGCCCTTACCGGCGGCGTCCCGACCCTCGAAGAGGATGATGTGCTTCTGGCCGGTGTCCTTGGTCCAGTTCTGCCACTTCAGCAGTTCGATCTGCAGCGAGCGCTTGATCGACTCGTACTCGTCACGGTCGATCCGCTCGTCGTAGGGGTAATTCTCCCGCCAGGTGTCGACCCGGTGCCCGTCGGGGGTGATGAGTACCGGATCGTCCTCGTCCGAATCATCCACCAGGTACCCCTCGGTGGCCGCGAGATCGACGATGTGGAACTCCTGGTTGTCACCTGTACCGGTACCCATGCTGTCTGCCATGCCCCCATTCTAGAGCGAACCTGACGACTCTACCGGTACACCGCGCCGCGTCAGACCCCCTCCCGTACCCCCGAAGCGGGAACCCCCGGTGTCCGGGGGATGACGGGAGGCCACCGGGTCCCCGCTACGGCACAGTGGCCCGGCCCCCGCTGTAGCGGGGACCGGGCCACTCGTCCGACCGGTCATCTCCGGGGCCGGTACGACCCTGTTCACCTACCCGGTGATCAGAAGCCTCCCATACCGCCCATGTCACCCATGTCCGGTGCCGCGGCGGCGGCGGGCTCGGGCTTGTCGGCGACGACGGCCTCGGTGGTGAGGAAGAGGCTGGCGATGGACGCCGCGTTCTGCAGGGCAGAACGGGTGACCTTCACCGGGTCGGCGATTCCCTCGGCCAGCAGGTCGACGTACTCGCCGGTGGCGGCGTTCAGACCGTGGCCGGTCTCCAGGTTGGCGACCCGGTCGACGACGACGCCCGGCTCCAGGCCGGCGTTGAAGGCGATCTGCTTCAGCGGGGCGGAGAGGGCGGCGCGCACGATCTGCACACCGGTGGCCTCGTCACCCTCGAGACCGAGGTTGTCGTCGAGGACGTGGGAGGCCTGCAGCAGAGCGGCGCCACCGCCGGCGACGATGCCCTCTTCAGCGGCGGCCTTGGCGTTGCGGACGGCGTCCTCGATGCGGTGCTTGCGCTCCTTGAGCTCCACCTCGGTGGCTGCACCGACCTGCAGGACGGCGACGCCGCCGGCCAGCTTGGCGAGACGCTCCTGGAGCTTCTCCTTGTCGTAGTCGGAGTCCGCGTTCTCGATCTCGGTACGGATCTGACGGACGCGGCCGGCGAGCTGCTCGGAGGAGCCTGCGCCGTCGACAATGGTGGTGTCGTCCTTGGTGACGACGACCTTGCGGGCGGTGCCCAGCAGCGGCAGATCGGCGGTCTCGAGGGAGAGGCCGACCTCCTCGGCGATGACCTGACCACCGGTGAGGATGGCGATGTCCTGGAGCTGGGCCTTGCGGCGGTCGCCGAAGCCCGGCGCCTTGACGGCGACGGACTTGAAGGTGCCGCGGATCTTGTTGACGACGAGAGTGGACAGGGCCTCACCCTCGATGTCCTCGGCGATGATCAGCAGCGGCTTACCGGACTGCATGACCTTCTCCAGCAGCGGCAGGAGGTCCTTGACGTTCGAGATCTTCGAGGAGACCAGGAGGATGTAGGGATCCTCCAGGACCGCCTCGCCGCGCTCGATGTCGGTGGCGAAGTAGGCGGAGATGTAGCCCTTGTCGAAGCGCATACCCTCCGTGGTCTCGAGGGTCACGCCGAAGGCGTTGGACTCCTCGACGGTGATGACACCCTCCTTGTTCAGCTCGCCGTCGCCCACGGCGTACATGGCCTCGGCGATGAGCTCGCCGATCTTCTCGTCGGCGGCGGAGATACCTGCGGTGGCGGCGATCTGCTCGCGGGTCTCGATCTCCTTGGCGGTGCCCAGGAGCTCGGTGGCGACCTTCTCGACGCCGGCCTGGATGCCGCGCTTGATGCCCATCGGGTTGGAGCCGGCCGCGACGTTACGCAGACCCTCCTTGACCAGGGCCTGCGCCAGCACGGTGGCGGTGGTGGTGCCGTCACCGGCGACGTCGTCGGTCTTCTTGGCGACCTCCTTGACCAGTTCCGCACCGATCTTCTCGTAGGGGTCCTCGAGGTCGATCTCCCGGGCGATGGTGACGCCGTCGTTGGTGATCATCGGGGCACCCCACTTGCGCTCGAGGACGACGTTGCGTCCCTTCGGGCCGAGGGTGACCTTCACGGCGTCCGCGAGGGTGTTGAGACCCTTCTCCAGGCCGCGACGGGCCTCCTCGTCAAAAGCAATCATCTTAGCCATGTGGCTCTTTTTCCTCCGTGTGAGAGTAGGAGCGACACGTACGGTCCAGAGGCAGCGCCCGCGACGGCACGGGTGGACGCATGCCGCGTCATCCACCCTCACTGCTTCTGAAGTGGCTCGTGAAGCGGCTCGTGGACCGAGCCCGAACCAGATTGTCTGGCACTCAATAAGGGTAAGTGCTAACACTCGTTTCTAGCAGTCTCACCGGTTGAGTGCAAGGGAGGGGTGCGACGGCACGCGCTATCCTCGTATCCATGACTGATTCCCCCACCGTCGCCCCCGCCTCCCCCACCCCGGAGGCGGCCCGCGAAGCCATGGCCGCACAGATGCCGTTCGTCCGCGAGGCGCTCGCCGAACTGGTCGCTTTCCGCTCCGTCCACTCCACCCCCGGGCTGGAGAAGGACAACGCGGACGCCGCATCGTGGGTCGTAGACGCCTTCCGTGCCGTCGGGGTCCCGGTCGAACCCCATGTCACCACTGACGGGTCCATCGCCGTCATCGGTCTGAGGGAACCCGCCGAGGGGTTCCCGACGATCCTCCTCTACTCCCACTACGACGTGCAGCCCGCCTCCGACGTGGAGAACTGGGACTCGTCGCCCTGGGAGCTCACTGAGCGGGACGGCCGCTGGTACGGCCGGGGGGCCGCCGACTGCAAGGGCAACGTGGTCATGCATGTGGCCGTCCTGCGCGCCCTCAACGAACTCGCCGGCGAGTTCCCCGACGTCGCCAAGGTCGGCGTCCGGGTCCTCGTCGAAGGCTCCGAGGAACGCGGCGGCTACGGTCTGGAGGATCTCCTCGCCGCGGAGCCCGGGCTTTTCGCCGCCGACGTCTTCCTCATCGCGGACTCCGGCAACGACGCCCTGGGCGTGCCCGCCGTCGGCACCGCACTGCGGGGCACCGCACCGGTGACGGTCACCGTGGAGACCCTCGCTCAGCCGATGCACTCCGGCCAGTACGGTGGCGCGGCCCCCGATGCCCTGCTCTCGCTGATCCACCTGCTCGCCACACTCCACGACGACGACGGCCTCGTCGCCGTCGACGGCCTGGTCTCCGACGCCCGCTGGGAGGGTCGGGGCCCGGACGCAACCACCTTCCGCCGCGACGCCGGCATCCTCGACGGTGTCGACCTGCTCGGTGAGGCGCAGGGCCTCAACCCCAACGACCTCACCGTCGCCCGTCCGTCCATCACCGTCACCGGCCTGGACTCCCTCCCGGTCGCCGACGCGGTCAATGCCGTCGTCGCCCGCGCCGCCGCGCACGTCAGCCTGCGCGTCCCGCCGGGAATGGACGCACGGGCAGCACAGGACGCCCTGGTCACGCACCTGGAGTCCCATGTCCCGCAGCACGCGAAACTGACCGTCGAACGGGACACGCTGGCGTCACCGTTCGTCGCCGACGTCACCGGTCCGGCGCTCGCCCGTCTGACCGCGTCGCTGGCGGACGCCTACGGTGTGGCCGCGACCGCCGAAATCGGTTCCGGCGGCTCCATCCCGCTGTGCAACGCTCTTCTCGCCCGGTTCCCGGACGCCGAACTCGGCCTCTTCGGCATCGAGGAACCGGCCTGCCGTATCCACTCTGCGAACGAGTCCGTCTCACCGGATGAGATCCACGCGATCGGCACTGCCGAGCTGCTGTTCCTCGCCCGCTCCGCAGAGTGATTTGCCCCACATCGATGATGTAACTATCATCATCGCCCATGAACATCTCCCTCAAGCGAGTAACCCACCCGGGTGGAGGAATGGACTGACCCCTCCACCTCGGGGTCGGTGCGATACTCGCACGGTGCGTCGGTCCACATCCAGCCGACACTTTCGCCACCGTTCAAGGGAACCGCATATTCATGTTCGAGCCACAGGACAACCGGATGTCATCCACTACACTGATCCGCTTCGCCACCGCCGAATCCTCCAGGGACGAGCAGGCGAGCTACACACTGCGCCCCTCCGCGCGCCGATCCAGCTCGGTGACCTACCGGGCAGCACAGCCGGTCCCCCGCGTCGAGAAGCGTCGCACCCGCACCTTCGCCGAGGACCCCTTCCGCGCACGTTTCGGACGCCGCCTCCCGGCCGGGATGCGTCAGGAGGCCCGCGGCCTGGAATGGCGAACGTTCATCCGGACCTACGCCCCGGACGCGATCCGGGTAGAGTCCCTGCACACCACGAAGCTCACCGCGGGCCGCAAGAGCTTCGAACTGGCGGTCTCCGGGCTGCGCGAGGGCATGTCCACCCGGGTGTCCATCACCTCGATGGGTGCAGCCTCGGCGATGACCCAGATCCTCGCCGACCACGGTCGCCGCGTGGAGATCCTCGAGTTCCACCAGTACGACATCTTCGAGGCCACGGTCACCTTCATCTACGCGCAGCACAAGACGGCGAAGTGCTGGGCCGTGGGCTTCGGCGCCGACCGTGACACCTCCATCTCCGCCGCGCTGGGTTCCGCCGCGACCCGCCTGCACGGCTAGGGCTTCCCGGCTGCCCTCCCTCCCCGGCAACGACTCGAGGGGTTTCCGACCCCGCTGGTGACCGCCGTGGGATGAGACCAGACGGATATACCGTTCCAGAGGGTGCACATCTGTCCTCATCTGTCCTCATCTGTCCTCATCGTAGTGCTGTCGGCACTGTTTTATGGGGTGGCTGTCGTAGTTCCCTCGTTGAACTCACACCAGGAAGTACTGGTCCTGCCAGTCGCCCTCATCGTTCTCGGCTGGCCGCTCGAACGTTCGACCCGCTGAGACCGCCTGGGCATAACGACCGTCGCAAGAAGGGCGCGAACCACGGTAAGCGTCCGAACAGCTGATACCCGTTCGCACAGTCAGGGGCCCGGTCCGATGACATTCTCCGGACCGGGCCCCT
>NZ_CACZOO010000085.1 GCF_902782855.1 uncultured Corynebacterium sp.
CCACGGACTCGCCCCGGTCATCGCCGTCGTCGACGGCACCGGGTCCACCTGGAACAATCCGGTGTGCACCGACTCCCCCACCGGCGGCAACGTCCGGACGTACCTGACCAGGGACGTGCCCGCCTGGCTGATCTCCCGGCTCGACGTCGACCCCGACCGGGCGGACTGGACGATCGGTGGCCTGTCCTACGGCGGGACCTGCGCACTGCAGGTCGTCACCGGTGACCCGGACAGTTACGGCGCCGTACTCGACCTTTCCGGGGAACGCACCCCGGTGGACTCCCAGGGCGACCACGCGGGGACGGTGAGGGACTACTTCGGCGGCTCAGCGGACGCCTTCCGTGCGGCGAACCCGGAGGACCTGCTCACCGTGCACGCCGGGGACGGCACCTACGCGGGCACCACGGCCTGGTTCGTCGCCGGGAGAGCTGACCGCACCTCGGTCTCCGATCTCGGCGTTCTGGCGGATCTGGCGGAAAGGGCCGGGATGGACGTGACCGTGCGGAAGGTGGCCGGCGGCCACGACTTCCAGACCTGGCGGTCCGGGCTGCGCGACGCCTTCCCCGCCCTCGCGTCGCGGGCCGGCCTCCCATGACCCGGTCCGGACCGGCCCCGGGCCCCGCTACCTCGTCATCGGGAAGGCGAGGACGTCCCGGATCCCGCCACCGGTCACGAGCATGACCAACCGGTCCACCCCGATCCCCAGGCCACCGGTCGGTGGCATGCCGAATTCCAGGGCCCGCAGGAAGTCCTCGTCGACCTCCATCGCCTCCGGGTCCCCGCCTGCAGCTAGCAGGGACTGCGCCTCCAGCCGTTGGCGCTGCAGCAGCGGATCGGTGAGCTCGGAGTAGGCGGTGCCCAGCTCAGTGCCCCAGGCGACGAGGTCCCAGCGTTCCACGACTCCGTCGACCGACCGGTGCGGCCGGGTCAGTGGTGAGGTGGACGCCGGGAAGTCCGTGTAGAACGTCGGCGTGGTCGTCCGGGCCTCGACGAACTCGCCGTAGAGCTCCTCGACGAGGTGCCCGGCATCCTGGTCCGCCCCCCAGGGCACCCCGACGAGGTCCGCGACGTCACGCAGTTCCGCCAGCGGCGTCGACGGCAGGACCGCCCACCGGGGCTCCGGTGCGTGACCGAGAGCGGTGAGCTCGGTGACCAGTGCCGCCGTCACCGCCTCGTGGACACCGATGACCGGCCAGTCCCCGGAGATGTCGACGAGCCCCCCGTCCGGCCCGGTGACCAGGGGGGCACCGTGGACTGCGGTGGCCGCGGCCCGGATGAGGTCCTGTGCCAGATACCGCATCGTCGAGTAGTCGGCGTGGGTGCGGTAAGCCTCCAGCACGGTGAACTCAGGGTTGTGGGTCGAGTCGACGCCCTCGTTGCGGAAGTCCCGGCCGAGTTCGTACACCCGGTCCATTCCGCCGCACAGCAGCCGCTTCAGGTAGAGTTCCGGGGCGATTCGCAGGACGAGGTCCAGGTCGTAGGCGTTGGAGCGGGTCCGGAACGGCCGGGCGGACGCCCCTCCGTGGGTCTTCTGCAGCACCGGGGTCTCGACCTCGAGGTAGTCCTCCGCGTCGAGGACGCCGCGCAGGGACTTCAACACCGACGCACGGGCCCTCAGCCGGATACCGACCTCCGGGTTGACGGTGAGATCGAGATGCCGATTGCGCAGCCGGGTCTCCGGGTCGGTGAGACCGGACCTGGCGTCCGGTAGCGGGTGCAGGGCCTTCGCCTCGATCCGCAGGGTGTCGGCGAGGACCGAGACCGTGCCGTTGCGCGACCGGCCGACACGCCCGGAGACCTGGACGAGGTCTGCCAGGTCAAGCTCCCGGACCAGTGCGACGGAGTCCGGGCGGGAGGCCTCCAGCAGGACCTGGCACCGGCCCGTGGCGTCCTGCAGGTCGAGGAAGGTCACCCCGCCGAAGCGGCGACGTCCGGTGATCCGGCCGGAGACGGTCACGGTGGTCCCGTCAGCGGCTGCGGCGTCGACGGCGTCCACCCCCACATCCGTGATCTCCCCGCAGCCGCAGGTCGGGGGAACTGCCACCGGCCACGGATCCACCCCCACGCCGCGCAGCCGCTTCGCTGTCGCGGTACGCACCCCGACCTGCTCCGGGACCCGCCGCCGTGCCCGCACCGGGAACGCTGCCTCGGCCCGCCACTGCGGCACCAGGGCAGCTGCAGCGGACGCCGCCGACGACGGGTCGGGGTCGGGCCCCGGGGACCGGCGCGACAGTGCCCGGACCCGGGGCAGGGCGGAGAGCTCCGGGACGAATCCCTCGGCCATTCCGGAGGCCAGGGCGATGCGCAGGACCGCGTGGGTCTCCCCGAAGCAGAGGAACCGCGGCAGCCACTCCGGCTGGTACTTCTCGTTGGAGCGGTACAGCGCCTCCATCTGCCACCAGCGGGAGAGGAAGACGAGAACGCGCCGGCTGAGCCGGGTCAGCGGATCCGTGCCGATCTCCGCCTCCGTGGCGAAGATCCGGCGGAATACCGCGAAGTTCAGTGACACCCGGCGCGGGGCGGGGACCGTTCCGGGGTCGGCGGCGTTGCCGGTACACAGATCGACGACCATCGCCTCGACCGTACCGTTGGGTGCACCGGGACTGCGACGCATGAGGTCCAGGGACAGACCGTCGGTTCCCCAGGGTACGAAGGACAGTTCGGCGACGACCTCCCCGTCGACGAGCGCCTCGACGAGGACGCAGTCCCCGTCGCCGGGGTCACCCACCCGCCCCAGGGCCATGGAGAACCCGCGTTCGTCCGTGGTGTCGCGCCACAGGTCGGCCCGTTCGTCGACTGTTCTGAGCTGGGCGGTGGTCAGGTCGGCGTGTCTGCGCACCCGGGTGGTCACCCCTGCCCGGCGGGCCCGTGCGACGGCCTGGCGCAGACTGCGGAACTCCGGTGCGTTGAGCCGCAGGTCGTCGCGGTTGAGGATCGCCTCGTCACCGAGCCGCAGGGCGGTGAGCCCGTGGCGGGCGTAGGCTGCGGCGCCGGCCTCGGAAGCACCCATCACCGCGGTCGCCCAGCCGTAGGACGCGGCCGTACCGGTCCAGGCGTTGATGGCGGAATCCCAGGCGTCCCGGTCGCCCAGAGGGTCGGCGGAGGCCAGGCACACGCCGAGTTCGACCCGGTAGGTGATCGCGGCGCGGCCGTCGGGTGACCAGATCACGGACTTGTCGTGCCGGAAGGAGAAGTAGGCCAGGGAGTCGTCGCGGTTGAAGCGGTCGACCATCGCCCGGAGGATCTGCTCGTCAGTGCTGGTCAGAGCATTTCTGTCCCGCTGGGAACGCAGCAGTACCGCGCAGGCGACGATGACCGCGAGGGCGGAGAGAACTGAGACGAGCAGGCGCAGGAACGGGGCGGGTTGCCCGGAGAGGACGCGTCCGGCGGTGAGGTCCGCGCCGACGGCGTGGTCGAGGACCCACCACCAGCGGTCCGTGCCGCGAAGGGTGTGCGGCCACAGGGCGACGAGGGCACCGGCGACCATCGCAACGACGGCGACACCGGCGACCCAGCAGCCGAGAGCCTGCCGGACCGAGCCCCGTCGGGTCCGGGCGGTGAAGCTGCGGGCGGTGGCGAGCATCCCGGCCAGCATGGCGGCCTGGAGGACGCAGCCGGTGAGGAAGAGTGCCCACCGGTCCCCCTGCACCTCCCGGAGCGTTGCGTCGACGAACGCGGTCAGTGGCCCGGCGTCCGGTGCGGTCACCGCGTGTGGACCGCCGTGGGTGAGGACGATGACGATGATGCCGGCATTCCACACGGTGAGAAGGGCCAGCAGTACGGTGGCGATGGCCCAGCCCAGCCGTTTGGCGGCGAGCAGCGCCCCACCGAGCAGGAACAGTGCGACGCACCAGGCGAAAGAGGAGGGCATCGGCAGGATCAGCAGGTCGAGTACCCGGCGCAGGCTGCGGAATCCCGGGTCGACGTATCCGGCGAGGACGAGCAGCGCTCCGACCAGTCCGTAGGTCGAGAGGAAGACGCCGAAGGTGCGGGGGAAGACCCTGGTGGCCGCGGTCCTCAGGCGCGCGGGCGCGGGTGCATGTCGGAACATGTCACACGATTGTGCGCCGGTCCCCGGGCCACGGCAACGGACCGGGCGGGGTTGGCCGGCAACTGCCAGGAAACACGCACCCCGTCCTCATTCGACCGCGGGACCGCTGCTCATCTCCCGTTCACTGCCGGGGTGCACGGGGGGTGCGTA
This sequence comes from uncultured Corynebacterium sp., assembly GCF_902782855.1. Lineage (GTDB taxonomy): Bacteria > Actinomycetota > Actinomycetes > Mycobacteriales > Mycobacteriaceae > Corynebacterium. Next base: position 4,202 of record NZ_CACZOO010000085.1, read on the forward strand.
CCGCACGCCCCGTCCGGGCTGTCCGGGGCCGGCGCACCGGTCTCCCCCCGGCGGTGGACGTGCCGCCGGCGTCGTCGGTTCCGACCGAACCTTCGGTTCCTTCCGCGGCAGTCTCTGCGACTTCTGCTGCATCGGGGGCATCGGGGGCATCGGTGTCCCCCTCCCCGGTGTCGACGGCACCGTCGGCCGGGTCATCCGGACCGAAGACGCCGAGCACCATGGCGTCCGCGGCGACGAGGTCACCGGTGATGAGGTCCGGCACGATCCGCGCCAGCTGCGCCCAACCTGCGTACGCTGAGGTCAGCTGACCGGGCGCGCCGAGCCTGCCGTGCGCCCGCAACCGGGCCGCCATCGCCAGGATCATGCTGATCACCGGGGCGAGGGCCCAGCGGTTGTCAGGATTGTCGGTGTCGACGTTGTCCAGCTTGTCGAAACGCACCCGGGCGGAGGTGAACAGCTGGCGGTTGGTCTGCCGGATCCGCCGCAGCAGGGTCAGGGCGACGCGCAGCAGCTCCGGGTCCGCGAGGATCTCGTTGAGTTCCGCACGCTGACGGAAGGTCTCGAACACCGCGATGAGCCGGGAGTTCTCCTCTGACAGTGCACCGGGCACCAGTTTCGACCCGGCGAAGAATGCGCCGAGCACCGCATCCTGCTGCTCCGGGGACAACTGTGCGATCTGCACTGTCGTCGCGTCGATGCAGGAGGTCTCCAGCGTGGCGTCACGGCCGGTCTCCACCGTCCGCGCCAGCTCCATGCCGCCGACGGTGGTCAACCTCCGACCGATCTCACGTCGGGCGGCGGTGTCCTCGTCGTCGGTGGCTGCCAACTCGCCGAGAATCTCCAGGGCCGCGATCCAGGCCACGCCCGGGTTCGGGTCGGCCTCGTCGGTCCGCAGCGGGGCATGGACCAGTCCGGAGAGGATGAACTGCGCCGGCCGGTCGGTCGAGGGGACCAGTGACCGGGACATCGCCCGCAACGACTCCCGCGGGTGTCGCGACAGCGCCGCGCGCATCGACTCACCCGCGGCGTCCGGTGCGCCACCGGACAGCCAGCCTGCCAGCACGTCCCACAGGGTGGTGAGCACGTCGATGTCGTCGGGGGCCTCGTCGGACTCACCGGCGAGGAAGGCTGACAACCGGGTCCACGGACCGTCATCGTCCGGGTGCGCGTGACCGGGTGCCTCGACGCGGATCGCCGAGGGGCCGGGTGTCGCCGGGGCATAAAGGCTGCTGAACCTGTCGCCGGCGAACAACTGCACCTTCAACGGGCCGGCGTCGACGAACTCCGTCGGGACGGCGGCGGTGGCCGTCGCGGCTCCGCCGGTGAGGGTGACCGTGACCGCGGACTGCCACGGTGCGGTGAGCTGCCACACCCACGCGCCGACCGGACGGTCCGTCAGCGCCGGTGGGGCCGGGCTGACCGACAGTACGCCGTCGGTCAGCTCCCCGGTCCGTTCGACCGAGGGGGTGAGGGTCGCCAGGCGCACGGAGTGTGAGCGGCCGTCGGCGATGAACTCCAGTTCACAGGAACCCTCGCGCAGCATCGCCAGGGATCCCGCGAGCGGCTTCAGTGAAATCCACCAGGTCACCGCGTCGACCGTGCCGAGACGCAGGGTGCGCACCGGCGCACCGTGGTGGTCGCGGACGACGAGACGCGGCTTCTCGACCGGCAGGCCGGGACGGATCCGGAACCGGGTGGCGGTGTCCACGGAATCCGCGGAGATCACCACGGATTCGGTGCGCCACATCGGGTCCTCGCCGATGAGCGGCAGCTGGTAGCGCAACCGGGGCGGCTCGACGATGAGCGGCAGGGCGTCCCCGGCATCGGTCTCGGCGATGACCTGGACCTGCTTCTCGTCCGCACCCAGGTCCACGGACCGGGCGATGACCAGTGGTTTCTCGCCGCCACGGAAGTGCACGGTCACGGGCGACAGTCCGGCGGTACGGGCCAGCCGGGGCGATTCGGGGGCGTCGACGTGGAGGCCCTCGACGATGGCGTACTCGTGGCGGAAGGACTCGTTGCGCGGTCCGCGCAGCCGGACCAGGTACTCGCCGACCCAGGGGGTGTCGTAGGCCTCCGGGTCGAAGACGTCGAACAGGCCTCCCTCGGCGGGGACCTCCAGCGGCTCCTCCTCGGTCACCTCCTCACCGGTCTCGTCGGGGCCCGCCCACGAGCTCACCGACAGGAACCAGATCTCCGGGGCTCCGGACACCGTCGGCGGGAACACCGCCTGGAGGCTCTCGGTGTGCACCGGCAGTCCGCCGAGGGACCGCACCCCCACGACAGGCTCGTCGGGTTCGTGGAAGACAACCCGCTGCCGCGGGTCGACACAACGGATCTTCCCCATCGCCGGACGCGGCACACCGGGTCGGTCGATGTGCAGGGACACGGCACCGGCGAGGTCGAGGTCACGGATCACCCAGCCGTCCCAGGCCTTGACGGCGCGTTCCGTCAGCACCGGCAGCGGTTCGTCACGCACCGCGTCAACGGCGGTGGCGTCCTCCGGACAGACGACGAGGACGCGGTCGTGGTGCAGGGACACCCGGTCGGTGAGGTCCTTGCCGCGTCGGGTGAACACGAGCACCGGGTCGGACTCGTCGACACCGTTGACCACCCAGGAGTCGTCGTGGGTGAGGTCGCGGACACCGATCTCACGGACCGGTCGGCGTACCGGGATGTCGAGGATGCCGGTGACCGGACGCCCCGGCGCGTCGGATCGGCGGGTGCGGAACCCGGCCGGGCGTCCCTCGATGTCGACATGCCAGCGGACCTCGTCGACGGCGTCCCGGTCGACGGCGTCCCGGTCGTCGGCGTCCTCGTCGAGCGGGACCTCCGGCAGTCGCAGCACGGTGCGCTGGCGGGCCAGGTCGAGGGCCAGCCGCGGCTGGTCCTCCCGGGCCCCCACACCGACACGGTGACGGCGGGCGGTGGTTCCGGCGGGGCGTTCGGTCAACTCCTCGACGACATCCTCGAGAATCAACGGTGGGACACCCTCGACCGCGCCGGCCGCCAGACCGTGACGCCAGTGCCCGGGATGGGTGGCGGCATAGCGGACGACGCGGACCACCGGGGAGATGAGGCCGGCGGCCAGGTCGGGCAGCACCGCGCAGATCGGGCCCGCCTGGAGCGACTCGGTGGCCAGCACGGAGACCACGGCTGCGGCCTCGGCGTCGGGATCCTCCCCGGCGGTGCCGTCGAGGCGACGGGTGTCGATCAGTTCGATGAGCTCGGGGATCCAGTCGGTGGCCAGCCCGACGTGGGCGAACAATCGACCGGTCTCCCCGTCGGAACTGGTCGCCGCGATGTCGACCGGGTCGAGGCCTGCGGCGGTCAGCAGGCCGGCGTAGGTGTCCGGGCCGATGAGCGCGACGCGTTCTGGGGTGGGTTCCAGGCCGAGGCCGGACCAGAACTCGGCGGACAGTTCGGCGACGGTGTTGAGTCGGGCGGCACGGAACAGCAGTGTGGAGGCGGTCAGTGCCGGACAGGTGGCCAGCAGCGCTGCCTCGTCCCCGCCTGCGTCGATCTGCCGGGACAGGAAGGTGCCGTAGAAGGTGGTCAGGCGTTCCAGTTCGTCACCGGTGATGTCGAGGCGGACGAAGATCGACGGATCACCGGAGAGCTCGCCCAACCGGCGGGCGAGATCGACTTCGGTGCTCGAGGCCCAGGCGAGGAGGGAATCGGACAGGTCTGCAATAGGGCTCGGTGCACTCACGACGACCCATTCTAGGGTGCATCGGCGGCGGGCACATCCGCGGGGCCGCCCTCGCCATCGCTGCCGGTCACCGAGGTGCCACCGGCCGTTGAGGCGTCGGCGGGCACGGCGCCCACCGGATGCATCCGCTGGGAGATGACCCGGGTGACACCGTCACCGCGCATCGTCACGCCGTAGAGCACGTTGGCAATGTCCATCGTCGGCTTCTGGTGGGTGATGACGATGAGCTGCGAATCACGCCGCAGTTCCAGGAACAGGGCGATGAGCCTGCGCAGGTTCACGTCGTCGAGAGCGGCCTCGACCTCGTCCATGACGTAGAAGGGGCTGGGGCGGGCGCGGAAGATCGCGACGAGCAGCGCCAGGGCGGTCAGCGACTTCTCGCCGCCGGAGAGCAGCGACAGCCGTTTGACCTTCTTGCCCGGCGGGCGGGCCTCCACCTCGATACCGGTGGTGAGCATGTCGGAGGGGTCGGTGAGGATGAGGCGTCCGGAACCACCGGGGAACAGGGTGTCGAAGACCTTCGGGAACTCCGCCTCCACATCGGCCCATGCGTCGGTGAACAGTTGCAGGATGGTGACGTCGACATCGCGGATGACCTCCTCGAGGTCGGCGCGGGCCTTCTCGACGTCGTCGAGCTGGGTGGCGAGGAAGCGGTGGCGTTCCTCCAGGGCGGCGAACTCCTCCAGCGCCAGGGGGTTGACCTTGCCGAGGTTGCGCAGGGACTTCTCGGCGGCGGCCAGCTCTTTCGCCGCGGACTCCCGGTCGAAGTTCTCCCCCGGGGCCTCGGCGAGCAACTGGGGGGCGGTCATGCCGAGCTGCTCCATCGCCTGGTCGAGGGCCTGCTCGATGCGCAACTGCGCCTGGGAGCGGGCGATCTCGGCCTGGTGGGCTTTGTCGGTCAGATGGTTGAGACGCAGGGTCAAGGTGTTGACCTTGTCCTTGTGTCGTCCGAGGGTCTCCTGCCACTGCCGGTGGGCCTCTGCGGTCCGGGTGCGGGACTCCGCCGCCCTGGCCAGCGCGTCCTTCAGCCGGAGGTCGACACGACGTGCCTGGGCGTGGACCACGTGCGCCCGTTCCCGTGCCGCCCGACGGCGGGCCGCGGCCCGCTCGAACTGTTCACGGGCGGCCGCCTCCTGCCGCGCCTGACGGCGCAGTCCCTCGGCCCTGCCCCGGTGGGACCCGGCACGTTCCTCGGCGGTGCGCAGCGCCAGGCGCGCCTCCATCTCCATCGCCCGGGCCTGGGTCAGTGCCTGGGCGGTGGAGTCCCGTTCGGCGGTGGAGGGTTCTCCACCGGTGTCCTCGGAGTCGACGCGGGACAGCCGGTCCGCCACCTCATCGGCCTCGGCGGCGAGCTTCTCACGTCGCTGCTCGGCCTCATCGCGGGCGGCGGTCGCCCGGGCGAGCAGGCGGCCCGCCTGTTCCGCTGCCCGGGCCGACGCTTCGGCCCGGTGTCTCGCCGCAGCGAGACGTCCCTCGTGGTCACGGACTGCTGCCTGCGCCGAGGACGCGGCGGTGCGCAGGTCCTCAGCCGTCTGCTCCGCCCCCCGCAGGGAGGCCTGCAGGTCGCCGAGTTCGCCGCGGAGACGGTCGACTTCAGCACCGGCCTCGGTGATGCGGGCGGACAGCTCGACCGGGGTCGCTCCGCCGGAACCTGCGGCGATCCATCCGGTACCGAGCAGGACGCCGTCCCTCGTCACCGCGCGCAGCCGGGGGTCGGCGGTGACGACGGCGCGGCCGGCGTCCACCGAGTCCACGGCGACGACGTCCACGAGCAGTGATGTCACCGGGGTGACGACCTCGGCGGCGATGTCCAGGTGGTCAAGCAGCCAGGTGGAGCCGGGCACCTCGGCGGGGGCCCGGGTGTCGAGACGCCAGGTCGCGTGGTCGTCGTCCGCGGCACGCAGGAGTGTGGTGCGTCCCTGCCCCGCCTCCACCAGCGCAGCGACCAGGGCTGCCACGGTCTCCCGGTCGGCGGATCCGACCAGGCCGTCCGGCAGGACGGCCGCCACCGCGGCCGCCCACCCGTCATCGACGGTGACCAGCCCCGCCAGCGGACGCGGCTCGGCGTGTCCCAGGCTCCTCGCTGCGGTGACCGCCACGGCGCCGCCGTCCGTGGGTCGCAGCCGGTCCCGCCAACCGTCGATGCGGGCGTCGAGGGTGGCGATCCTTCTCTCCAGCTCGCGCTCATTCCGGCGGAGTTCGGCCACGCGCTCCCCGGCACCGGCGGATTCCTCGACGGCGCGGGCGGCGGTCTCCGCCAGGCCCACCCCGGCGGCCTCGATCCCGTCGAGTGCCTCGACCGCTTCGGCGACCTCTGCGCCGGTGGTCTCCTCCATCGACTCACGGTGTTCGGCGACGGTCTGTTCCAGGCGTCCGATCTCGGCGTCGAGGGCGGTGCGGCGCTGCTCGAGCGAGTCCTGCTGGGCGAGCAGACGCACGATCCCCTCGCGTCGGTCGGCGACGGCACGCACCTGCGCGAGGTGTTCACGTTCGGCTTCGCGGGCGGCGTCTGCACGGTCCTCGACCTCCTCACGGACCTGTCCGAGGCGTTCGGTGGCGATCTCCACCTCCTCGTCGAGAGCTGCCTGCTCCTCCTCGGCGGCCTCCGCACGCGCCCGGAGTTCCTCGGGGTCCGTGCCGGACCAGGTGTCCGGGATACCGGATTCGGCGGCCCGGTCGGCGGCGATACGCAGCGTCGCGGCGTTCTTCTCCGCGATGGTCGACAGGGTGAACCAGAGGTTCTTGGCGGACTCTGCGTCCTCCAGGGCCGTGCGCAGTTCCTCCTCGGTGACGGCGAGCTCGCCGGAGTACTCCTCCAGCTCGGCGCGCACGGTGTCCGTGTCGGCGGTGAGGACGGAGAGCTCGGCGTCCGCCTCGGCGAGCCGGTCGGTGAGACGACGGACCCGGTCGGCGGTGAGCAGCAGCCGGTTCTCGCGGATCGTGGCCTGCACCCGTTCGGCCTTCTGCGCGGCCTCGGCCTGCCTGGCCAGCGGTTTGAGCTGTGTGGCGAGTTCGTCGGTGAGGTCGTGGAGGCGGTCGAGGTTGCCCTGCATCGACACGAGCTTTCGCTGCGCCTTCTCCTTGCGGCGGCGGTGTTTGAGGACGCCGGCAGCCTCCTCGATGTAGGCCCGCCGCTCCTCGGGGCGGGACTCGAGGATCTGCGCGAGACGCCCCTGCCCGACGATCACGTGCATCTCGCGTCCGATGCCGGAGTCCGACAGCAGCTCCTGGATGTCCATCAACCGGGCCTTCGCCCCGTTGATCTCGTACTCGGACGCCCCGTCGCGGAACATCCGGCGGGTGACGGACACCTCCGAGTACTCGATGGGAAGGGCACCGTCGGAGTTGTCGATCGTCAGTGTGACCTCCGCGCGCCCGAGCGCCTTGCGCTCACCGGCACCGGCGAAGATGACGTCCTCCATCTTGCCGCCGCGCAAGGTCTTCGCCCCCTGTTCCCCCATCACCCAGGCCAACGCGTCGACGACGTTGGACTTGCCGGACCCGTTCGGGCCGACGACGCCGCAGATGCCCGGCTCGAACTTCAGTGTCGTCGCCGAAGCGAAGGACTTGAACCCCTTGAGGGTCAGGGACTTCAGGTGCATCGGGGGCGGGGGCCTTTCGGCTAGCGGGTATCGAAGCCATCGTACCCGCCGCGCGGACCGGTGACGGAGTCCACCACGGTGTCGACGCGGCCCGGCGTGTCGTCGGAACGCAGCCAGGCGAGCAGGGAGTCCGTGGCGTCCTCGCGTCCTTCCGCGACGACGAGGACGCGGCCGTCGGGGTAGTTCGAGGCGAAACCGGTCAGCCCGAGAGCCAGCGCCTTCGTACGCGTGGCCCAGCGGAAGCCGACGCCCTGGACGTGCCCGTGGATCCACGCGGTGAGACGCACGGGGGACGCGGCGAGGTCGGCTGCTTCGGTCATGCCGCCGAGTGTAATCCGGACAGGGACCCCCACGTGTCGCTCCCGGTCTCGCAGAGCCCGACGCATCAGGACCCGCTGAAACCCGTCAAGGCAGGCGACCACTCCGGGCTGACCTCGACGGGGACCGTCGGTGCCCATGTGTTCCGGTATGCGCCCCGTCACCACCGAGTCACCACCGAGTCACCACCGAGTCACCACCGACCACCGTGTGCTACTACTGGATTCTGACGGTGGCGCAGTAGGGGTCACCGCCGGACGAGGGAGCCGTACCCGGACGACGACAAGACGGCCACGAAAGGTTGTGGCCACCATGGCTTGGCTCATTCTCGTTGTCTCCGGGGTCTTCGAGGCGGTCTGGGCGACCGCGCTCGGACGGTCCGACGGGCTCACCCGGCTCTGGCCGACCGTCGTGTTTTTCTCCGCGCTCGTCGTCAGTATGGGAGGACTGGCATGGTCGATGCGGGACCTCCCCACCGGCACCGCTTACGCGGTATGGGTGGCGGTCGGTGCCGTGGGCACCGTCGCCTGGGCCATGTCCACCGGCGCCGAACCGGTCACCGCGCTGCGGATCCTGTTCCTCGCGGTGATCGTCGGCGGTGTCGTGGGACTCAAACTGGTCAGCTGAGCGGTGGGCGAACCGTCCGCGGGGGCCGCTGGCACTCCGGACACAGGTGGGAGGACCGGTTGGTCCAGTGCTCCCGCACGATCGCCGTCCCGCACCGCGGGCAGGGCTCCCCCTCCCGCCCGTAGGCGTTGAGCGACCGGGAGAAGTAGCCGGATGCCCCGTTGACGTTGACGTAGAGGTCGTCGAAGGACGTCCCGCCGGCGGCGAGGGCCCTGGTCATCACACCGGCTGCGGCATGCAGCAGGTCCACGACATCTCCCTGCCGCATGGCGGAGGCCTTCTTCCGCGGATGCACCTGTGCCACCCACAGCGCCTCATCGGCGTAGATGTTCCCGATGCCGGAGACCACGGTCTGGTCCAGCAGGACGCGCTTGATCTCGGACCGCTTCCGCCGGATCAACCGGGCCGTCGTCCCGGCATCGAAAGCCGGGTCCAGCGGGTCGAGCGCGATGTGCGGCACCGGATCGGTGACCCCCGGCACTGTCAGCTCCCAGCGGCCGAAGGTGCGCTGGTCGACGAAACTGAGCTCCAGTTCCCGACCCGGGTCCCCGTCCGCGTCGGTGACCAGCAGTGAACGAATGCGCAGGTGCGGTGAGGTCACCTGCCCCGGCTCTCCGAGCAGCATCTGGCCGGACATGCCGAGGTGGATGAGGAGGCACCGTCCTGGACCACCCACGCCACCCGGGCGCTCAAGCTCCATCCAGAGGTACTTCCCCCGACGCCGCACCGCGACGATCCTGGCGTCCGCCAGTCCTGCCTCCAGCGCCGCCGCGCCGCCCTCCTGTCCACGCACCGCACGCGGGTGCAGTACCTCGGTGCCCACGAACGTGGCACCGGTGATGTGTTCCGCCAGTCCGCGCCGGACGACCTCTACCTCGGGAAGCTCAGGCACAGTCGCAGTCGCTCAGTCGTCGAGACCGCTCAGCGCGCGGTAGGCCTCACGGGCGGCATGGTGCTCCGCCTCTTTCTTCGTGTGCCCGGTCCCCGCACCTCGCACCTCGCCGCCGATGGTGACCGTGGCGTTGAAGGTCTGGTCGTGGTCCGGTCCTTCGACCACGGAGGCGTACGTCGGGTCGCCGTGGATCTTCAGGTCGGAGAGTTTCTCCAGCAGCACGGTCTTCCAGTCCATGGTGAGACCCGTGGAGGGGGCGGTGGTGATCTTGCGTTCGAAGATGCGCAGCACGGTGGCTCGGGCCACCTCGAAGCCGCACTCCAGGTAGATCGCACCGAGCATCGCCTCCACCGAGTCGGCGAGGATGGAATGCTTGTCGGAACCGCCGGTCAGCATCTCACCGCGGCCCAGCAGGATGTTGTCGCCCATGTGCAGGTCCCGTGCGACCTCCGCCAGGGCGTACATGTTGACCACCCCGGCACGCATCTTGGAGATGTCGGACTCCGACCGGTCCGGGAACTGCCGGTAGAGCTGCTCCGCGACCGAGAGACCGAGGACCGCGTCCCCGAGGAACTCGAGACGTTCATTGTTGGGCAAATTGCCGTTCTCGTTCGCGAAGGAGCGGTGGGACAGCGCCAGACGCAGCATCTCGTCGGACAGCTCCACACCCCACGCCTCGCGCAGCGGGGTGTGGTCCGTCTTCGAGAAGGCGGCCTCAAGTGCTGATTCGCCGGTCAGTCGGCGCTTGCGTGACATCAGTTCTCCCCGTCTGCGACGCCGTCGGTGATCTCGTCGAGCTTGCCGGACAGGCCCGCCCAGCGCGGGTCCGGCGCGGCCTCCTGCTCCTCGGAGACTCCGTCGGGGGCGGGGGTGTCCTCGGTGCAGTCGTGACCGTAGTCCTCGCACACCGGATTGAACGGCAGGGTCAGTCCCGCCTCGTCCAGCACCAGCTGGGTGATGTCGACCATGTCGTCCTGGACGAGCAGCGGCTCGAAGTCGTCGTCCCCGGACCCGCCCCCTGCCACACCGTCCCGGGTGATGAAGTCGGCGTTGATGCCGAAGACATCGTTGATGCGCACCGCCAGCGGCTCATCAAGCTCCGCCAGACACCGGGAGCACTGGCCGGTGGCCCGGCCGTGGACGGTGGCGTCCACCAGCAGGGACTCCCCCAGGTTCGACACATCGGCGTCGATCTCGATCTGTGAGCCCTCGGCGACACCGAGCATCTCACCGCCGAGGCGGACCGGGGTCGGGCCGGTGGTGGTCAGGTGCTGGGGCATTCCGGTGGACCGGAGAACCTCACGGACTTCAAGCTGGAACGGATTCGTACTCACCGTGTCATTCTTACCCTTGAGAGGTCAGATGGGTCGAATCCGTCCCGCGGATCAGCCGCGGTCGCCCCAGTCGCCGCGGGCCTCGCGCGGGTCGCGCACCTCCCGGTGCTCCCGCGGGTACCGGTTACCGGACACCCCCGCCCCCTTGCGTAGCGCGGAACGGTCACGGGAGACGGTGCGCAGCGACCCGTTGAGGGATTCCTCGAACTGTGCCAGCGTGCTGTCGACGTACTGGTCGCACTCACGGCGCAGACGGTCGGAATCCGCGTGGGCGGACTCGATGATCCGGCGGGCCTCCGCCTCCGCCTCGCGGACGACCTCGGACTCGCTGACCAGACGACGCTGCTCGGTGATGCCCTCGTTGACCGCCCGGTCGTAGAGGTTGTTGCCCTCGTCCAGCAGGCGGGTCTTCTCCGCTTCTGCACGGGCGGTGGTCTCCTGGTACTCCCGGCGGGCGTCCTCCTCCAGGCGCACCGCCTCCGCCTCGGCGTGGGAGACCGTGGCGTTGGCCCGGTCCTCCGCGTCCGCCAGGGTGTCCTCGGCCCGGTTCCGGGCGTCCGTGAGAATCCGGTCGCGCTCGGATTCGGCATCGGCGACCAGGTTCGTCGCCTTCGTCTCCGCCTCGGAAAGGATGGCGTCCTCCCGGTCAAGCACATCCTGGGCGTCGTCCAGGTCACCGGGGATGGAATGCCTGATCATGTCGAGCAGGTCAATGGCCCCCGCCCGGTTGACCATGCAGTTCCCCGACATCGGGACGCCATAGGCCTGTTCCACCATCGTCTGGAGATCATCGAGGCCCTCGAAAGTCTTGTACATGACTGCCAGCATGCCAGAAACCGGGACCGTGTTACGGATGTGACACGCGGGACAGCCTCATCTGACCGCCACCCGGACTACCCCCGGTACTTGGCGAGCACCGCCTCGGCGACGTTCTCCGGCAGCAGGCCGTGCACGTCGCCCCCGTACTTCGCGACCTCCTTGCAGATCGTCGAGGAGACGTACCCGTACTCCGGGTCGGTGAGCAGGAAGAACGTCTCGACCCCGGTGAGCCGCTGGTTCATCTGGGCCATCGGCAGCTCGTACTCGTAGTCCAGCGAACTGCGCAGCCCTTTCACCAGGGCCGGGATCCCGTGCTCGGAGAGGTAGTCGACCAGCAGACTGTCCCAGGTGTCCACGGTGATCCGACCCGCCTCGGGCAGACCGGTGGCGTCCAGCGCCTCCCGGACCAGGGCGATGCGCTCGTCGGCATCGAAGAGTCCCGACTTGTTCGGATTGTAGGTCACCAGCACGGTGACCTCGTCGAACATTCTCGCGGCACGGGTGAAGATATTGATGTGACCGTTGGTGACGGGGTCGAAGGACCCGGGGCAGCAGACTCGCATGCGGCAAGTCTAGGCCACACCGGGCCCCCGCCAGATCGCCATGTCCATCCTGGCGATGCCGAAGGTGCGCTTCTTGAGCTTCTGCCCGGTGGTCTCGAACCCCTCGGGCCAGTCGACCCCGGCTGAGTCGACGTGACGTTCGACAACCACCACGGCGTCCTCGGTCAGCAGCGGGATCAGTGCCCGGACCATATCGTTGACGGCCTCGTCGGTGAGTGTGTAGGGCGGATCGGCCAGCACCATCGTGTAGTGGTCGTGCGTCGCGCCGGCGAGGAACACCGAGGCCTTCGCCTCGACGACGCGCACCGCCGGATGCCCCACCACCGCAGCATTGGTGCGGGCGGTCTCGCAGGCCCGGTTGTTGTCGTCGACCAGCGTCACCTCCGCCGCCCCGCGGGACGCCGCCTCCAGACCGAGCGCCCCGGAACCTGCGAAGAGGTCGAGGACGATCTCACCGTCGAAACCGAAGCGGACCTGCAGGGAGGAGAAGAGCCCCTCACGGGCGCGGTCGGAGGTCGGCCGGGTCCCCTCGGACGGCACCTTGAGCTTCCGGCCGCGTGCGGAACCGGCGATGATGCGGGTCACTTCGTCGCCCCGTCATCCGGGAGCGCCTCCAGATGCAGCAGCAGGTCCCCACCGTCCACAGCGGAGAAGTCGGTGACGGCACCACGGCGGGCGACGCCGGCACCGGGGGCGACGACGTTGGCCTCCACCTTGACCGCCTCGACCACGGCGAGGCGGTCACCGGCGGCGACAGCCTGTCCGTCCTCCACCTCGAACCTGACGTGTCCGGCAAAGGGCGCGAAGATATCCATGGCGGTCAGTGTAGTGACTCAACTCCGCTCGATGAACTCCTGGTCGTCATCGGCGATGTCGGCGACCAGTGCGCGCGCCAGGGCCGGATCGTAGGCGACGAGGTCCTCGGCGTACCGGCGGGCCTCCCCGACCACAGCGACGTCATCCGCCAACGACAGCAGGCTCACCCGGCGCGCCCGGGCACCGGACTGGCTCTCCCCCAGCACGTCGCCCTCCGTGCGGGAGCGCAGGTCGAGTTCTGCCAGGGCGAATCCGTCCCGGGTCTCGGCGGTCTCCGTCAGCCGTCGGAAGGCGGGTTCCTCCCCCGGCACCGCCGTGCACAGGAAGCACCAGGAGTGGTCGGGGCCGCGGCCCACGCGGCCGCGCAGCTGGTGGAGTTGGGAGACGCCGAAGTTTTCGGCCTCCATCACGACCATCACGGTCGCCTCGGGGATGTCGACGCCGACCTCGATGACGGTCGTGGCGACGAGGACGTCGAGCTGTCCGGACGCCAGCTCGGCCATGATCCCGGCCTTGTCCTCCATCCTGCCGTGCAGCCTGCCGATCCGGAGTCCCGCGAGGACGCCGCCGCCCAGCCTCGACGCCACGTCATCGACCCCGCCCTCACCCTCGATGCGTGGCACGACGATGAACGCGCGGTGCCCGGAGGCGACCTGCTCCCGGATCACGGCGAAGACCCGGTCGACCCACTTCGGCCGGCCCATGGGCACGACGAAGGTGTCCACCGGGCCGCGTCCCGACGGGGAACCGGCGAGGGTGCAGACCGACAGGTCCCCGAACATCGTCATTGCGACGGTGCGTGGGATCGGGGTGGCGGTCATGACCAGCAGGTGCGGTGTCCGGTCGACCGGGGTGTTCTCCCGCAGCCGGTCGCGTTGGCGCACACCGAAGCGGTGCTGCTCGTCGACGACGACCATGCCCAGGTCGAAGAAGTCGACACTGTCCTGGATGATCGCGTGGGTGCCGACGACGATGTCGGAGGTCCCGGAGGTGATGTCGAGCAGGGCTGCCCGTCGTTCACCGGTGGTCATCGAACCGGTGAGCAGGGTGACGGTCACCGGCCGACCGTCGGTCCGCCCGAGAAGCCCGGTGAGGGTCTCGGCGTGCTGGACGGCGAGCACCTCGGTGGGGGCGAGGAAAGCGCACTGGGCTCCGGAGTCCACCACCCGCAGCATCGCCAGGAGTGCGACAACGGTCTTTCCGGAGCCGACGTCACCCTGCAGCAGCATGCTCATCGGGGGCACCCGGTCCGTGTCCCCCCTGGCGTCGTCCCCTCCCATCGCGTCACTGATGGTCTCCAGCGCCCCGCGCTGCGACGGGGTGAGCTCGTAGGGCAGCCGGTCGAGCAGGGACGCGAAGCGGGAGTCCGCCGCGACGGGGACGACGGGCCTGGCGTGTCGGGCGGTGGTGGCGGCGCGGCGCAACGCCATGACCAGTTGCAGACCGAGCGCCTCGTTGAACTTCAGCCGGGTCCGTGCGGCGTCCGGCCCGTCCTCCGGGGGCCGGTGGATCTGCCGCAGCGCGGTCGCGAATGCGACGAGCGGGGTTCCGTCGATCTGCGGCCAGGTCGGCGCCCCGGGAACCCGGGGCAGCATCTCGGAGGGCTCGCCCATCGCGGCGAGCACGTGGTCCATCACTGCCGTGACCTCGGCGGTGGAGGTGCCTGGACGTCGCCGGTAGGTCGGCAGCCAGGGATGGGAGAGCACCTTCTGCGCCGCGCGCATGCCACCGGCGACGTCGACGATGGTGGCCAACGGACCGAACGCGCCGAACGCCTCCTCGTACTCCTCCTCTGTCCTGGTGTGCCCGTCGGAGGTCGGCGCGGGGTGCAGGGTGATGTACGAGGGGTTCTTCAGCTGCCAGCGGTCACGCCAGATACCGAGGGTTCCGGAGAACATGAGTTTGGCGCCCGGGGTGATGAAGGAGCGGTGCTGCCGGACGTTGCCGAACAGGGCCGAGGAGAAGACCGTGTCGGCGACACGGAACGTGAACTGGAGGATCTCGCGGGGACCGCGACGACCACGGTTGTCCTGGACCTGTGCGGTGAGAACCTCGGCCAGGCAGGTGAAGCGGTCACCCTCCTCCGGTGTCTCCACCCCGGTCCCCCCGTGCTCGGTGAAGGCGCCGGTGCCGGAACTGTGCACGTAGGCGACCGGGAAATTCATCAGTGCCTGCCCCATGGTCGCCAGCCCCGGTTTCCCGGCGAGGTTCCGGGCGCGGTCGGGGGTGATGACCAGGCTCAGTGGCCGGGGGTCATCCCAACCCAGCATCTACTCCACCCCCACCTGCGCGGTCACCGGCAGTCCGGGGACGTGTACGGCGTGGAACTCGGCGTCCGGGTGGGACGCCGCGATCCGTGCCTCCACCTCTGCCATTCCGCCGGCCCCGAGCTCGTCGCCGTAGAGGACGGTGACGAGCTCCCCACCGTCGGCGAGGAGGTCCCCGACGACATCGGTGAGCAGGTCGTCACCGGTGACGTCGGCCCAGCGTTGGCCGTGGACGGCGTCTGCCATGTCCTCGGCGTTGTCCTCGAGGTCGGCGGTGGGGCTGTAGACGGCGAGTGCCGCGAGCCCGCCGACCACGCTGCCGGTGTCCACCACGGTCACGGCCGTGCCGGTGTCGTCGAGGACCGCGAAGAGACCGGTGGTGTCCTGTCCGTTGGTCAGCACGATGACCGGCCCGTCGACCGCGTCGACGGCGGCGGTCAGCGAGGCCGGGCTGTCGCCGACCGCTGCTCCGGCGGAGCGGAAGAGCGCGGCGAGGCCCTCACCGGCCGGGACCAGGGCTATGACCGGGGACGCCGGGGGTGTCCGTACCGGTTCGACGACCACCGGCAGCACCTCGATGCGCAGGTCGTGAACCTCGCCGAGGGCGAAGACCCGCTCAATGAGTTCACCGGCGCGGGTGGTGTGGACGTGGGCGTGGTTGCCGGTATGGTCCCCGACCCCGTCACTGACGACCACGACACTGTCGCCGAACCGGTCGAGCAGGGCGCGAAGTTCCCCGGTGTCACCACGGAAGCCGAAGACGAGTTCCAGGTGCGGGTCGGCGCCGTTGCCGTGGGACCGCCCCGCGTCGTCGTCGACGGTGCCGTCCCGTGGCGACGCCGGGGCGGGGGCGCTGTCCGGCCCGGCGTGCAACGCGTCCACGAGTGCCTGGAGGATGACGACGAGTCCTCGACCGCCGGCGTCGACCACACCGGCGTCACTGAGGGCGGCCAGCTGTCCGGTGGTCTGAGCCAGGGCGACGGCGGCGGCGTCACGGGCTGCGGTGACGACTTCGCTGAGTGACGCGTGTCCGCCGGGCCCGGCCTCACGCGCCCCCTCGGCGGCGGCGTGCAGAACCGTGACGATCGTGCCCTCCACCGGGTTTGAGAGCGCCTGGAGCACCAGTTCGCCGGCACGGGCGAGCATCACCGGGACCGCCCGGGCGGAGAGGTCACCGGTGGCCGACAGCGCGGCCGTGTCCGCGACAGCCCGGAGGATCTGACTGAGCACCATACCGGAGTTGCCGCGGGCACCGGCGACGGCGCCGGCCGCCAGGGCTGCGGCGACGTCCACGGCACTGCGACCACCGTTCCCCGCCTGGAGTGTCCGCAGCCGGATGACCGCGGATTCCATGGTGGCGGCCATGTTCGTGCCGGTGTCGGAGTCCGGGATGGGGAAGACGTTGAGGCGGTTGATCTCGGCGCGGTGCCGGTGCAGTCCGTCCAGGGCTGCGGTCGCCCACGCATCGAGGTAGTCACCGGTCAGTGCCTCAGGGGCCTCAGGGGCCTCAGGGGTCTCAGGGGTCTCAGGGGTCTCGGGAACATGGTGGGTCACGGTGCGACCTCCTGGCCCGCCAGGGACCATTCGACCGGGGCAGCGCCCTGGGACACCAGGATCTCGTTGACCCGGCTGAACGGGCGGGATCCGAAGAAACCGCGGTAGGCCGACAGTGGGGAGGGGTGCGCGGACGTCACACACCGCTCCGGCCCCACCAGTCCGGCGACGGTCTGGGCCTGTCGCCCCCACAGGACCGCGGCGAGCGGCCGGGTCGCGAGCCGGGCGACGACCGCACCCGTGATCTCCTCCCAGCCGGTGCCCCGGTCGCTGCCGGCGGCACCGGCGCGCACGGTGAGTACCCGGTTGAGCAGCATGACGCCGTGGTCGGTCCAGGGGGTCAGGTCGGCGGAGACCGGTCGGGGCAGCCCGAGGTCGGACTCGTACTCCGTGTAGATGTTCTGCAGCGACTTCGGCAGTGGCCGGGTCGTCGCCGCGGAGGAGAAGGACAGGCCGACAGCGTGTCCGGGGGTCGGGTAGGGGTCCTGGCCGAGGATGAGGACACGGGTCTCCTCGGCGGGACGGGCCAGGGCGCGGAAGATGTTCTCCGGGGCGGGCAGTACCCGTTCACCGGCGGTGATGCGGGCGGCGGTGCGTTCGGCGGCGGCGGGCAGGTCCGCACCCGCGTCGTCGAGCAGGGTGCGCCAGGAGGGGTGGACGGTCGCGAGAATCGTCCCGGCGAGTGTCTCGGTCGGGGAGGTCACAGCGAATCCCACCCGGTGGCGTAGAGCGGACGCTGCCCGTCAACGGTGACCGGATCGGTCAGTTCCCCGAACCGTTCTGCGTCCCCCGCGTCCCGGATCTCCCCGATGACGCGGTATCCGGCCGGCGGTTCCTTGTCGGTGGTGCCGAGCAGTGTGTGGTCCTCGCCGCCGGTGAGCACCCACTCCCAGGGGTCGTCACCGGTGATATCTGCCGCATAGTAGAGCTGGGCGTCAGGGGTGAGCGCCGCCCCGTCGAGGTCGACGATGACCCCGGAGCGTCGGGCTACGGTGGTGAGGTCGTGGACGAGTCCGTCGGAGTTGTCGGTCATCGCGGACATGCCGGCGGCGCGTCCCACCGAGCCCCGGCCGACGATCAGGTGTGGTGCGCAGTGCCGGGAGACGAGGTCCTGGAGAACGGGGTTGTCCGGCACGGCGGCGCGGGAGCCGTAGTACTTGAGCAGGGCGAGACCGGCGGCGGAGTGGCCGATGACCCCGGAGGCGACGACGAGGTGGCCGGGTCGGGCGGCGTCGACGGTGAGGGCGGGATCCGGGCCGGCGAGGATCCCGATGGCGGTGACGGCGACGATGAGCTGCCGGGAGGTGACCACGTCACCGCCCACGAGTTCGACGCCCCAGGGGGTGGCGGCGGCGCCGATGCCGCGGGCGATGTCGCCGACGACGCCGACGGGGAGGTCGGCGGGGGCGGACAGGGACATGAGCACCGCGGTGGGGCGGCCGCCCATCGCCTGGATGTCGGCGAAGTTCTGGCTGACGGCCTTCACCCCGACCTCGTAGGGGGTGGACCAGTCGAGGCGGAAGTGTTCGGAATCGACGAGGACGTCGGTGGTGGCGATGTGCCGGGAGTTCGGCGGGGCGGGGTCGAGGACGGCGGCATCGTCACCGTTGACCTCGCTGGGCGCCGCCTCGCGGATCGCGGCTATCGTCGCCGCCTCCCCCACCTGGGACACGGTGGGGCCACCGGCCGCGTGTCCACCGTAGGTCCCCGCCGTCTCAGCCATCAGCACCCTCATCCGTCCGCTAGGCAGTAGTCGTTAGTCGTCGCCGTCGGTGCCGCCCGTATGATCGGGGTCATGGCAGAGCAGCGTCCCGGTTCCCCGGAAGTCACTGATCAGGGTAGCAGCACCTCCGGACTGAGCCGCACGACCACGGTCCTCGCGCTCGTCCTGGCGGTGGTCTTCGTCATCGCGGTGCTGGCGGGGGCGAGGATCCTCGTCGACCGCAACGTGTACACGGAGGTGTCGATGGGGCCGGTGGATGCGCCGGACGCGGACTCCGCCACCTGCGGTGCGATCATCGACTCCCTGCCGGACCGGACCTCCGACTACCGGTCGGTCGGGGTGACGGATCCGGCCCCTGCAGGAGCCGCGGCCTACCGTGACTCCGGCGGCGCCGAGCTGACGGTGCGCTGCGGGGTGTCGGTGCCGGCCCAGTACTCACAGGTGAGCTCGCTGATCTCCCACGGCGGCACGGACTGGCTCCGCGTCGACGACGCCACCACCGGGTCAGCCCTGTCCACCTGGTACTCCCTCAGCGCCACCCCGGTGGTGGCGGTGACCGGGAGCCCGGACGCCGGGACGTCGCTGGACGACGCCGTGGACTTCGACGGGTTCGGCCGGGCCGTCGCCGACCATGCCCACGGGGACGCCCCCGCCCCACGTTCCGTGGCACTGACGGACCTCCGGCCCGACCGCGGTGCGGCGTCCTGCACGGAGTTCACGGACGCCCTGCCGGACGCCTTCGGTGACCACCACCGGATCAGGGAGACCACCGCCGGCGCCGACGCCGGAACGCCACTGGAGGGGGTGGCGGTGTGGGCCGCGCCCGGCGCAGAGCCGGTCGTGGTGCGGTGCGGGGTCGCGATGCCGGCATCCTACGCCGCCGGTGCCCGGCTCACCCAGGTTGACGAGGTGCCCTGGTTCGAGGACACGGCACTGGCCAACGGCTCGACCGTCGGGTCCTGGTACGCCCTCGGATACGGGGCGACGGTGGCGGTGTCGCTGCCGCTGAACATCGGTGACACGGTCCTCCCCCAGCTCAGCGGCATCATCGCCGGAACGATGGAGAAGACCGGGAACTGAGCGCCCCGGCCGGGGCTACCTGCGCACCAGTGCGCGGGCGATGAGGATGTCGAGCAGTTCGGGGTAGGCCACCCCGGTGGCCTCGAACATCTTCGGGTACATGCTGATCGGGGTGAAACCGGGCATGGTGTTCGGCTCGTTGAGCACGGGGCCGTCCTCGGTGACGAAGAAGTCCACCCGGGCGAGGCCCTCGCAGTCCAGTGCCCGGAAGGTCTCCACGGCCCAGCGACGCACCGCGTCGACCTGGCCCTCGGGCAGCGGGGCGGGGATCTCGTAGCTGATGATGTCGTCGAGGTACTTCGTGTCGAAGCCGTAGAAGCCCTCCGGGCCGTTCTCGGTACCCGTGAGCAGGGAGGGCTGGGAGGCGTGGACGGTTCCGTCGGGGTACTGCAGCACACCGCACTCGACCTCGACCCCGTGGAGCATGGCCTCGACGAGGATCTTGTTGTCGTGGGCGAAGGCCTCCTTCTCGGCGGCCGCCAGGTCCGCCCAGTCGGTGACCTTGGAGATGCCGACCGAGGAGCCGCCGCGGGCGGGCTTGACGAAGACCGGCAGGCCGAGCTGCTCCTTCTCGTCGTCGGTGAGGTCACGCTGCTCGGTGAGCACGACCTCGTCGCCGACGGGCACGCCGGCGGCGCGGGCGATGAGCTTGGTGTACTGCTTGTCCATGCAGGCGGCGGAGGCCAGCACGCCGTTGCCGACGTAGGGGACGTTGGCGAGTTCGATGACGCCCTGGACGGTGCCGTCCTCACCGTTGCGGCCGTGGAGGACGGGGAAGACGACATCGACCTCGGCGTAGAGAGAGCCGTCACCGTAGCGCAGTTGGCCACGGCCGTCGGCGCTCCGCCCGGGGACGAGGGTGACGCCACGGGACATCTTCACCGTCGGCAGGTCCCGGCCGTGGGCGGCCAGGGCGTCGGCGTCGGTGGTGCCCCTGACCCACTGACCGTCCTGCGTGATGCCGACCGGGACGACCTCGTAACGGTCCGGGTCGAGGTGACTCATCACCGCGGCGGCGGACAGACACGAGATGCTGTGCTCGGAATTCTGGCCGCCGTAGAGAACGGCGACGACGGTACGGGACGCGGGTGAAGTCGTTTCAGTGTTGCTCACGCCGGTGAGTCTACAGTCGGCTCACTCGGCTTTCCTGGTGCGGCCCAGCAGGGAGCGCACCGCGTCCGACACACTGCCGCCCCGGTGGCAGACATCCACGACCGCGTCGGTGATCGGCATGTCCACCCCCGCGGTCGCAGCGATCTCGGCGATGGAGATCGAGGAGATGACGCCCTCGGCGACCTGTCCGCGGGTCGATTCGCGGGCGCGGTCGAGGCTCTCCCCCCGGCCGAGGCGCTCACCGAAGGTACGGTTGCGTGAAAGCGGGGAATTGCAGGTCGCCACGAGGTCCCCCAGGCCGGCGAGCCCGGCCATGGTGCGCTCGGATCCGCCGAGCGCCACGGTGAGCCGGGTGATCTCGGCGAGGCCGCGGGTTATCAGCGTGGCGGTCGAGTTGTGTCCCAGCCCCATCCCCGCGCCCATGCCGCAGGCCAGGGCGATGACGTTCTTGCAGGCGCCGGCAATCTCGCAGCCGATGACGTCGTCATTCGTGTACGGCCGGAAGTAGGGGGCCGCGGTCGCCTCCTGGACCGCGACAGCTCGATCGGCGTCAGCGCAGGCCACGACGGTGGCCGCCGGCTGTGCCTGGGCGATCTCGTAGGCGAGGTTCGGCCCGGACAGTACGGCGACGTGGTCCTCGGGGACCTCGGCGACCTCGGCGATGACCTGGCTCATCCGGCGCCGGCTGGAGTGCTCGATCCCCTTGGTGAGACTGACGAGGGTGGCGTCCGACCCCAGGAGGTCACGCCAGGCGGCGAGGTTGGTGCGCATCGTCTGGGACGGCACGCCGAGGAAGACGATCTGCGCCCCGCCGAGCGCCACCGCGGGATCGGTGGTGGCGGTCAGCGACGCGGGGAGCTCCACCTCGCGCAGGTAGGTGGAGTTGGTGTGACGTCCGTCGACGCCCCCGTTGATCTCCCGGGCGACCTCGTCGCGCCTCGCCCAGAGGGTCACGTCACTGCCGGCGTCGGCGCAGACCTTCGCCACCGTGGTCCCCCAGGAACCGGCTCCCATCACCGCGACCTGCACCATACGGCCCACTCTCCTGTCCTCGTCGTCTGGATCGTCATCTGGATCGGTACGCTGTACATTGAACCAGACTGCCGTCCATGAAGAAGGTAACTCCCGTGATCAGCCATTCCGGCATCGGTGACCTGTCCACGTCCGTCGCGTCCCGGAACCCGGGAGGTGGTTCCGAGACCGTGGTCTCTCGAATCGGCAGTTCTCCCGCCGACGAATTCGTCAACCCGGTCTTCGCCGCCGGGGCGGTGATGTGGCGCCGACTCACCGTCGCGGATCCGGTGGCACCGGAGACCGCCGCAGAGGACGCGGTGGAGATCGCCGTGATCCACCGCCCCCGCTACGACGACTGGTCCCTGCCCAAGGGCAAGGTCGACAAGGGCGAGGGCATCGTACAGACAGCCGTGCGCGAACTCGCCGAGGAAACCGGCTACGCCTCGACCCTCGGGTGGTTACTCGGCTACGTCCACTACCCGGTCGGCGGATCAACCAAGGTGGTCTGGTACTGGACCGCCGAGGTCACCGACCACTCCGAGCCCACCCCGGAGGACACCGACGAGGTCGGCGAACTGCGGTGGGTCTCCCCCGGCGAAGCCGCCCGGCTGTGCACCTACGACACCGACCGTGAGGTCATCACCGCGGCGTGCGAGCGCCTGTCGCTCGGCGTGTCGCGCCGGGTGCTCTACGTCCGTCACGCGAAGGCCGCCGACCGCCGTGGCTGGCAAGGTGACGACCAGCTGCGCCCGCTGACCCGGAAGGGGCACCGCCAGGCTGAGGCCCTCATCGGGGTCGCCCGCGGATACGGGGTGCGGTCACTGAGCTCGGCCGACCTCGACCGGTGCACCGACACTCTCGGCCCGACCGCGGAGGCGCTCGGTCTGGAGACGGTGGTGGATCACGCCCTCGGGGACGCCGCGCTCGACAACGGTCCCCGCACCGTGATGGATGCCCTGGTGAGGGCCTCCACCGCCCCCGTGAGTGAGATCTGTTCCCAGGGCGTCGTGATCCCTGCTGTGGTCACCGCGCTGGCCGCGGACACCGGCACGGAGCTCGAGGACGTCCGCTCGAAGAAGGGGTCGGTGTGGGTCCTGCACTTCAGCGCGGCCGAGAAGCTGCTCGGCGCGGACTACCTGGCGTCCCCGCTACCGGTGCGCTGAGCCGGCTGCCGCGGGGCCGTTACCGGATGACCGGTTTGAACGCCGGCCTCGTGCGCTCGTAGGCGGCGATCGCGTCGGCGTCCTGCAGGGTGATGCCGATGTCGTCGAGGCCGTTGAGCAGCCGCCAGCGGGTGTCCTCGTCGACCTCGAAGGGGAAGACGTGCTCGCCGAGGGTCGTGGTCTGCGAGTCCAGGTCAACGGTCATTTCCGCGCCGGGACGCTGCTCCAGAAGCTTCCAGATCAGTTCGATCTGCTCCTCGGGCATGACGCCGGCGAGCAGGCCGTTCTTGGCGGTGTTGCCGCGGAAGATGTCGCCGAAGCGCGGTGAGAACACGACGCGGAAGCCGTAGTCGAGCAGCGCCCACACGGCGTGTTCACGGGAGGAACCGGTACCGAAGTCCGGCCCGGCGACCAGCACCGAGGAGTGCACGTAGGGCCCCTGGTTGAGGATGAACTCCGGGTCGGTGCGCCAGGACTTGAACAGGCCGGACTCGAAACCGGTCCTGGTCACCAGCTTCAGGTATTCGGCGGGGACGATCTGGTCGGTGTCGACGTTCGACCGCTTCAGCGGACACGCGACACCGGTGTGGGTGGTGAATGCTTCCATGGTTCCTGTTCCTCAGTTGTCCAGATCCGCGGGACCCGCGAGGTGCCCCGCCACGGCGGTGGCCGCGGCGACCGGTGGGGAGACCAGGTGGGTGCGCCCGCCCTTGCCCTGACGTCCCTCGAAGTTGCGGTTGGAGGTGGACGCCGACCGCTCACCCGGGGAGAGCTGGTCGGGGTTCATGCCCAGGCACATGGAGCAGCCGGCGGTGCGCCATTCGGCCCCGGCGTCGAGGAAGATCCTGTCCAGCCCCTCCTCCTCCGCCTGCTTCTTCACCTGGGTGGAGGACGGCACGACCATCATCCGCAGGCCGTCAGCGATGTGGCGTCCACGCAGGACCTCGGCGGCGGCACGTATGTCCTCGATGCGGCTGTTGGTGCAGGACCCGAGGAAGACGGTGTCGATGGCGATGTCACGCAACGGGGTACCCTGCTCCAGGCCCATGTAGGTGATGGCGGCTTCGGCGGCGACCCGTTCGGTCTCGTCGGTGATGTCCTCGAGGTACGGCACGGAGCCGGACAGCGGGAGGCCCTGACCGGGGTTGGTGCCCCAGGTGACGAAGGGCGTGAGCGCGGAGCCGTCGATCTCGACGACGGTGTCGAAGACCGCACCCTCGTCGGTGGCCAGCGAGCGCCAGTACTCCTTGGCATCCTCCCAGTCGGTGCCGGTCGGGGCGAAGCGGCGTCCCTTCAGGTAGTCGAAGGTGGTGTCGTCGGGGGGCGATCATGCCGGCGCGGGCACCGGCCTCGATGCTCATGTTGCAGACCGTGAGCCGGCCCTCCATGGACAGCTTCCGGATCGCCTCGCCGCGGTACTCGATGATGTGCCCCTGGGCGCCGCCGGTGCCGATCTTCGCGATGATGGCGAGGATGAGGTCCTTGGCGGTGACACCGGGCTGCAGTTCACCGCTGACCTCGATCGCCATGGTCCTGAACGGCCTGAGCCGCAGTGTCTGGGTGGCCAGGACATGCTCGACCTCGCTGGTGCCGATGCCCATGCCGATCGAGCCGAAGGCGCCGTGTGTGGAGGTGTGCGAGTCGCCGCAGACGATGGTCATGCCGGGCTGGCTGGCGCCGAGCTGAGGGCCGACGGTGTGGACGATGCCCTGGTCGGGGTCACCCATCGGGTGCAGTTCGACACCGAACTCGTCACAGTTCCTCCGCAGCGTCTCGACCTGCAGCCGGGAGACCCCGTCCTCGATCTCGAGGAGGTTTCCGGTGTGGACGCCGAGGGTGGGGACGTTGTGGTCCTCGGTGCCAAGGGTCAGGTCGGGACGACGTACGGACCGCCCGGCCTGACGCAGACCGTCGAAGGCCTGGGGGCTGGTGACCTCGTGGATAAGGTGGAGGTCGATGTAGATCAGGTCAGGCTCGCCGGGTCCGCCTTGTGCCACGACATGGTCGTCCCACACTTTCTGGGCGAGGGTGCGGGGGCCGTGCGGTCGCGTGGTGCCCCGGTTCTGCTGAGTCACAGCGTTCACGGTTGCTCTCCTCATCAGTGATGCTGTTGCACGAGTTTCAGACGGTGGACCGCAGGAGTGGCGGGGCCCCGGGCAGTCACTCCGGAGCCTGTCCTGACCTGTCCTGGCAGTTCCACTGAATGGAATGTAGTATATCAGATTATGGGAATTTCTTCTGACGTCCCGGTACCCGTCACCAGTGGCATTCAGGTCCTCGACCGGGCGCTGCTGATCCTGGGCATCGTCGCACGACGACCGCACAGTCTCTCCGAACTCTGCGAGACCACCGGCCTGCCGCGTGCCACCGCACACCGTATCGCCGTCGCGCTCGAGAAGCACCGGATGGTGACCCGGCTGGACGACGGGCAGTGGACCGCCGGTCCCGCCCTCGCCGAGCTGGCCCCGAAATCCTCTGCCCGCCTCGACGAGGCCGCCGAGTACGTCCTGCCCGCTCTGGTCAAGCGCACCGGTGAATCCTGCCAACTCTACAAGCTCTCCGGCACCGAGCGGATCTGCGTCGCCACCGCTGAACCTCCCCTGGGTCTGCGGGACACGGTCCCGGTGGGGGCCCGGATGACGCTCGCCGCCGGATCCGCGGCGAAGGTCCTCGTCGCTTTCTCCCCGAAGAGTTTCCAGGACGAGATCCTCCAGACCGCGATGTACACCGCCGGCGACCTGGAGCACATCCGCGTAGCCCGGATCGCCGAGTCGATGGGTGAGCGTGAACCGGTCCTGGCCAGTGCGTCGGTACCGGTGCGCGACGCGACGGGTGTCATCGCCGCGCTGTCCATCTCCGGGCCGATCGACCGGATGGGCCCCTCCCCCGCCGCCCGTCACCGCGAGGCGCTCCAGGCTGCGGCGCTGGATCTGGAGGAGCACCTGCGGTGACCCGGCCGGGTCAACGGGTCAGGTCCGCCGCCAACTCATCGAAGGCCGCGACATAGGCGTCGACGGATTCATCGGTGTGGGTGACAGACAGGGTCCACTCCTCCTCACGTCCGGGCGTCATGAATATCCCGCGGTTGAGGTTGTAGAGCCAGGCGAGATCGGCGAGATCGCCACGCTGGCCGGCCTTGTAGGTCTCGTAGTCGATGATCTTCTCCTCCGAGAACGTGACGCAGCCCTTCGAGCCGATACCCAGGGCATACCCCGGAAGACCGTACCGGTCGATGACCCCCTGGCATCCGGTGACGATGCGGTCATTGAGGTGTGCCAGGTGTGCGTAGGCGTCCGGGGTGAGCACCTGCTCCAGTGAGGCGCGGGCTGCCGCCATCGACAGCGGGTTCCCCGAAAAGGTCCCGACCTGGTACACACTGCCGTCCTCGACGACGGCCATGACCTCCTCGCTGCCGCCGATCGCTCCGGAGGGCAGACCACCGCCCAGGGCCTTCGCCAGGGTGACCAGGTCCGGGGTCACCCCGAATTTCTCGGTCGCCCCACCTGCGGCGATGCACAGTCCGGTCTTGACCTCATCGAAGATCAGCACGATCCCGTGCCTGCGGGTGATCTCCCTGACCGCTTCGAGATATCCGGGCTCCGGAAGGACGACACCGAGGTTCATCATCGCCGCCTCCATGATGACGCAGGCAGGTTTGTTCCCCTCCCCGGTCAGCCGCTCGATCCGCCGCTCCATCGCCGGGGCGTCATTGAACGGCACCGGAACAGTCATCTGGACGGTGGCGTCCGGGATCCCGGCACCGTAGGGCAGGGACGCCAGATTCTCGTGGTCACCGATCCGGTCGTACTCCACCCCGATCGACACCATCACCGTGTCATGGTGACCGTGGTAGGAACCGAAGATCTTCACCACGGTATCGCGACCGGTGTAGGCCCGGGCGATGCGGATCGCATCCATCGTGGCCTCGGAACCTGAGTTGGTGAAGCGCCACTTGGGCAGACCCCAGCGGGACGCCAGATCGTCGGCGACGACGATGTCGTCCTCGGTGGCGCAGCCGAAGTGCGTGCCACGGGGGTAGCGGTCGGCGATCGCCTGACCGATCGCCGGGTGGGCGTGGCCCTGGATCATCGATCCGAACCCGTTGTGGAAGTCCCACATCTCATTGCCGTCGACATCCCACACCTTCGGACCGTTGCCCCGGTCGATGTAGATCGGCCACGGGTCACGCAGCTGGTAGGAGGAGGCGACACCGCCGCTGAGGTGCCTTCCCGCGCGCTCGAACATCGCTTTCGAGCCGAGGGTGCGGGCATTGAGTTTCTCTGACTCGATCGCGGTGAGTTCTGCGATGCGGTCACTACTGATGGCAGAGGCCATGACTGTCTCCCGACATCCGGTCGGCCTGGCACCGGGATCCGTGAGAATGCGCGGCGCCGACCGGCCTGGCGTCTGACTGCCGCTGAAGCGGCCCGGTGAATGTGTCGACCGGGACCTTCACTGACGGTACCGTCAGGACAGAGTGGCGGTCCAGCAGTTCTTCCACAGCCCCGCCCCCGCATCTCACCCCTGCAGGCGGGCGAAGCCCACCGAACCGTCGAGCCTCCGGGGTTTCCACGAGCCTGCCCCACCTCACCCCGGGAGCACAGGAGCCCCGCACCGTAGGAACGGCGCGGGGCTTCATGAACTGGTACTCCGTACGGGATTTGAACCCGTGTTACCGGCGTGAGAGGCCAGCGTCCTAGGCCGCTAGACGAACGGAGCATCTGTTGACGGAATCCGGCGTGAACCGCTCTCTGCAACGGGGAGAACTATATAGCAGCGACGGAGTCATCGCATAATCGGCCGCAGAAAGGTGCGGTGACCTGCATCAGACATCTCACCCACCACATGTGTGCACGCGTATTCCCCGCTGCCGTTATACCTGTCCCGGACCTCCGGCCCGTCCCGGCGTCCTGCGGTCGGGGGCGTCACCGGCCGGCGGTGAGGATCCGCGCCTGCTCCTCGGCCTGCGCCAGCAGTTCCTCGTTCGTGAAGTACCGGCGGTCGAAGCTGCGCCAGTCCTGGACGTGCATGCGCCACTGACCGGTCTCCCGGTTCCTGCGTGGATGGGCGAAACGCACCCAGCGGATCTTCGGCTCGATCTCCCCGGTGTCCGGGTTGATCCGTGTGTAATGCACCACCGAACAGTTGTGGATGGTCATTGACGGATCCTTGTCGTAGGCGAGGAACTCCTCGTCGCTCCACCGTTCCAGGACGAGACGGGTCGCCCACATGAAGTCACCGTGGGAGACGACGAGGACGTTCTGTTCCGAGCTCTCCCGGTGCAGTGTGCTCAGCAGGTTGCGCACCCGGTTCTCAGCGACCTCGGCGATGGACTCGCCGGCCGGTGGCGCCCAGTACAGCGGATCCTTCCTCTTGAGCAGGGCATTGTGGGAGTACTGCTCCTCGAAGACCGCCCGGGGCAGCGGGGAGATCTCACCCCAGGAGCGTTCCCGGACGACACGATTCTCCTCCCAGGCGGCATCCGGGACGCCGAGAGTTGCCGCCGTCTCCCGGGTCCGGACGAACGGTGAGGTGATACACCGGTCGAAGGTGTCAATGTTCCGCCTGATCCACTGCCCAGCGGTGCGGGCCTGGGCCACCCCCGCCTCCGTCAACCGCCACGAGCGGTCGGCGACAAGCATCGTCTCCTCAGTGAAGAGTCGCTGATCGCCCGCCTTATCCCGCTTCTGGATGACGTTGGCCTCACTCTGTCCGTGGCGAACGAGGACGAGGTTCCTGGGCATGGTCATGCGCCCCAGAGTAGACCGATCGGACCGGATTCGTCCGTCACCGTTCACCGACAGAACTACCGGGCCCCAGGAAACCGCGGCCCTGGCGACGCGGTCGGTCACCGGGTCAGAGAGAGGGGCAGGACTGCTGCGCGACTACGACCAGAACAAAGGCCCTGCACCATCGGGTGCAGGGCCTTTGTATTTGTACTCCGTACGGGATTTGAACCCGTGTTACCGGCGTGAGAGGCCAGCGTCCTAGGCCGCTAGACGAACGGAGCATATACAACTGAAAGATCGCGGCGGATACTTCCGCTGGCCTACCAGGACTCGAACCTAGAACGACGGTACCATAA
>NZ_CACZOO010000086.1 GCF_902782855.1 uncultured Corynebacterium sp.
CCGCGCCAGCCTTGAGCCCAGCCGGCGAAGAACCGTTGGTCGCCGGTGAGGTCGTCGATCACCGGCGCCTCCTGCCCGTCCTTGGAGATGCGGTACGCCAGATGCGCGATCGTCACACCACCGAGGTCGCCGATGTTCTCGCCCAGGGTGAAGGCACCGTTGACGGTGTGTTCGGTCTGGCCGCGCTCGGCCAGACCGGTGGGCACCAGCCCGTCGTACTGGTCGACGAGCTTGTCAGTCAGCGCGGTGAACGCCGCCCGGTCCTCGTCGGTCCACCAGTCGTTGAGATTGCCGGCCCCGTCGTACTTGGAGCCCTGGTCGTCGAAGCCGTGGCCGATCTCGTGGCCGATGACGGCGCCGATCGCCCCGAAGTTGCCGGCCATGTCCGCGTCCGGCTCGAAGAACGGCGGCCGCAGAATCGCGGCGGGGAAAGTGATGTCGTTGCGGACCGGATTGTAGAAGGCGTTGACCGTCTGCGGGGTGGTGAACCACAGGTCCGGGTCGGACGGCCTGCCGAGCTTGCCGACCTCGAACTCGTGGTTGAATTCGGTGATGGTGCGGTAGTTGGCCAGCAGGTCGGCGCCCGCAGGGCTGAACGTGACCCCGGAGAAGTCCCGCCAGACCTCCGGGTAGCCGATCCGGGCGCGGAAAGTCGAGAGCTTCTCCAGTGCCCTGTCCCGGGTGGTGGGCGTCATCCACGGCAGTTCACTGATCCGCTCGCGGTAGGCGGCCAGCAGATGGTCGACGAGGTCCACCATCGTCGTCTTGTACTCCGGCGGGAAGTGGCGCTCGACGAAGACACGCCCGACGTCCTCGCCGACGGCGCCGTTGACGAGTGACAGGGCCCGCTTCCATCGGTCGCGCTGCTCGGTGGCCCCGGACAGCGTCCGGCCGTAGAAGTCGAAGGACGCCTCGGAGAACACCCGCGGCAGTTTGCCGGCGCGCGCGGTGACGACACGCCAGTACGCCCAGAGTTTCCACTCGTCGAGGTCGTGGGCGGTGTAATCCTCGCCGCCGGCGCCACCGGGCACGAGGGTGGCGACATGGTCGAGGTAGCTCGGCTGGGAGACGATGACCGACGGGGCGTTGGTCTCGGTGATGCCCACCCCGTCGAGCCACGCGGCGAAGGGGAAGCCGGTCGGCAGGTCGGCGTGGCGGGTGGGGTTGTAGGTCTTCTCCGCGTCGCGGCTGGACACGGTGTCCCAGTGGCCCTTCGCCAGGTCGGTCTCGAAGGCGATGAGGGCGTCGGCCGCGTCGGCTGCGGCGGTCGCCCCGGTGCCGGCGAACCGGCCCGGCCGCTCCTGGGCCTCGGTGAGCTCCAGGTAGCGGGTGACGAACTCCCGGTACGCGGCGCGGGTCTGCGCGTGCTGCTCCTCCCGGTAGTAGGCCTCGTCCGGCAGGCCCAGGCCGGTCTGCACCAGGTAGGGGACCTCGATGCCGGCGCCCCCCTCACCGGCGCCCCCGGCGTCCTTCTCGGTCCAGAACCCGAGCACGCCGCCCACGCCGCCGCGGTCCAGGCGGGCGAGCACCGCGACGAGTTCGTC
Source organism: uncultured Corynebacterium sp. (assembly GCF_902782855.1). Lineage (GTDB taxonomy): Bacteria > Actinomycetota > Actinomycetes > Mycobacteriales > Mycobacteriaceae > Corynebacterium. The sequence continues at coordinate 1,545 of NZ_CACZOO010000086.1, forward strand.
GAGGCAGGACGCCGCGCGGACCGGGTCGAGGTCCACGTCGAGCACGTCCAGTCCGGCGGCCTCGATGCCGTTCTCCCCGTCCTCGTCCATGAACGACCTGTACAGCGCACCGATGCGGGTACCGGGGTCCGCCTCCTCGACGATCTCCCTCACATCGAGTTCCGCACGGTCGCGCAGGGCGTGGAAGGTGCCGTCGACGGCACGGTCGGCGGGAATCCTGTGGGACGCCAGCCAGGCGCCGTTGACGTGCCGGTAGAGGTCGTCGGCCGCCCTGGGGGTGGGCCGCGCGGCCTCGGTGATGTCGTCGGGGATACCGGGGGAGGCGGTGGAATCGTCTGTCATGGGCCCCACTCTAGGGACGCCACGGACGTGGCGTCGTGGGTGGGGTGTCAGCTCATGGTGAACTTCATCGGTCCGGCGGACCACAGACCGGAGCGGGTGTGCTCCTCGGTGGTGAGTTCCGCGGGCTTCGGCAGCACGCCGGTCGACGACGCGAACGGGGTCAGCTTCGTCAGCACACCCCAGTCACGCTGCCAGTCGTCCTGCAGGTAGGCGGGGACCTCCTCGCCGACGGTGGTCATCTGGACCAGGCCGCCGGCACCGCCGCCGTAGTAGTCCTGCACCGGGGCGTGGTCCTTCTTGGCGGAGTGGTCCGGGGAGATCTGGTACCCGGGTACCTCGGCCACGCCGGCCCAGTGGTTGTAGGGGCGCTGGCAGGGGTACTGCAGCGGGGTGGCCCAGTCGATGAGGGTCGGTACGTCAGGTCCGACGACGTCGGTCATGGCGACGAGGGTCGGGACACGCGGCGGGGTGATCGCCAGCCACTGGTCGGGGGTGACGTTCTTGTCCTTGGCGACGATACGGACCACGTCGGCGTCCCCGGGCAACCAGTCCATCGGGACGCGCAGGTTGCGCCACTGCGGGGCGGTCTCGATGTCCAGCGGGACGATCGACCCCATGACCTCGAAGGCGCTGTCGCCGGTGCCGCCGGTGGACCTCCCGTACTCGATGGTCAGCTCCTGGCCGTACTGGAAGACACCGTTGAGGTCGTCGTGGGCGACCTCGCCGGCGGCGGAGACGATGAGCAGCGGGGCGTCCTTCCGGCGTTCCGGCAGGGAGAACCAGGAGCTCGTGGTGTTCGCGGTCTCCTGCAGGCCCACGGTGTAGGAACCGATGACCGGGACGCGGGCGCGGTCGATGCCGAAGGGCAGGGTGGCGAAGGAGCCGTTGATGCCGGCCTCGGTCTGCAGACCACCGGCGGTGCCGTCACTGCTCGAGTCGTTGTCGGCGCTGCCGAAGGTGTTGCCCGCGGTGGCGGAGGTCGCCGGGGCGCCGGTCCCGTCATCGTCACGCGGGTCCTGGATCCGGTCGGGGATGTTGTTCTCGGCGAAGCCGTGGGTGTTCTTCCCGACGAGGGAGTCCCGGAAATCGGTGCCGTCGGCCGGGGTGAGGAAGGAGTCGTTCGTGTCGGACTCGACGCGGACGTCGGAGGCGAGGTTGCAGGTGTCGCCGGTGAGCGCCATGAGATTGCCCTTGCCCACCGAGTAGGCGGGCCACTGGGAGATGAAGCCCTTGCCCAGCGACGCCAGGTTGAACACCACGACCAGGGCGGTGAGCACGGCGATGGGGGCGGCGGCCACACCGTTGAGGCGGCGGGCCTGGCTGCGTTCCTTGTCGGTCGCCTCCGCGATCTCGGCGGCGGTGGTGGCCTTCGCCTCGCGGATGTCGGCGAGGAAGCCGATGACCACGCCGACGATCATGATGATGACCGAGAAGACCATCATCACCGTGGAGATCTCGATGCCGGCGATCTGCACCGGCTTGTCGAACCAGGGCACGCCGAAGCTGGAAATGTACCACCAGCCGTTCGTGCCGGACAGTGAGAAGGCGAAGAGCAGCAGGCAGGCGCCGATGAACAGGATGCGGTTACGGGCCGAACGCATCGCCATGGTGGACGCCGCGACCGCCGCCAGCGCGGCGAGACCGGCGGCGAGACCGGCGTACACGCCGAAGTGGTGGGTCCACTTGGTGGGCGTGAAAGTCATGAAGAACATCGTGCCGATGACCACCAGGGTCAGTCGGACGGCCGGTCCGTTGGCGGTGCCGGGGACGCGTCGGTTGCGCAGCATCGAGGCGATCACCACGCCGAGGCACAGGATCATCATGAGGACGCTGAACCGGCGTGGGAACGATCCGTCGACGGTCTGCTTGAGCAGTTCGGTGTAGCGGACCGGCTCGTCGTACCAGGACAGGGCCGGGCCGACGGCACCGCGCACCCGGATCGACTCGATGACGGTCGACAGCGTCTGGTCGCCGAAGACGCAGATGAGCACGGCGGTGCCGGCGGCGAGGAAGGGCGCGATCTGTGCCAGGACGGCGCCGGCGGTCCGCTTCCTCGACGAGCCCTTCGGCGCACCCAGGGCGGGCAGGCGGCGGATGACGATGCGGATGAGCCCGGACAGGGCTGCGAGCAGGGCTGCGACGGCCATGAGACCGGTGGGGCCGGCGGCCAGTGACAGCGACGCGACGATGACGCCGAAGGCGGCGGGCAGCAGGCGGGACGTGGCGATGGCACGCTCCATGCACACCCAGGTCAGCAGCGCGCCGAGAGCGATGACCGGCTCCGGCCGGGTGCCGTTGTTGAAGGTCATCCAGAAGACCAGGAAGACGGCGGCTGCGGTCCAGTGCGCGACGCGACGCCCGTTGAGCGGGGCGCCGAGGCGGGGCAGGACCTCACGCGACAGCAGCATCCAGACCAGGGCGCCGGCGATGAGGCCGGGCAGGCGGATGAAGATCGAGGCGTCGGAGATCCGCGTCATCACCGCCAGCAGGTCGTAGTACGGGGCCCCGAAGGGGGATTCGGGTACACCGAACCAGCGGTAGTAGTTCGCCATGTAGCCCGACTCGTGGCTGGCCCGCGCCATGGTGAGCAGGTAACCGTCGTCGGAGGTGTTCGCGCCGATGAAGTACCAGACGACCAGGACGCCGCCGACGACGGCGTCGAGCCAGCGGGGACGCCACCAGTCCGCCGGCAGGAAACGGCGGTGGGTGCGGGTCCGCCCGTCGAGGCAGTCGATGCGGTGGAGCGTCCACAGTGCGATGACGGTGAAGAGCAGGCCGAGAACTGCGGCGGCGACCTTCGCGGCTGACGGGGAGGAGGTGAAGCGCGAGTCGATGGTGACATCGACCTTCAGCCCGGCGTCCACGGCGGCCCGCGTGTTCTCCGGGGTGTCGGTGAGCTCCGTGTAGATGCCGGTGAGCATCGGGCGCATGTCATCGGGGACGAGGCCGTCGAGGACGACGCCGTCACGGGTCTCCCTGGCCGGACCGGCGGCATCGGCGACGCCGTCCGCGTCGGTGCCCGGTGTCGCGTCCGGGATCCAGGCGCGGGTGCCGTCGGAGTTTGAGGAGATGCGCAGCACCGCGTCCGCCGGAAGACTGTCGATGGTGGCGTTGTCCATCGTCAACAGGACGGAGTTACGGTTGATGACGTCGAGGCCGTTGCCGGTCGAACGGACGAACATGCCCCGCAGGGTCTGGTCCTCGGAATCCTCCGGGACCGTGGACAGTACCGTGGTCTGACGGTCGTTGAGGTCGCGGACCTCGGAGACGGGGAGGGTGATGTCGAGGTCCTGGGCCTGGTAGGAGACCAGGGGGGAGGTGACACTGCGGAGGTCACCGTTCTGCGGCCAGGAGTAGCTCGACTGGACCTGCTGCACCGGGAGCAGCGGGATCAGGCAGAACATCAGCATGCCGAGCAGTCCCGACACGATGGCGGTGAGCTTCAGCCGGGAGGTGTCCACCGGGATCACCGGGGACGCTGCGGGGGCCGGTGAGTCCTGCGGGGAGGGGGACGCGTCGGGGGCTGCTTCATCGACTCGTGACATAGTCGCACATGTTACGTCAGCGCGGCAGTGCGTCCTAAGTGGTCGGGGATCTAGATCGGGGCGCCGCCCCGGCGCCGCTCTAGCGTCGCACCGCGAGGACGAACGGTCCGATCTGGCGAAGCGTCCACCCTTCGCTGAATGCGGTGGCGCGGAAGCTCACCGGGCGGAAGCGGACGTTGGGGTCGTTGGGGTAGATGTCCTCGGACATCCGGTAGGAGAAGGACCCGATGTCGCCGCTGCCGTCGTCCTCCAGCTGGCCTCGCAGCAGCAGGGCGTCGGGCGGACGCCAGCCACGGTCACGGTTGACGGCGTCCATCGCCTCGCGCAGTTCCGTCGGATCGTCGATCCGCGTCCACCGTTCGATCTCGGCGTTGCGCTCCTCGTACTCACCCAGCGGATTGGCGTAGTGGGCGGAGATCGCCTGGAAGACCGGGTACGGGTGGTAGGCCACGAAGCTCTGCTCGTCGGTGAGGACGACCGTGTCCGCCGGGTTGTCACCGCGCAGTTCCCGGATCGCGGTGTCGACCTGGCTGAAGTACACCGTCGAGTCCGCCGGGAGGGTGTCGCCGCGCTCGGCGTCGCCGTCGGTGTCGGTGTAGGCGAGGTCGATCTCCTCGCGCAGGTGCAGTGGCACCGAGACGGCATACGCGGCGGTCGCGAAGGTCAGCAGGACGCCGATCACCGCGGTGACCTGCGGAGCACGCTGCGGGGTGACGAAGGCGGGGTAGGCCTTGGCCACACCGGAGCTGCGCAGTTGGTCGAGGGCGAGGACGCCGCCGGTGACGAGGAGGAGGGAGATCGGCAGCTCCATGCGGAAGCCGAGGAGGGTGGTGCCGCCGAGCGGGGCGATCATCGACAGCACGACCCAGCCGTAGGACACGACCAGGCCGCAGAGCAGACACCGGACGGTACGGTCACGGAAGTTCAGGACCATCCACACGATGCAGATCAGTGACAGGGCGCCGACGACCGAGAAATCGAAGAAGGGGGTGGGTAGTTCGGTGCCGATCTCCGGGAGGTAGTGCTGGGCACGACCCGTCGAGCCGTGTTCGGAGGTGAGCAGGGCGAGGAAGTAGGGCCCCCAGCCGAGCAGGGCGATGATGCCGGAACCGAGGCCCACGGTGAGCAGCCGCAGCAGCGGAGGTAGGAAAGGCGGGGTACCGGTGCCGGCATCGGCGCCGGTGGTTGTGCTGCGCCGGTGCCGGGACTGCCAGGCGATGACGAGTGCGACGAGTACGACGCACGCGGCCGAAATGCCGGTGAAGAGGGTGTAGAGGTTCGCCGAGAAGCCGAGGTAGACGATGAGCCCGGCCATGGCGGCCCGGGATCCGCGCATCGCACGTCCGGCGATCGCCGCGGCGGCGGGCATACCGACGGCGACGATGGCGGCGTAGGGCTCCTCGGGGGCGACATAGAGGAGGGTGACGGTCGTCGCCGCCGCGATGACGCTGCCCAGCGGCAGGGAACCGGTGATGCGGTGCCACACCGGGACGAGGACGGAGGCGGTCGCCGCCAGCGTGATCAGCGTCCAGGGCTGGAAGGCGGCCCACCCGGCGAGTCCGGCGGATTTCGCGAAGATCCCGCCGGCGAGGAACCAGAGCCTCGGATAGAAGCTCGGCATGTCCGGGTAGGCCATGTCGCCGAAGCCGGGGTCTTCGGTCATCCGGGTGAGGAACTGGGTGCGGAACGCCTGGTCGACGCTGATACCGCCGAGGTAGAGGCGGGTCGCGGCCAGGGGGATGCCGATCAGTGTGATGACCAGGGCCGCGGGGGCGAGCCAGCAGACGAGGACGCAGAGGACGCGCTTCCACCGGGGGCTTTCGGTGGGCTGGGTGTTCTTGTTGCCCTGGTTGTTCCTGCTGTTCCTGGCGCCCTGGCTGCGCGGATGGAGCATCCGGTAGATCACCAGCCCGAGGACCAGGAGGACGAGGATCGCCCCGGCACTGGCCAGCGCCTTGGTGACGTTCGAACTGGAGAACGCCGGCAGATGGGTACGGGCCAGGACGATCCACGCCACCAGGGTCACCAGGGCAGCGAGGACACCGGCGCCGACGACCTGACCGAGGAAACTCAGGGCTCCGGGTCGGGGTGCGACGGTCGGGGTGGTCGCCGGGGTGCTTTCCGGGGTGTTTTCCGTGGCGCTGGATGAGGCGTTGGCTGTGGTGCCGTCTGTCATGGTCGCGATTGTTCCACACCACGCTGCGTATCCCGCCCGCGCCTGTCGTGCACCTGCCCTGCACCCACCTGTACCCGTCGTGCACCTGCGTTTTCCCGCCCGCGCTCGTTCCCGTGCCTGAGGGACGCCCCGCCCATGCCCCGCCGATGTCCCTACCGGGATGGCTTCACTGCAGCTGCCAGTACCGGGACGCGGTCATCAGGTACCTGATATCCGCCTACAGGTACTGGTAGCTGCATGGCCGGCAGCTCAGTACTGGTGGCTGCACGGCCGGCGGCCCTCACCAGGCTCAGCGCCCGCGCGAGGTGCGCAGAATGCCGCGGATGCCGGAGTGGAAGCCGTCGCGCAGGTGGATCCGCTGGTTCTCGGAGAGGGTGACCTCGTGGAGGGTCTGGCAGGCGAACTGGACGAGCGGCTGGTTGATCGCAGGGGGTAGGCCACCGCCGGAGAGGGTGTGGACATCCTCGCGCTGGCCGGAGGTGGCGGCGTGCTCGTACCACCACACCGCATACTGTTGGCCGACGTCGAAGGGGCTCTGTTCACCGGAGCTCTGCCAGATCTCGGTCGGTAGCGGCACATAGCGGCTGCGCATGCGGCGCCGCGGGGCCATCATCGACGGGTTGGGGCGGGCCGACGGGGTGTCGTCGGCGGATTCCGGTGCGCCGCCCGGGGTCAGGGGGACAGGTGTCGGGGTGGAGTCCTGCCCGGCACCGGCGGATTCCTCTGGTGCCCCGGCGACGGTCTCCGTTCCCTGCGGGGCCTCGGGCTCTGCACCGGTGGTTTCCCCGGTGACCGTGATCTCCACTCCGCTCGCCACCGTCTGTGGCATTCCGGGAATACCGGTGGACGCCGCCCCGGACGACGGGGCCGGGATATTCTCCACGGGGGAGGGGACGGCCGGGTGACGCTTCCTCCTGCGCAGGTCAGGCACGACGGAGGTGCCGCTGAGGTCCTCGACCGGCCGGGCGTCCCCGAGGGGTTTGTACTGTGCCTGACTCTCCGGTGCGGTCGGGGTGTCCTCCGGCGGGTTCTCCCCGGCAGGGCAGGGAACGGTGGGGGGCAGCGGCCCCTCGAGGATCTGGAGGCGCATGCAGTCGCGGAAGTCCTCGCGCGGATCGAGGATGGTGGTGGAGTCACAGGCGAAGCGGAGGTTGGAGGACATCGAGTCCCAGCCGAAACCGTAGAGGTGGACGCGCACGCCGGCGTCCACCGCTTCCTCGACGCCCGGGATCATGTCGGCGTCGCCGGAGACGAGGACGATGTCGGAGCAGGTGCCGGTGAGGGCGGCCCTGACCATGTCGGCGACGAGGCGGGTGTCGACCGCCTTCTGGGTGCGTCGGTCGCCCCACTCGATGAGCTGTCCGGCGCGCAGCTGCACCCCGGGTTCGGAACGCAGCGCTCGCTGGTAGCGGTGCGGGCCGGAATCGGGAATGCCGTCATACCAGTTCTGGCGGTGGACCGGCTGGTCAAGCTGGTTGACGGCCATGCGTTGAATGACGCTGACCACCTCGGGCAGGTCTATCTCCAACTGGGACCTCGCGCCGGTCTCCCACGAGTTGTAGAAGCTCGCCAGGAGGTAGGAGGTGTCGACGAAAACAAGGGTGCGCTCGAGCATGGTTGTCAGTCCTCAATCACAGTTATCGGAAAATGTGCAGTTCCCAGTGTGCCCCACAGGGGATGGGGCAGGGGGAGTCGGCGGGCAGGGGGAGACGGACGGGAGGGAGGGAAGGGGGGTCGGCGGGGAGGTGAAAGGCCGGCTGCGGAGCCCGAGGCCCTTGCCTGCGGCTCCGTCAGTGAGGTATTGGTTAGTTACTGCAGTAACCAACCAACCTACTTCAACGAGGACGCGCCGGGAGGACAGGCATGGACGCGACCGCCGCACCCCTGTTCCGCCAGATCGCGGACCTGGTGGAGGGCTCCGTCGTCGACGGTTCCCTCGCCGAGGGCGACCGTGCGCCGTCGACGAACGAACTCGCGTCCTTCCACTCCGTCAACCCGGCGACCGCCCGCAAGGGGCTGCAACTGCTGGTGGACCGCGGCATCCTCGCGAAGCGCCGGGGTGTGGGCATGTTCGTCGAACCCGGTGCCCGGGACCGCGTCCTCGCCCGACGCCGCGACGCCTTCGCCGCCGACTACCTGACCCCCCTGATCGACGAGGCACGCTCCCTCGGGCTGACCCGCGCCGACCTCCACGACCTCGTGGAACGCACCGCAGAAAGCAGAGGACTGGAACCATGATCACCACCACCACCGACCTCACGCGACCTCACGC
>NZ_CACZOO010000087.1 GCF_902782855.1 uncultured Corynebacterium sp.
TCCGGGGCCTGTTCCGGTCCGGCCCGCGAGATCCGCGTTCGTCGACCCGGTGGACCCCACATGCTCCACGGTGAACCGGTGGACACCGGCGGCGTGCAGGATCGCCGCGACCCGGTCGGGGTCGACGGGGTCGCGGGAGGCGGCGGGTGTCTCGGGAGTGGCGTTCATGTCTCCCGAGGATAACGCTTAGACTGTCCTCCATGACTGTTCCCACCTCCACCATGCCCGAGGCCGACCTGTCGACCACCTCCGGCAAGCTGCAGGACCTGCGCAACCGGCTCGCCGAGACACTGGCCCCCGCCGGAGAGGACGCCGTCGCCGCCGTCCACGACGCCCACCGGCTCACCGCCCGGGAGCGGGTGGACGCCCTGCTCGACGAGGGTTCCTTCGTGGAGATCGACGCGCTGGCCCGCCACCGCTCGAGTTCCTTCAACCTCGACCGCACCCGCCCGGTCACCGACGGTGTCGTCACCGGCTACGGCACCGTCGAGGGTCGACAGGTGTGCGTCTTCTCCCAGGACGCGACGGTCTTCGACGGGACGGTCGGCGAAACCCACGGCGAGAAACTCATCAAGGTCATGGAGCTCGCCGAACGTACCGGGGTCCCGCTCATCGGCATCCACGACTCGACCGGCGCCCGGGTGAAGGAGGGCATCGTCTCCCTCGGCACCGCCGCGAAACTCTACCGGCTGCGGTCCCGTCTGTCCGGTGTCGTCCCGCAGATCTCCGTCATCGCCGGTCCGACCGCCGGCACCGAGGCCCATCAGCCGGTACTGGCAGACGTGGTCATCGCCGTCGAGGGCGCGCACCTCTACCTCACCGACCCGGAGCTCACCCGCAGCGTCCTCGGTGAAGAGGTCGGCGCCGACGAACTCGGCGGAGTCGAGGTCCTGGCGTCCAACGGGACCTCCCACCTCACCGCCGCCACCGACGACGCTGCCATTGGCCTGGTCAGGGACGTACTCGCCCAGCTGCCGTCGAACAACCGGGCGCTGACCCCGCCGGCGGAGCCGACCACCAGCGACGTCGACGTCGACGGACTGGACGCCCTCATCCCCGATTCCCCGCTCGTCGGCTACGACATGCTCGACGTCCTCACCGGTGTCGTCGACCCGGGCAGTCTGCTGGAGCTCTCCGCCGACCACGCCGGCAATGTGCTCACCGCCTTCGCCCGCATCGCGGGGCGCGGGGTCGGCGTGGTCGCCAGTCAGCCGCTCGTACTGGCCGGTGCACTCGACGCCGCCGCCGCCGCGAAAGCCGCCCGCTTCGTGAGGATGTGCGACGCCTTCAACATTCCACTGGTCTTCGTGGTCGACTCCCCGGGTTTCATGCCGGGTGCGGAGGAGGAACGCGCCGGCCTGCTGCGCCGCTCGGCCCCTCTGTTCTCGGCGGTCGCCGACGCGTCCGTCGGGGTGCTCACCGTGGTGGTGCGTAAGGCCTTCGGCTCCGCGTACATCGCCATGGGCTCGAAGAACATGGGCGCCGACCTGGTGCTCGCCTGGCCGAGTGCGCAGATCTCCCACGCGGACGCCGCGAACACCGTCACGGCCGTCCACGCGGACACACTGGCCAAGGCCGCCCGCAAACGCAAGGACGTCGACGCACTGCGCGCCCAGCTCACCGAGGAGATCGAGGATTCCCTGATCACCCCCTACGCCGCGGCGTCACGCGGGTACGTCGACGCGGTCATCGCCCCGTCGGAGACCCGCTCCCGCCTCGCTGACGGCCTGGCCCTGCTGGAGCGCAAGGTCGTTCCCGCCCCGGTCCGCAAGCACGACAATCTGCCGCTGTGACCGGCGGAAAGGACACCATGACGCAGGAGACCACACAGATCCCGGTGACCGTGGTACACGGTCTTCCCGCCGGAACCGATGCAGACGACCCCGAGGCGGCGCTGCTCACCGCAGCGGTGGCCGAGGCGCTGGGTGTCGTGGTCGCGGACACGGCGACGAGATACACCGACCCGCGCGACAGTGTGCGGCGGCACCCCCGCGGAGCCTGGGGCCTGCCGGGTGCGGACACCCGGTGGCAGACGGTCTTCAGCCCGGCGGGTTTCCGTGGCTGACCCGCGGCTCGTCCTCGCGTCCTCCTCCCCGTCGCGTCTGTCGATCCTGCGCTCCGCGGGGATCGAGCCGTTGGTGCTCGTACCGGATGTCGCGGAGGACGACGTCGTCGCGGAACTGCGCACCCGCGTGGCGGACCCCTCGCCGGCGGAGATCGTGACCTGTCTCGCCGCGGCCAAGGCGAACGCGGTCATCGACCGGTTCGCCGGTGCGGTGCCGGACGGTGCCGTGGTCGTCGCCGGGGACTCGATGCTGCTGCTGGACGGTGAACTCCAGGGAAAGCCGCACACCGTGGAGCGCACGGTGGAACGGTGGCGCGCCCAGCGCGGACGCCCGGCGACGCTGGTCACCGGGCACGCGTTCACCCGCTCGAGTCCGGTGGACCTGTTCCCGGGCGTCTTCGCCCCGGTGACCACCGCGGTGAGTGAGACGGTGGTGCATTTCGCGGACGCCACCGACCGTGACATCGCCGCCTACGCCGCCACCGGCGAACCGCTGGAGTGCGCCGGGGCATTCACGCTGGAGGCCCTCGGCGGCTGGTTCATCGACCGGATCGAGGGGGATCCGTCAAGTGTGGTGGGCCTGTCACTGCCACTGCTGCGCCGTGCGGTCGAGGGCTACGGGCTCGCGGTCTCGGATCTCTGGGAGCGCTAGACCGTGGTGGGCCCGGCGACCTGTTCCGTGCCCGACGCGGCGTCGGCGGACCGGGCGAGGACTCGGCGCACCGCCTCAGCGGCGACCTTCTCCTGGATCCCCATGTCCAGCTCGGAGGTGAAGCCCACGCAGGAGCAGTTGATCTCGCCGAGGACGTAGGTGTCGGAGCCGTCTGCGGCGGTGTCCGGCATGAAGTCCGCCGTCCACAGCAGCGGCACTTCCCCGGCACCCGATCCGGTGGCGAGCTTCTCGGCGATGACCGGACGTGCCAGGGTGAACATCTCCACCAGCTCCGGCCAGGCCGACGGGGCGTCATAGGTGTAGGTCGCCCCGGAGAACAGGGTGGCGGAGAAGTTGTCGCCGCCGGCGGCGGGCTTCTTGTGGACCACGAACACCGGTTCGTCGCCGACCAGCAGGATCCGGATCTCCCCTTCGATGATGCGCGGCATGAAGCGCATGTCCACGAGCATGCCGTTGTCGCCGAGGATGTAGCGGTCGCAGAAGTCCATGAACTCGTCGAGCCGCTTCACCTCGGTGTGGTTGTCGACGGCCTCGGTGCACCGCAGCAGGGTGTCCGGGGGCAGCGCGGTGCCGGGGACGACGGCGTCGCGGACGGCGTCATCCCCGATCCTCACCCGCCAGATGCCGGAGCCTGCCGAACCGCGGTTCTGTTTGAGCACACGCTCGCCGAAGGAGAGGGAGGTCGGGAAGGAACGGTGGAAGGTGTCGACGTCGTAGTAGGCGGCGGTGTCCGACGGGACGAGTGGGGTGTCCACGAGCGCGACCAGCGCGTCCTTCGCACCGAAGGCGAGCATGTCGGCGGGGGTGGGCATGCCGACCAGGCCGTCCATGGCGAGTTGGTCGAGAAGGGCGAGGTAGGCGACCTCACCGCCGGGGACGGTGCCGGGGTTGACCCGTGAGATGTAGGCGTCGAAGTTGCGGGAGACGTAGTAGTGGATCTCCTCCGCCCAGTCCGGGCGGAAATAGACGACCTCGCAGGTCCAGCCGAGGTCGCGGACCGCCTCGACGATCGGCATGGTGTCCCGGCGGTGGCCGGTGAAGTCCTTGTCGTTGCCACCCTCGGTCTCGAAGATGACGATGGCCCGGTGCAGGGCCCGGTGCAGGGCCCGGTGGTCGGTGCTGCGGTGGGTGCTGCTGGTGTTCACGGCTGGCTCCCTGACTGGTTCAGTGCGGTCGGCGGATGCCCCGCCGGTTGTCGCCGGACCGGACGCTACGCAGCGGGATGACCGCGGCGGCGACCTGCCGGGAACACGCCCGTGAACCTTCGGCGAACAACTGGCGGGCCGACCGCAGGGAACGTCGGAACCCGGCCACCGTTAGAATGTCCAGCAGACATGAAAGGCGGTACCCGCACCCATGGGAATCGAGTATGACCCCACCCCCTCGCTGCAGCAGTACGCCCACCCGGAACGACTCGTCACGAGTTCCTGGCTGGGCGCGAAGCTCGGCGGGTCCGGGCTCAAGGTCGTCGAGTCGGACTCCGACAGCATCCTGTACAACATCGGCCATCTGCCGACCGCCATCCGCATCGATCTTCACGATGACCTCGGTGCCCCGGTGTGCCGTGACTTCCTCGACGGCGAGGCCTTCGCCCGTCTCATGGACGACAAAGGCATCACCCGTGAGGATACGGTCGTGATCTACGGTGACGAGACGAACCTGTGGGCGTCCTACGCCCTCTGGGTCTTCGAGCTCTTCGGCCACCCCGACGTCCGGCTGCTCGACGGCGGTCGTGAGGCGTGGATGCAGGAGGAGCGTGAGACCTCCTACGACGCACCACCCGGGCCGACCCGCGGGTACCCCGTCGTCGAACGCGACGATGTGACCCACCGCATCTTCGTCGACGAGATCCTCGCCGACCGGCTCGGTGCCGAGGATCTGCAGCTCCTTGATCTGCGGGCCGCCCCGGAGTACGCCGCAGGCCACATCCCCGGGGCGGTGAACGTGTCCCCGTCCGCCACGATCCGTCCGAACGGCCGGTTCCACTCCCGTGAGGAGCTGGAGGACGCCTTCGCCTGCCTCGACGAGGGTTCCCCGGTCGCGACCTACTGTCAGACCGGTGAGCGCGGTGCCCACCTGTGGTTCGTACTGCACCACCTGCTCGGGAGGGACGCCGTGCGCTGCTACGACGGGTCCTGGGCGGAGTGGGGGAACATGGTCCGCATGCCGGTCGCTGCTGACTGACCCCGGTCTGACGGCGGACCGGCGGCGGAACCGCCCCCTTTGGGGCGCAGACTTCGCGGTGATCTCACGGCTGTAACGCCGGGGCTGGAAACTACGGTGGATTCCGTAGTAGCGTCGAACGGTTCCCGCCGTCGGTACCGCGACGGTACAGCGACGGTACAGCGGCGACGGCCCGCAGCCACGAGTGAAGTACAAGTAGAGGAGAGCACGTGCCGGCAGAACACCGGAAGATCAGCAAGGTCCTGATCGCCAACCGCGGCGAGATCGCGGTCCGCATCATCCGGGCCGCGCGTGACGAGGGCATCGCCACCGTCGCCGTCTACGCCGGACCGGACGCCACCGCCCCCTTCGTACGTATGGCGGACGAGGCCTTCGCCCTCGGCGGTGAGACCGCCGCCGAAACCTACCTCGATATCGTGACGATCATCGACGCCGCCGTCCGCTCCGGTGCCGACGCCGTCCACCCCGGATACGGCTTCCTCTCCGAGAACGCCGACTTCGCGCAGGCCGTGGAGGACGCCGGGCTGATCTGGATCGGTCCCTCGCCCCGCGCCATCCGTGAGCTCGGGGACAAGGTCACCGCCCGCCGCTACGCCGAGAAGGTCGACGCCCCCATGGCTCCCGGCACCCCCGAACCGGTGACCGATGCGCAGGAGATCGTCGACTTCGCCACCGCCTACGGTCTGCCGGTCGCCGTGAAGGCCGCTTTCGGCGGTGGCGGGCGGGGTATGAAGGTCGCCCACACCATCGAGGAGATCCCGACCCTGTTCGAGTCCGCCACACGTGAGGCCGAGAAAGCCTTCGGCCGCGGCGAGTGCTTTGTGGAGCGTTACCTCGACCGGGCGCGCCACGTGGAGTGCCAGGTCGTCGCCGACACCCACGGCAATGTCGTCGTCGCCTCGACCCGTGACTGCTCACTGCAGCGCCGTTTCCAGAAGCTCGTGGAGGAGGCGCCGGCACCGTTCCTCACCGCCGAACAGGACTCGCGGCTGCGGGAGTCCGCGAAGGCTATCATGCGCGAGGCCGGCTACCATGGTGCCGGGACGGTCGAGTACCTTGTCGGCGCGGACGGACTGATCTCCTTCCTGGAGGTCAACACCCGTCTGCAGGTCGAGCACCCGGTCACCGAGCAGGTCACCGGGTGGGACCTGGTCCGCGAGCAGTTCCGCATCGCCGAGGGCCGCGAACTGTCCCGCACCACCGACCCTGAGATTCACGGCCACGCCATCGAGTTCCGGGTCAACGGGGAGGACGCGGCCACAGGCTTCATGCCCTCCCCCGGTACGCTCACCGCCTACCGTGAGCCCGCCGGCCCGGGCGTCCGTGTGGACTCGGGTGTGGAGCAGGGCTGCGTCATCGGAGGCCAGTTCGACTCGATGCTCGCCAAGCTCATCGTCACCGGTGAGAACCGGGCGCAGGCACTGCAGCGTGCCGCCCGCGCCCTCGACGAGTACACGGTGGAGGGACTTCCGACGGTGCTCCCCTTCCACCGTGCCGTGGTCGTCGACCCCGCGTTCGCCCCGGAGCTCACCGCCCCGGAGGCGGTGACGCCCCGGTCCTTCACCGTCTACACCCGGTGGATCGAAGAGGAGTGGGACAACACGATTCCCCCGTTCGCGGGTGACACGACCGGGGAGGACACCGTCCCGCCGCGCACCATCGCCGTCGAGGTCGACGGCCGACGGCTGGAGGTTTCGGTGCCCGGTGACCTCATCGGCACCGGCGGTGGGGCGCGTCGCGCACCGCGCACGTCCGGTGGCGCCACCTCCGCCGCAGCCTCCGGGGATGATGTGCTCGCCCCGATGCAGGGCACCGTGGTGACTGTCCTCGTGGAGGAGGGCGCGGAGGTCGCAGAAGGGGACCCCGTGCTGGTCCTGGAGGCCATGAAGATGGAGAACGCGGTGAAGGCGCACAAGGCCGGCACCGTGACGGGGTTGGCCGTCGCCGCCGGTGACGGTGTCAAGAAGTCGCAGCTGATGCTGCAGCTGGTGTGACCCGGGGGAACCTCTGATGGCCGACCTGTTCTCGCGTTTCCGTCACCCCGGGTCCGGCGGCTCCGGCAAGGGGTTCATCCTGGCACTCGACCAGGGCACTACCTCGACCCGGGCGATCGTCTTCGACGCCCGGGGCGCCGTCGTGTCGGTGAGCCAGCTGGAGCACCGGCAGATCTTCCCCCGACCGGGCTGGGTGGAGCATGACCCGGAGGAGATCCGGCTCAATGCCCGCCGCGTCATCGCCGACGCGGTCGCGAGAGCGGACATCGGCACCGAGGACATCGCCGCACTGGGCATCACCAACCAGCGTGAGACCACGGTCATCTGGGACCGGGAGACCGGTGAGCCGGTCTACAACGCCATCGTCTGGCAGGACACGCGCACCACCCCGGTGTGTGAGGAACTGGAGGCGTCCGGCGCCGGGGAGCTGTTCCGGGACCGGACCGGGCTGCCGGTCTCGACCTACTTCGCCGGGCCGAAGATCCGGTGGATCCTGGACAACATCCCGGGTGTCCGCGAACGCGCCGAGCGCGGCGAACTCGCCGTGGGAACCATGGACTCCTGGATCATCTGGGAGCTGACCCGCGCCACCCGGCACTCGGGACGCGCCACCCGGGGTGGTCGGCCGCAGGCCCGCCACGTCACCGACGTGACCAACGCCTCACGCACCATGCTGATGGACATCCGGACCCGACAGTGGGATCCGGAGCTGTGCTCGCTGTTGGGGATCCCGATGTCCCTGCTGCCGGAGATCATCAGTTCCTCGGAGGTCATCGACAAGGTGCGGCGCTCCGGCCCGGTGCACGGCGTCCCCATCGCGGGCATTCTCGGCGACCAGCAGGCCGCGACGTTCGGCCAGGCGTGCACCGAGCCCGGCGAGGCGAAGTGCACCTACGGTACCGGCAACTTCCTGCTGCTCAACACGGGTACGGAGCCGAAGACCTCGGCGCACGGCCTGATCACCACGGTCGCCTACCAGCTGGGGGACGCCCCGGCGGTGTACGCCCTGGAGGGGTCGGTGGCGGTGACCGGGTCGCTGGTGCAGTGGCTGCGCGACAACCTCGGCTTCTTCTCGGACTCCTCCCACATCGAGGCCCTGGCCCGGTCGGTGGACGACAACGGCGGGTGTGTGGTGGTCCCCGCGTTCTCCGGGTTGCTCGCCCCACGCTGGGTGCCGGACGCCCGCGGTGTGATCGTCGGTCTGACCAGGTACGTCACGAAGGCGCACATCTCGCGTGCGGCGCTGGAGGCCACGGCCTTCCAGACCCGGGAGGTCGTCGCGGCGATGAACGCGGATGCCGGTGTGCCGCTGACCCGACTGCGGGCGGACGGTGGCATGGTGGTGAATTCCCTGCTCATGCAGTTCCAGGCTGATCAGCTGGGTGTGCCGGTGACGGTGCCGGAGGTCGCCGAGACGACGGCGCTGGGCGCGGCGTACGCCGCCGGCCTGGCGGTCGGGTTCTTCTCGGGTGTCGCGGAGATCCGTTCGCTGTGGCAGGAGCGGGAGACCTACATGCCGAACGCGTCGGAGGTGGAGCGGGACGCGGCCTTCGCGCTGTGGAACAGGGCCGTGGAGCGCTCCGTCGGCTGGGCGTAGATCCGGTTCCCTCCCTTCCTGCGACTAGACTGGGGCACCATGAATGACCCCCGCCGAGGTGCCGCATCCCGGAACGACCGTGTCCGTATCGGGGACGCCGACCGCGACCACGCCATCAGCCTGCTCGGGGTGCACTTCGCCGACGGCCGTCTCAGCGTCACCGAGTACGACGAGCGGTGCCGGGTGATCGCCGGGGCGATGACGAGGGGCCAGGTCGACGAACAGTTCCTTGACCTGCCGGTGCTGCCCGGGACGCAGAGTGACCCGGCGTCCTCCCCCGGGACAGACATGACGGTGTACTCCGCCGCCGAGATCGCCGAACAGCACCGCCGTGGGGCGAATCCGCGGGCCGGGGTCATGGCGTTGACCGGGATCGCGGGTGTCGCGGTGGCGGCGTTACTCGACAATGCGGCGTCGATCGTTCCGGTGGCGGTGATCGCCGTGGTGGCGATCCTGCTGTACGTGATGAAGGTCGGGCCCGACTCCTGGTACGTGCCCTCACCGCAGGCGCTGGAGCGGGCCCGGGTGAGGAAGATGCGTCAGGCCCACCAGTTCCAGCTGGAGGAGAAGAAGGCACAGCGCAAGCTCAAGCAGACCGAGATCACCACCGACGCCCTCGACCTGGCGCACCGCGCGATGGGCAGGGCCGGCCGCACGGTGAACAACGGCTGGGAGCAGTGGCGGAGGCGGAGGTGAGACCCGCCACAACCCGGCACGGATCACGAGGACTGCCGGGTTCGCCGGACCCGTGCCGGGTTGTGGTGGCGATCACCTACCCCAGGTTCCGGAACTGCTCCAGCACCCCGGCGAACAGGCGCACGCCCACCGGCAGGCACGCCTCGTCGAAGATGATGTCGGCCTGGTGCAGGTCGGCCTTCTCCCCCTTGCCGTTCCATGCGCCCAGCCGGGCCATCGACCCCGGCACATGCTCCAGGTACCAGCTGAAGTCCTCGCCACCGGAGGACTGCGGCGCCTCCTGCAGCGCGTGCGGGTCCATCTCCTTGACTGCCTGGGCCATCAGGGCGGTGCAGGCATCGTCGTTGGTCACCGGTGGGACACCCTTGGTGTGCCGGATCTCCGCAACCGCCCCGGTCGGGGCCAGCACCTGGTTGACCAGCTCCGGGAACAGTTCGCCGAGCTGACGCCACACCAGCGGACTGCCGGTGCGCAGCGTCCCCAGCAGCGTGACCTCCTGCGGCATCGCGTTGAACGCCGCCCCGCCGTGGACCGCGCCGAACGTCAGGACGGTTCCGGTGCGCGGATCGACCCGTCGCGACAGCAGTCCGGGCAGCCCGGTGATCAGCAGTCCGGCGGCGTAGACGGCGTCCGCGGTGAGGTGCGGCCGTGAGGTGTGCCCGCCCGGGCCCTTCACGATGATCTCGACGACGTCGGTGGCCGAGGTGATGGCCCCGGCGCGCACCCCGACCTGCCCCGCCCGCAGTTTCGGCTCGGCGTGCACGGCGAAGATGTGGCTCACACCCTGCAGTGCCCCGGCGCGGATGACGTCGGTGGCCCCACCGTCGAGGACCTCCTCCGCCGGCTGGAAGATACAGCGCACCCGTTGGTCCAGGCCCTGTTCCCGGTCGTACTCCGCCAGGGCGCAGGCCAGGGAGAGCACCACGGTGGTGTGGATGTCATGACCACAGGCGTGCATGACGCCCGGATTCTTCGACGCGAACTCCAGTCCGGTGACCTCGGTGACCGGCAGAGCGTCGATGTCGGCGCGGAAGGCGACGGCCGGTTGCTCGGGTGTTCCCCCGATGTCGACGATGAGGCCGGTGCCGGGCAGCAGGACGGGCTCGAGGCCGGCTCCCTGCAGCTTCTCCGCGATGAACGCGGTGGTCTCGACCTCGTCGTGGGAGATTTCGGGGCGTGCATGGAGGTGCCGGCGCCAGCCGATCATCTCGTCGTGGTGGTCGACCAACCAGGTGCTGACAGCCGTTTCAACGGCGCCGGGGGTACTCACGGGTCGTAGGACTCCTCCACGAGACAGACAGTGACCTCCCCACCCTAGTCGCCTGGCCACCTCCTCTCACACTCTTGTGGGCGACCTATGCTTGACCGCATGCCTGTCTCTCCCTCAGAAACCGTCCCAGAAACCGTTTCGGAAGCTGTCCCGCAACCTGCCGCACAACCCGTCACCTGGGCCGCCGACGCCGCCACCGCGCTCGCCGCGCGCACCGGACGCGGGCACCATGACATCGCCGTGGTTCTCGGATCGGGGTGGCGTCCCGCCGCCGACGTGCTCTGCGGGGGCGCCGACTACGTCGAGTTCCCCATGTCCGACCTGCCCGGTTTCCTCCCGCCGACCGCCGAGGGCCACGGCGGGACGGTCCGCAGCCTGGAGATCGGGGGACGCGGCGTCCTCGTTCTCCTGGGTAGGACGCACGCCTACGAGGGTCACGAGCTGTGGCGCACCGTCCACGCCGTGCGCACCGCCGCCGCGGCCGGGGTGGGCACCGTGGTGCTCACCAACGCCGCCGGCGGGCTGGCCGAGGGGATGACCGTCGGCGAGCCGGTGCTGATCAGCGACCACCTCAACATGACGATGCGTTCTCCCCTGGTCGGTGCGGAGTTCGTCAACATGGTGGACGCCTACTCGCCGAGGTTGCGGCGGATCGTGCAGGGTCTGCGTCCGGGGATGCGGGAGGCGGTGTACGCCATGATGCCGGGCCCGCAGTACGAGACACCCGCGGAGATCCACATGCTGCGCACCTGTGGCGCGGGACTGGTGGGTATGTCAACCGTCTACGAGACCATCGCCGCCCGGGCCGCCGGGGTGGAGGTCCTGGGCATCTCCCTGGTCACCAACCTGGCCGCCGGGGTCACCGGTGAGGCACTGGACCATGAGGAGGTGCTGGCCGCCGGTGCGGCCGCCGCCGGAGACATGGGTGGGTTGCTCGCCGCGCTGGTCGCCTCCGAGGAGGTGACGGCACGGTGATCACCTTCGGAACCGCGGGCCTGCGTGGCCCCGTCGGCCCCGGCGAGGACCGGATGAACGTCTCGACCGTGACGCGGACGACCGCCGGGGTGGCAGCCTGGCTCAAGGAGCAGGGGGTGGAGAACCCGCGGGTCGCCGTCGGTTTCGACGCCCGGTACGGCTCCAACGCCATGGCCCGGGCCACCGCGGAGACCTTCGCCGGCGCCGGCTGCCAGGTCGTCCTGCTGCCGCTGCCCGCACCGACCCCGGTGCTGGCCTGGCTGGTCCGGGATCGTGGCCTGGACGCCGGGGTGCAGATCACCGCCAGCCACAACCCCAGGACGGACAACGGCTACAAGCTCTACCTCGCCGGCGGGTCGCAACTCGTCAGCCCCGCTGACCGGGAGATCGAGGCGCGTATCGCCGTGACACCCCCTGCCCCGCGGATCCCCCGGTCCCCGGACGTGCACCTCGACGTCCACGCCGTCGACGGCTACCTCACCGCGGTGTCCGGCCTCGTCGGTTCCGGCGACGGCGCCGTCCTGGCCGGCCGCAGGAATCTGCGCGTCCTGTTCACCCCGCTGCACGGGGTGGGCGGAACGGTGCTCGACGATGTCTTCCGCGACTCCGGGTTCACCGCCCCCGCCACGGTGGCCGCCCAGCGCTGGCCGGACCCGGAGTTCCCCACGGTCCCCTTCCCCAACCCGGAGGAACCGGGGGCCTGCGATGCGCTGCTGGAGGCTGCGGCCGCCTCCGGCCCCGATGAGCGTCCTGACCTGCTCATCGCTCTCGACCCGGACGCCGACCGCTGTATGCTCGGGATCCCCGACCCCGGTGACCCGCGCGGTTACCGCATGCTGCGCGGCGACGAGACCGGTCCGCTGCTGGCCCGGCGTCTCGTGCCCGCCCATGGAGCGGACGCCGACGGTCCGGCACCGGTCGTGGCGACGACCTGCGTCTCGTCCGGTCTGCTGGCGCGTATCGCCGCAGCCTCGGGCTGGGAGTTCCGGGAGACTCTCACCGGGTTCAAG
The DNA here is from genome assembly GCF_902782855.1 of uncultured Corynebacterium sp. GTDB lineage: Bacteria > Actinomycetota > Actinomycetes > Mycobacteriales > Mycobacteriaceae > Corynebacterium. Next base: position 12,465 of record NZ_CACZOO010000087.1, read on the forward strand.
CACCTGGCCCGCGCCGCCGACGACGCCGACGGCGATCTGGCCTTCGCCTACGAGGAGGCCATCGGTTCCTGCCCCGCACCGTGGCTCGTCGCGGACAAGGACGGGATCGCGACCGCACTCGTCGCCGCCGTGTGGGCTGCCGAGCTCAAGGCCCGGGGACGCACCCTGCGCGACGAGCTCGCTGATCTCGACGACCTCTACGGTACCGTGCGCACCGCCCAGGTAGCGGTGCGGCTCGGTGGTCCGCAGGCGGCGTCCGCACTGGTCGCGCGGTGGGCCGCCGAACCGCCGGCGGATCTGGGCGAGGGTGCGCCGACTGCGGTCACTGCGCTGGACGCAGGGGCGGGGGTCGCCGCCGGTTTCCGCATCGTCTGGAATGACGGCCGGGGACTGGACTACCGTGTGGTGGTCCGCCCGTCCGGCACCGAGCCGAAGGCGAAGTTCTACCTCCAGGTCTCCGGCCCGGTACCGGAGACCGCCGAAACGGGTGCCGTACCGGATGCGGTGCCGGACGCTGCGATCGTGGAGTCCGCGCTCGTGACGCTCACCGACACCGTGCGGCGACTCGCCGAAGAGGACGGACAGTAGGACCGACAGACCAGCCGAGGCCCACCGACGTGGGCCCAGAGACAGGAGACCCGTTGGCCGGAAATCCCGCGTCGTCGACGCGCCCCACCCGTGATGACCGGGATTCCCGGGCCCGGCGTCCCCGCCCGCGCTGGCCGTGGATCCCGTGGCTCCCGCTGGTTCTGTCGATCCTCGCGGCGGTGCTGCTGTGGGTCATCGACCCGCCGATGCGTGACCTGCAGGCCGCACTCGCCCGCGAGTCGGCGCATCGGGCCGGGGTGGGTGTGAGCTACTGGTTCGACTGGTTCGGCGGCGTCGCCCCGGGCAGCTACTCGTTGATCGTTCCGACGCTGACATCCTGGTTCGGGTCCCTGCTCCTGCTGTGCCTGTCCACCGTCGTCGTCTCCGCGCTGGCGTATCCGGTGTCCCGCACCGCCGCACACCCCACCCTGATGACCTGGGCGGTCGCATTGTCGGCGGTGCTGAACATGTTCTCCGGCCGGGTCACCTTCGCGACGGGTGCGGCGATCGCGATGCTCGCCCTGTGGCTGTTCCAGCGTCGACGGCCGGTCGTCGGTGCGGTACTGCTGGTGGTCTCCGGCCTGGCCAGTGCCCTGGTGCCTGCCTTCGTCGGGATGGTCCTCGTTCCGTTCCTTGTCCCGCGCCGCTACCGGAGCGCCCGGATGTGGTGGGCCGTCGGCGGTGCGGCGCTCGGTGTCGCACTTCCCTACCTGCTCTTCGGTGCGCCGGGCCAGCAGCCCTACCCGCTGACGAGTTTCCTGTGGTACCTGGTCATCGGAGCCGGTGCGGTCGCCGCACTGGACAGTCCACTGGCGACGCACCACGCCCCGGCCCGGTGGATCGCCCCGTTGGCCGTGGTGGTGGCCACCGTGCTGTTCATCGTTCCGACGGGCGTCGGCTCCAACCTCGGCCGGTTCTTTCTCTTCGTGCTGCCGTGCGTGGTGCTGTACTGGTCGTTGAAGTCCCCCCGACTCCTTGCCCTGCTGCTCTCACCGGCACTGGTCTACAGTCTCTTCTACGCCCTCTACGACCAGGTGTCGGTCACCGACGGCACCGCCCCGGAGACCCTCTACGCCCCACTGACCGCGCAGCTCGACCAGCTCGCCGACGACGGCCGGATCGAGAATCACCGTGTGGAGCTGGTGGACACCGACACCCATGCGGGGTCGTACCTGCTCACCGATTCCGCCCCGCTGGCGCGGGGCTGGGAGAACCAGTCGGACATGCGTTACAACCCGGTCTTCTTCGAGAAGGACGCCCTGACCGCGGCGAGCTACCGTGACTGGCTGGCCGACAACTCGGTCGCTTTCGTGGCGGTGGCCGCTGAGCCCATCCTGCAGCAGCGGCCCGAGGGGCAGCTCGTCGACGACGGCCTGCCGTACCTGTCGCGGGTCTGGGGCAATGATGACTGGACCCTCTACGCGGTCGAGAAACCGACACCGATCGTGCCGGCCCCGCTGAGGCTGCTGGAGTCCTCCCCCTCAGAGATGACGGTGGAGGTCCCCGCGGACGCGGTGGGGACGGATCACCTGATCAGGATCCGCCCCAACCGCTATCTCACCGCCACACTGGTACCGGGCAGCGCCCCCGCCACCCCGTCGGCGACACCGCCGCCCCCGGACCGGTCACCGGCGTCAACCACCACCGCGGCCGCTGACCCGGTGACCGCCTGCCTGTCCCCCACCGATGACGAGAACTGGACCACGGTCCGTTTCGGCGAGCCGGGACGCTACGTCCTGACCGGCCAGTTCAGCGTCTCCGGCATCCTGGAGACGGTGCCCGACTCCTGCGTCGACGCGCAGGCGGGGCCGGAGTAGGCCCCGGCCCCGGTCACATCCCCGCGAGATCGATGTTGCGCGGCCCGTAGAGACGGTCACCGGCGTCACCCAGGCCGGGAACGATGTAGGCGTCCCCGTTGAGGCCCGGGTCGATCGTCGCCGTGATGAGGCGTCCGACGGGAAGACCGGAATCCCGGACCGCGGCGACCCCCGGCACCGCCGAAACCATGCACACCACGGTGATGTCCGTGGCGCCCCGGCCCGCCAGCAACCGCAGGGCGTGCAGCAGGGAGCCTCCCGTGGCCAGCATCGGGTCGACGAGGAACACCGTGCGGCCGGTGAGGTCCTCCGGCAGGGCCTCCAGGTACGGCACCGGCTCATGGGTCTGCTCGTCGCGTGCCATGCCGATGAAACCGACCTGGGCGTCCGGGATCATCGACAGTGCCGGGTAGACAATGCCGAGCCCGGCACGGATGATCGGCACGATGATCGGCGGGTCCTGCAGGCGGCGTCCCTCCGCAACAGCGACGGGGGTCTGCACGTCGAAGGTCTCGACCGGCAGTGACCGGGAGGCCTCGTAGACCAGCATCATCCCCAGGTCGGCGAGCGCCGCGCGGAACGCGGCGTTGTCGGTCCGGGCGTCTCGCA
>NZ_CACZOO010000088.1 GCF_902782855.1 uncultured Corynebacterium sp.
GGAGCGCTGCGCCCACTGCAGTGCCTGCGCGGCCTGGGTGACCGAGGTGAGGTCGCGGTCGGTGCCGGCGGGGATGACGACCAGCGGGGCTTCGCACTGTTTCGCCTGTTCAACGTGGGTGGCCAACGCCCGGGGGCCGGTGACGACCGGGGTGGCTGTGGCTGTGGCCAGTGCGTCCGGGGTCGGTGACTCAGCGCCGGCGTAGAGGACGGTGATGCTCATGCCGCTCCCCTACTGCCCGATCGGATCGTGGACGCTGACGAGCTTCGTGCCGTCGGGGAACGTCGCCTCGACCTGGATGAGACTGAGCAGGTCACGCACCCCCTCCTGCACCTGGTCGGGGCCGAGAACCTGCGTGCCGATCTCCATCGCCTCAGCGACGGTGCGTCCGTCGCGGGCCGCCTCGACGACGGCCTCGCTGATCAGGGCGGTCGCCTCGGGGACGTTGAGTGCCAGGCCCCGGGCGAGGCGGCGGCGGGAGACTTCGGCGGCGGTGAACAGGAGAAGCTTCTCCTGCTCCCGGGGAGTGAGATCCATGGCGTCCTTCGCGTCTTTCCGGTTGTGTCCCCTTCACGGTACTGCCGGGACCGGGGGAGCGCGGACCGTCGCCACTGTCTTTAACCTGGCGGTAACACCGGGACCGGGACCGGTGGCGGCGCTACGATGACCGTCATGCGCAGCGTTCCCGTCGCAGCAGTTCTCGCCCGGCTCGACCGGTTCTTCTTCGTCTTCGCCGGCCTCGCCGCGATCTGGCTGGCCTGGCTGCTGCTCACCGACACCGTCACCGTCGGGTGGTGGGGCGTCGGCCTGCTGGTCCTGTTCTGGTTGATGCTGGCCTACCTCGTGCTGCCGCGCCTGCACCGCATCCTCACCCGCGTCTACGTCCCCGACTACTTCATCGGCCGGACCCGCACCGGCGACGGGCTGCTCGGCGACCCCGTCAACCTTGCCGTCCTCGGCGACGGGGACGCCCTGCTCACCGCCCTCGCCGACACCGGATGGCGACCCGCCGACCCGGTGACACCGCGGACCTCGTGGCGGACGGTGGCCGCCGTCCTGGGCAGACGCAGCTACCCGACCGCACCGGTCAGCCCGCTGTACCTCTTCGGTCGACGCCAGGACCTCGCCGTCCAGCAGGAGGTCGCCGGCAATCCGGCACGCCGCCACCATGTCCGGTTCTGGCGTACCCCTGACGGCTGGCTCCTGCCGGGCGGGGTGCGGGTCGACTGGCTCGCTGCGGCGACATACGACCGGACCGTCGGATTCTCCCTGTTCACGTTGCAGATCACCCACCGGATCGCCCCGGACGTCGACCGGGAGCGCGACCGCCTCGTCAACGGGGTGGTACAGCAGGTCCCGGGGGCGTCGGTGGAGACACTGGTGGGATTCTCCTCGGGCTACCATGCCCGCAACGGTGGCGGGGACTCGATCCACACCGACGGGAACCTGCCGGTCCTCGATCTGCGGGCGGTCCGCCGGTTGTCCCGTCCGCAGAACACGGGAACTGATGCGGCCGCTCACACCGGGGCTGCCGACGGGACGGGGGTTTCCGACGGCGCGGGGCAGCGTCATCGGTGGATGCCGGGAATTCCCCGCCCGGTCCACATCGTTCTCGGTGTGCTCTTCCTCCTGCTCCGCGCCGCAGGTGGGCTGCTGTGGATGGCGGAGGTCGCCGGAAGGTGGGAGGATCTCCGCCACACCGTCGTCCCCGACGGGTACCCCGCCCTGGTCATCCTGGGGATCGTCCACGCCCTGTGGACGGTGGTGCTGCTCCTCCTCGCGGTGATGCTGTGGCGTGGACGCAACGGTGCCCGCAGCATCGTGGAATGCTGGACGACGCTGAGCATCATCGGCGTGGCGGTGAGTTACCACGTGCACGGCACGCACCTCACCCTGCACACCACGGTGTTCACTCTGGCGCTGGACATCCTCGTTCTGCTGGCGCTCTCCGCCGACGACGCCCGACGCTGGACGCGGTCGCGGTCACAGGCACGGTCGCGGCGGTGACAACGAAGGCGTCAGTGTGCGTGTGTACCACCGAGGTGGTGCAGCAGCCGGTGGACGCGCTCATCGGTCAGCGCGTAGCGCATCATCCGGCCGTCCCGGGTCGCGGTGACGATCCCCGCCGTGGTCAGGAGCCGGAGCGCGGCGGAGGCGGTGGCCGTCCTCACTCCCGCACTGTCGGCGAGCTCGGACATGCTCAGCGTCCCCGGGCCCTCGTAGTGCAGCAGGGTGAGCAGCCGGAGGCGGGTGGGGTCGCCGAGCAGTCGGAAGGTCTCGGCCCAGTCGTCGGACAGCGTGCAGAGTCGTGCTGCGTCGTGGTCGTGCGCAGTGTGATCGTGTGCGTCCCTGCCGGTCATGGTTCCGTACTGTAGCGCGGCCTCCGGTTTTCCGGCTCTTCCGGTTTCAGAGTGCGTTGATCGCTTCCCGGAGCCCACCCGAGTGGATCAGTGACCTCACTGTTGAGGGTCGTTGACTCGGAGTATTCAACCAGACAACGCTTCGTAAGGGGAGCGTAGGTCGGATCGGATCGCCAACGGGGGCGGTGAAGCTCGGTTCCCCGAATCCGGTGGACTGGATCAGCCCCTTGTCCATCAGAGACCTGCGCACCATGCTGATCTCACCGGGGGACCTGCCCATCCGCTCCGCGACGTCCCTACGGCGCAGTTCCGCGTCCCCGAGGCTCAGCCATGGCAGTGAGCATCTTCACCTCCACCTCGGTCGCCTTCATCCACCGGGCACGGAAGAAGTCGTTCTGTGACGTCCGGTACTCCTCCATCGCCACAGCCACATCGTCCACAGTGATGACGGAACCGGAGTCCGGGTAGCCAGCGGCCGTCCATGACTCTTCACCGAGCAACTGGATGAAATACGGATACCCGCAGACCTCCTGCAGCGCGCTGGTCAGTGCTTCTGCATCCCAGGCCACACCGCCATCTGCGGCCGGAGCGACCAGCGCCGAGCGAGAGGCCGCATCGTCCAGATCCTTGAGCCGGGGA
>NZ_CACZOO010000089.1 GCF_902782855.1 uncultured Corynebacterium sp.
ACGCCGGGGGCGACGGCGGCACCGGCGGCGGACAGGGCGCCCGCCGCGATCCTCGAGGACTCGCGCATCGCCTCGACAACCTCGGGGGTCTGCACCCAGGGCTCACCGATGTTCTCACGGACCTCGTCCTTCCAGGCATACTCCGGGCGCTCGATGGCGGCAGGAACGGTGCGGACGGGGGTCTGGTGTCCAGGGGTAAGCGGTGCTCTTGTCATGACAGTCCAGACTACTCCGCCGCCTCTGCGACGCTGTCCAGGGCGGTGAAGAACCGCTGGGTCACCGCCACGGAGTGCTCCGATCCGCCACCACCGACGATGAGGGTTGCGAAAGCGAGGTCACCGCGGTACCCGGCGAACCAGGCGTGCGAGCCGCCGTCGTACTCGGCCTCACCGGTCTTCGCGTAGATCTCACCGGACCCGGAGATCGCCCGGCCCGACCCGCTGGTCACCACTGCGCGCATCATGTCACGCAGGTTGTCGAGGACGTGCGGGTCCAGCGGGTCACCTTCGACGGCGGTGTCACCGTCAGCGTCCTTCGTCGTACCGGTTCCGGTCTCCAGCAGGGTCGGAACCGGCGTCCGGCCGTGCGCGACCGTGGCGGCGACGAGCGCCATGCCGAAGGGACTCGCCAGGTCGAGCCCCTGACCGTAGCCGGACTCGGTCCGGTCCAGCATCACATCGCCTGCCGGCACCGACCCGGTGAGCGTGGTCAGGCCGGGGATCTCGTAGTCCCGGCCGAGACCGAACCCTCCGGCGATGTCCCTGAGCCGCCCCGCCGGCAGGTTCGTGGAGACCTCGGCGAAAGTGGTGTTGCAGGACTGGGCGAAGGCGTTGCGCAGTGTGGTCGTGCCCAGGGAGAAGGAGTTGTAGTTGGTCACGGTGCGTCCACCGAGGTTGATCGTCGAGGGGCAGCCCACCATCGAGTCTGCGGTGAGGTCCTGGTCTGCGACGCCGGCGGCGGCGGTGATCATCTTGAAGGTCGACCCGGGAGGGAACTGGCCGTTCAGTGCGAGGTCACCCTCCTTGTCTGCCTCGGGGGTCTGGGCGACGGCGAGAATCTCGCCGGTCGACGGGCGTATCACCACCATCATCGCTTGGGCGTCGTCGCGGGTGCCGACCGCCTGCTGGGCGGCGTTCTGCACTTCCTTCGACAGACTGACCTTCACCGCGGACGCCGGGGACGCCGGCGAGGAATCGACGGACCCGACCGCCGCCCCACCGCTGGTGGCCTTGACGATCTCCCAACCGTCGACCCCTCTGAGGTCGTCGCCGACCAGGCCTGAGACCCGTGACAGGATGTCCGGGGCGAATCCGGGGTCCGGTCGCACCATCGTCGGCTCATCGTTGAACTCCACCCCGTCGACGCTCCCGAGGGCGTCACGGACCTGTGCCCCGACCGGGTCGGCGAGGACGGCGACGGAGTAGACGCCGCCGGCGTCCCTCGCGTCCTCCGCCACCCGGTCGGGGTCGATGGTGGGCACCGCCGCGTCACGGGCGTGCGCCGACTCGAGGGCCGCGGCGATCCCGCGCATGGTGGTCCGCAGGTCGGCGAGACTGCCGTACTTCCCGGTGTCGACCTTGATCCGCCACTGCAGTCCCGGAGTGAGCAGCACCGCACCGTCGGAACCGACGACATCGGCTGTCGTCGCCTCGACCCTGCGCAGCTCCAGATGCTGGCCGTTACCGAGGTCCGGGTGCAGTACCGACGGAACCCACCGGACCGTCCAGTCGTCACCGGTCTTCGTGGCGGTGAGGACGGCGTCATAGGTGAAGTCACGCTCCCCCGGCAGATCCCAGTCCAGGGTGTAGGACGCCGTGGCAACCTCACCGTCGGTGTGGACGTCGTGGAGGGTGGCATCGAGCCCCTCAGCCTGCAGGCCGTTCCAGGTCGCATCGATGTCCGTGGCCGCGTTCGCCACGGAGTCCGTACCGGCCGCCGCCGCATCGACGTCACGGTCCCCGAGGTCTCCGAGGAAGTCGCTGACCGCGTCCTCGGCACTGTCCGGACGCGGCGTGCAGGACGCGAGGCTCACCCCCAGCCCCGCGACGACGACGGTGGCGGCAACCGTGGTCGCCAGAACGCGGGACGGCCGGGTGTCACAGCGGGGGGAGCGGGTGGGGCGCATGACCACCGAGGTTACCAACGGGGCGCCGTGACCCGGGGATACCGCGCCGGCGGGTCCTGCGGACCCCGCGTCACCGGCGCGTCAGAACAGCTGCACGGGGTTGACCACGTCGGCGACGATGACCGTGAGCCCGAAGACCATGAGGATCGCGGCGACGGCGTAGGTGACCGGCAGCAGCCGGGTGTAGTCAGCCGGTCCACCGGGCGCCAGGCCCCGCCGGCGACGGAACCAGTCCCGGATCTTCTCGTACACCACCACGACCGCATGCCCGCCGTCCATCGGTGGCAGCGGTACGAGATTGAAGGCGGCGAGGAAGAAGTTGAGGTTCGCCAGCAGCAGCAGGAAAGCCATCCACTGGTCGTGCTGGACGAGCTCTCCACCGGCCCGCGACGCTCCCACGACACTCACCGGGGAGTCATCGGCCCGGGCACCACCGAAGATGGACTCCACCACCGGCCAGTAACGCGACGGCAGGTCGACCAACGCCTTGGCGGTCTCGGTGACAATGTACCCGGAGTAGTGCACTGTACCGGGCACGGCGGTGAGCGGGTTGTAGTCCACCAGCTCGGAGTTCGGGTTGTCGATCCGCATACCGATCGCACCGGTGAGCACGTGGTCACCGGACCGTGTCAACCGTTCCACGATCTCCACCTGGAGGTCGAGGCTGGTTTCCCGGCCGTCCCGCTCGACGGTGGCGGGCACGGTGACACGGTCCCCGGCGACCGAACCGGCGTCCGCGGCGCCCTTCCCGACGCTGTCGAGTTCCTCGACCATCGCCGGGAAGTCGTCGACGGCGACCCCGTCGACGGAGGTGACCCTGTCACCGACCAGCAGGCCGGAGTCCGCCGCCGGGCCCGCGCCCCCGCAGACGCCGTTGCCGTCGTCGGCCTTGGCGTCCGCCACGGTCGCCGGGGTGCACATGGTCTCGGCGACGACTGCGGGGGCCGGGCCACCGGAAGTCTGGGGCAGTCCCCAAGTCACCGCGACGCCGAAGATGATCGCCATCGCCAGGACGATGTTCACCCCGATGCCCGCGAGCATCACGAGGATCCGCTGCCACCCCGGCCGGTCGACCATGAGGTACGGCTTCTCGTCCTCGGTGTACGGGTCCAGGGCGGTCATACCGGCGATATCGCAGAAGCCGCCGAAGGGCACGGCCTTGAACCCGTACTCGGTGTGCCCCTTCGTCGTCGACCACAGTGTCGGGCCGAAACCGATGAAGTAGCGGCGCACCCGCATACCGAAGCCGCGGGCGGCGAACATGTGTCCGGCCTCGTGCAGGGCGATGGAGGCCGCGATCCCCAGCGCGAAGAGGAGGACGCCTAGTGCGTAGTCCACGACACCATCCTCTCATGGGCTGCGGCACGGGCGGAACGCTCCGCCTCCAGCACATCGTCGAGGTCGCGGGGTCGGGTCGTGAACCGCGCACAGTCGTCGAGGACCGCGGCGACCGTGTCGACGATCCGGGGGAAGCTCAGCGTCCCCGCAAGAAACTCGACGGCGGCCTCCTCGTTGGCCGCGTTGTAGACCGCCGGCATGCACCCACCGGCGGCCACGGCCTCCCGGGCGAGCCGGACCGCGGGGAACACAGTGTCATCCAGAGGTTCGAAACTCCAGGTCGACGCCTCGGCAAAGGACAGCGTCGGTGTCGCCCCCGGCACCCGGCCGGGCCAGCCGAGCGCCAGTGAGATCGGCAACCGCATCGACGGGGTCGACGCCTGGGCGATCGTCGCCCCGTCGGTGAAGGTGACCATCGAGTGCACCAGCATCTCCGGGTGCACGGTGACCTCGATCCGTTCCGCAGGGACGTCGAAGAGCAGGGACGCCTCGATGACCTCGAGCCCCTTGTTCACCATCGTCGCGGTGTTGAGGGACCTCATCTGCCCCATCGACCAGGTCGGATGGCACCTCGCGTCCAGGGGGGTGACCGGTTCGAGTTGCTCGCGTGTCCAGCCGCGGAACGGGCCACCGGAGGCGGTGAGGACCAGGGACGCCACCTCGTCGCGGGAACCGGCGCGCAGGCACTGGGCGATCGCGGAGTGCTCGGAGTCCACCGGCACGAGCTGCCCCCCGGACGCGGTCTCCAGCACCAGGTCACCACCGGCGACGAGAGACTCCTTGTTCGCGAGCGCGAGGCGGACGTCACCCTGGAGCGTGGCGAGGGTCGCGTCGAGGCCGAGTGAACCGACGAGGGCGTTGAGGACGACGTCACATCCGAACTCGCCCGCCTGCTCGACGAGACGACGGGGGGAATGTGTGCCCCGGATGACGTGACCGTCGAGCTCCCGGTCGAGCAGGTCGGCGGCGACGTCACTGGCCACCGCGACATGCGACGGGGCGAGGCAGAACCTCCGTGCCTGTTCAAGAAGGAGTTCTGGGCGCGAACCCTGGGCGGACACCCCGACGAGCTCAAACAGGTCGGGATTGTCCGCGATGATGTCCAGGGCCTGTGTGCCGATGGATCCGGTGCTGCCGAGCACCATTACACGCGTTTTCACCCGGACCATTGTTCCACGGACGGCTGCACGGGGGCTGTGAAGGGTCACGACTGCCCCGAAGGGGTCCCCACCGCACCATCAACTACCCCTTGGTGCCCCCGGCATTCCGGGTGATGTTCGTTCCCGCGCGGGCGATGTGCAACAATGGGGGCACCAAATCTGGCAGGTGACTACTGCCACGTACTTCAGGAGGATCTCGAAGTGGCTGACCACGGCACGAAGGTCGAAGTGTACAAGGGTGTTTCCACCGAGGATGAGCCGTCCGCCGCGTGGGGCTGGCACCAGTTCCCGCGGAAGACCACGATCATCATCGGTTACGTCGCCGGAGTCTGCATGTTCGGATTCCTCTTCGGTAACCACCACGGCAAGGTCGAGGACATCTACGTGGTCGTGCTCGGTCTGGCCGTCCTCGTCGGCGTGACCCTCTACGCCCGGCACTCCGCACCGAACCGGAAGCTCCACCCCAACCGCACCACGGTGACCTCACACAACAAGCCGGCCGGTCACATCGAGCCGAACTGGGTCGAGGAACAGAACACCCTCACCGGTCGCTTCGGTGACCTCACCACCGCCGAACTGCGTGCCTGGAACCTCCCCGGCGTCGGTGTCGACGGCGTGGAGAACGTCCCCACCCCGCCGCACGGTCTGGCCCACAAGTAGGTCCGACGGTCATCGGCTCAGCCGGCCGGGGGTAGATCCGGCCGGGCCCCACCCCGACCACCACGCTCCACGCGCGGTGGTCGGGGGTTTCTGCGCTCCGGGCCCTACTGTGGGGCCCTACTGTGGGGCCCTACTGTGTGGGAGCCTACCGCTCCTCGGCGGCGAGCTGGCCACAGGCCGCGGCGATCTCCTGACCGCGTGTGTCACGCACAGTGCAGGCGACGCCCTGCGCATTGACACGACGGACGAACTCGTCCTGCACCGGCCTCGGGGACGCGTCCCACTCCGAACCAGGTGTCGGGTTCAACGGGATGAGGTTGACGTGCACCTGGTTGCCCAGCTTCTTCTTCAGGCGCCTGCCCAGCAGGTCAGCCCGCCACGGCTGGTCGTTGACCTCCCTGATGAGCGCGTATTCGATGGACACCCGCCGACCCGAGCTCTCGGCGTAGTATGCCGCGGCGTCGAGCACCTCGTCGATGGCCCACCGGTTGTTGACCGGGACGAGCGTGTCCCGCAGTTCGTCGTCCGGGCAGTGCAGACTCACCGCCAGGCGCATGTGCATGCCTTCGTCCGCCAGGCGGCGTATCGCCGGGGCCAGGCCCACGGTGGACACGGTGATGTTGCGTTGGGAGATGCCGAAGCCCTCCGGCGACGGCGAGGTGATCCGCCTGATCGCCGCGACGACGCGTCTGTAGTTGGCCAGCGGCTCACCCATACCCATGAAGACGATATTCGACAGGCGGCCTTCGCCACCCTCGACGTCACCGTCGCGCATGGACTTCGCCGCGGCTCGGACCTGCTCGACGATCTCCGCGGTGGACAGGTTACGGTCCAGTCCGCCCTGACCGGTGGCGCAGAAGGGGCAGGCCATACCGCAGCCGGCCTGGGAGGAGATGCACAGCGTCGCCCGGTCAGGGTAACGCATCAGGACGGACTCCAGCAGGGTCCCGTCATGCAGCTTCCACAGGGTCTTCCTGGTCTGTCCGTCGTCACAGGCAATGTGGCGCACCGGGTCCATCAGCGTCGGGAACAGGGCGTCCCTCACCGACGGACGCAGGCCCTCCGGCAGATCGGTCATCGCCATGGGATCACCCTCGAGGCGGCCATAGTACTGCCGGGCGATCTGGTTGGCCCGGAAGCCGGGGAGACCGGCGTCCTTCAGTGTGGCCCTGACCTCCTCATCGGTGAGATCGGCCAGGTGGGTCGGGGGCATGCCGCGGGTCGGGGCACGGAACTGCAGTTGTAAGGGTTCAGCCATGATTGGCCCATTATTGCACTTCACCGGGGGGTCAGACACATCGTGACGCGTCCCGCACACCGCAGGACCGGCGGGACGCCTATGATGGGGCGCCATGACGAACAAGGATCAGGGACTGCCTGAGGGGCAGTCCCCCACCAAGGACATCCCCGTCTCCCCCGACCCCACGGTCGGCGATGACCCGGCGGATGCCGCGCCCTCCACCGCGCCCTCCGCCGACACCGGTGGTTCCGACGCCACCACCACGGGGGACGACGCCCCCCGTCCGTCTCCCCCGGGCCGGGATGTCACCCGCACTGTGGCGGGATCAACCTGGGTCGCACTGATCATCGGGGCGGTGGTCCTCGTCCTGCTGCTGGTGTTCATCCTGCAGAACGGCCACAGTGCCGAGCTCACGGTCTTCTTCTGGACCTGGAACTTCCCGATCGGCGTCGGCATGCTCATCGCTGCAGTCGGCGGTGCACTGGTGGCGGCCAGTATCGGCACGGTCCGGATCATCCAGCTGCGGCACCAGGTGAAGGGCGGGAAGTGACCCGCCCGGGCAACCGGGCACTGCCATCCGGGGCACTCCCCCGGGTCGTTCCGGGTCGTTCCGGGTCGTTCTAGGACACGGTGTTCAGCATGACCCAGGTCAGCATCGCAGCGGGCAGCATGCCGTCGATGCGGTCCATGATGCCGCCGTGCCCCGGGATCATCGCCGACATGTCCTTGATCCCCAGGTCCCGCTTGAACTGGGACTCCACCAGGTCACCGAGGACAGCGCACAGCGACAGTCCGGCGCCGAGGGCGAGCCCGGCAAGGTAGTGCACCGGCTCCCGGTACTTCAGCAGGGTCACCATGCAGATCATTCCGACGACCGCCGCGAAGATGACGGACCCGGCGAAGCCCTCCCAGGACTTCTTCGGGCTGATCGCCGGTGCCATCGGGTGACTGCCGAAGAATACCCCGGAGGCGTATCCACCCACGTCGGAGGCGACGACACACAGCATGAAAGTGGCGATGAACGCCCAGCCCGAGACATCGTCCCGGGAGATCAGTGAGAGCATCGCCCCGAACCCCCCGCACAACGGGATCCAGATGAGGACGAAAAGGGAGACGCCTGCGTCCCGCAGCCAGTTCTCCGGCTTCACGGTCCGACCGTGGTGGAACAGCCGCGCGACGACCGTCACCAGGGCGGACACCCCGAAGGCGGACAGGAGTCCGGTCGCCCCGAAGGGCCAGGACAGCCAGATGATCGCCTGACCACCCAGCAGGAGAACGGGGAACTGGACATCGTAGCCGTGTTCTCCGAGGCGACGGGTGACCTCCCATGTGGCCAGGGCCATGGCGACCGCGATGAGCGGATACCACGCGTAAGGGATCACCAGGCAGGCGATCACCAGGGCACCGAGGCCCACCCCGACGCTGATGGCGACGGGCAGGGAGCGTCCGGCGGAATTCTTCGGCTGCGGAAGATGTCTCCGGCCGGAATCAGGATGGGAGTCCACTAGACCTCCATCAGCTCCTTTTCCTTGGCCGCTACGACACCGTCGACCTGTGCGACGTAGTCCTGGGTGATCTTGTCGAGCTCCTTCTCGGCGGCCTTCACCTCATCCTCGCCGGCCTCGCCGTCCTTCTGGATCTTCTGCAGGGCGTCCATGCCCCTGCGGCGGATATTGCGGATGGAGATTTTGGCGTCCTCCCCCTTGCCGCGCGCAACCTTCACCAGGTCCCGACGACGCTCCTCGGTGAGCTGCGGAATGGTGACACGCAGCACCTGACCGTCGTTCGTGGGGTTGACGCCGAGATCGGAGTTGCGGATCGCGTTCTCGATCTCCTGCATCACCGACATCTCGTAGGGCTTGATGATGAGCATCCTCGGCTCCGGGACACTGATCGTCGCCATCTGGGTGATCGGGGTGCGTGCGCCGTAGTACTCGGCGAAGACGCCGTTGAACATCGCGGGGTTCGCCCGGCCGGTACGGATGGTGGTCAGGTCCTCCCGCACATGCTCCACGGAGCGGCTCATGTGGTCTTCGGCGTCGAGCAGGGTGTCGTCAATCATGGGAAGGTCCTCGTCCTCGGATAGGTTTTCTACGGTGAATGTACCAGGTTACCGGGGCGGCCCCGGTCGAAAGTGTGTGGGTCAGCCCTGTACGGAGGGGGTGGAGACCAGGGTGCCGATCCGTTCGCCGGCGACCGCACGGGCGATGTTCCCCTCGGTGAGCAGGTTGAAGACGAGCATCGGCATCCGGTTGTCCATGCACAGGCTGAAGGAGGTGGCGTCGGCGACCTTGAGCCCCCGCTCGATGACCTCGCCGTGGCTGATCTCCGTGAAGAGCTCCGCCTCCGGGTTGGTTCGGGGGTCGTCACTGTAGACGCCGTCGACGGCCTTGGCCATGAGCAGTACCTCACAGCCGATCTCCAGCGCACGCTGCGCCGCTGTCGTGTCCGTGGAGAAGTACGGCAGGCCCATGCCGGCGCCGAAGATCACCACGCGTCCCTTCTCCAGGTGACGCACGGCGCGCAACGGCAGATACGGCTCCGCGACCTGTGCCATGTTGATGGAGGTCTGGACGCGGGTGTCGATGCCCTGCTTCTCGAGGAAGTCCTGCAGTGCCAGGCAGTTCATGACCGTGCCGAGCATGCCCATGTAGTCCGACCGTGCGCGGTCCATCCCCCGCTGCTGCAGTTCGGCGCCACGGAAGAAGTTGCCGCCGCCGATGACCACGGCGATCTCCGCGCCGGTCCGGGCGACCTCTGCGATCTGCCGGGCGACGTTCTCGACGACGTCGGGGTCCACCCCCACCCTGCCGCCACCGAACATCTCCCCGCCGAGCTTGAGCATCACCCGCTTGAAGCCGGGTCGTCGGTCGGAATTCTCGCTGGCAGTCACCGTGGGATCTCCTTGGAAGGTCGGGGGAGGAAGGGGTCTGGCATGTAGCCCGGTGGTCCATCCTAGCCTGCCGGGGGAACGTCCGTGCGACCGCCACGGGGGTACCGCACTGCCAGGGGAACCCGGGTAGACACACGACGGCACCCGCCGTCCCCCGGGGAGTCCGGGCGACGGCGGGTGCCGTGGAAGAGCCGTGAGCCGCTAGTGCTGGCCGACCTCGAAGCGGACGAAACCGGTGAGGGTCACGCCGGCGGCGTCGAGGACCTGCTTGACGGTCTTCTTGGACTCCGTGACGGAGGGCTGGTCCAGGAGGCAGACATCCTTGAAGAAGCCCTTGAGGCGGCCTTCGACGATGTTCGGGATGATCTTCTCCGGCTTGCCCTCTTCACGGGCGGTGGCGGCGGCGATCTCCCGCTCCTTGGCCTTGACCTCGTCCGGGACCTCGGCGTCGGTCAGGTACTGGGCCTTGAGCGCGGCGACCTGCATGGCGGCGCCCTTGGCAGCGGCTTCGTCGTCACCGGTGTAGGCGACGAGCACGCCGACGGCCGGCGGCAGGTCGGCGGAACGGTGGTGCAGGTAGACGGCGACCTTGTCACCCTCGAGGGTGACGGCGCGACGCAGCTGCAGCTTCTCACCGATCTTGGCGGAGAGCTCATCGAGAGCCTCCTGGGCGGTCCTGCCGTCGACGGTGACCTGGGCGAGCTCCTCGGCGGAGTTGGCCTTGGCCACGGCGGCGGCCTCGGCGACGTGGTTCGCGAAGGCGATGAACTCCTCGGTCTTCGCGACGAAGTCGGTCTCCGAGTTGATCTCGATCATCGTGGCACCGGAGACGGCGATCAGCCCCTCGGCGGCGGTGCGCTCGGCCCGCTTTCCGACGTCCTTGGCACCCTTGATGCGAAGGATCTCGACAGCCTTCTCGAAGTCGCCTTCGGCCTCGTCGAGAGCCTTCTTGCAGGCCATCATGCCGGAGCCGGTGAGCTCGCGGAGCTTCTTGACATCAGCGGCGGTGTAGTTCGCCATGTGTGGCGTTCCTCCTTGTGCGTGGTTGGAGGGTCGGGGTGTCAGTGTGTGTCCCCGACCGGTTCTACCTGGTGGGGGTACTACTCGGCAGAGGGGGCGGCCTCTTCGGCCTTGACCTCTGCCTCGGCGATCTCGGCGGCGTTCTCGGAGTTCTCCTGCTCAGCCTCGACGACGACGGCGGCGACCTCGGCGTCGCCGGCGGTCTCCTTCGCGGCGGCGGCCTGGCGCTCGGCGCGGACCTTACGGCCCTCCTCGACGGCGGAGGAGATGACGGAGGTCAGCAGGTTGGTGGCGCGGATGGCGTCGTCGTTCCCCGGGATCGGGAAGTCGACGACGTCGGGGTCGCAGTTGGTGTCGAGGATGGCGACGACCGGGATGTTGAGCTTCTTGGCCTCGGCGACCGCGATGTGCTCCTTGTTGGTGTCGACGATCCACAGCGCGGACGGGACCTTGGACATGTCCGCGATGCCGCCCAGGACCCGCTCAAGCTTGTTGCGCTCGCGGGTCAGCATGAGGATTTCCTTCTTGGTGCGGCCGGCGTAGCCGTCCTCGGCCGCCTCCATGGCCTGCAGCTCCTTGAGGCGGTGGAGACGCTTGGCGACAGTCTGGAAGTTGGTGAGCATGCCGCCGAGCCAACGGTGGTTGACGTAGGGCATGCCGACGCGCTCGGCCTCGGAGGCGATACCTTCCTGGGCCTGCTTCTTGGTGCCGACGTAGAGGATGTTTCCGCCGTGGGCGACGGTCTCCTTGACGAACTCGTAGGCCTCGTCGATGAAGGTCAGCGTCTGCTGGAGATCGATGATGTAGATGCCGTTACGGTCGGTGAAGATGAAACGACGCATCTTCGGGTTCCACCGACGGGTCTGGTGACCGAAGTGGACGCCGGCGTCCAGCAGTTCTCGCATGGTGACAACAGCCATGTGTGGTTCAGGGGAGCACGCTGCCCGGGCGCCGCTTCCGGTGCCGGGTGCCTCTCCCCTTCCTCGCTTTCGAAAGTCTAGGGGTGACGGTTTTCTCGGCCGGGTGCGCCGCGTCCTCGTGACGTGGTCGTACACCGGCTGACCTGGCAGGTATCCCGGATTGTCCCCGCCCAGTAAACCCTCCTTGAAGCAGGAGGGCACCGTTGACGGACGGGCCTTGTTCGGATCACGCTGAACCTGCGCGATGTCAGCACACCTGGACCTGTGTCCGTGAATGGTGCGGGGCCTGCACCGACCGGCCTCTGCGTGTGAGGTGACGATCCGCGCGACAGTCCCGCCGACCACCGGCCGGGCATACTGCAGAGTGCGACTCTACCCTGGCCATCCGGTTTCGCCAAGTCCCCGCAGCACCTGTGGACAACGTCGCCGGGGTTGTCCACATTTCCCGGACCCCCTGGCGGTGAGGTCGACTGTCCGTCACGATGGGAAGATGTCCGTCACGACCGTACCGTCCCGCCGCAGATTCCCTGTCGTCGTTCCGCTCCGGCGCCTGTCCCGGGCCCGGATCCCCGGCCCGGCCCGCGCGGCGGGCGCGGCGGGCGCGGCGTTGACTGTTGCACTGGGCATGGGTCTCGTCACGGTGCCTGCCGCCGCAGCGCCGGGATCGTCACCGGTCGCGGGCCATGTCCGCCCGGTGCCCGGTACCGTCCTCGTCCCGGCCGACATCCCCGCGCAGAACTGGATGCCCGGCCACCGCGGCGTCGATCTGGATGCCGCACCCGGCACCCCGGTCAGGTCCGGCGCCGCAGGCACGGTGCGTTTCGCGGGCGTTGTCGCGGGGACACCGACCGTGTCCGTGGACCACGGCAACGGCCTGCGCACCACCTATGAACCGGTTCTCGCACGGGTCGGGCCCGGCGATACGGTGGGCCGGGGTGATGTTCTCGGTATCCTGGCCGATGGTGCGGCACTGCCGGAGAGCGCCCGGCGCGACCCGGGTCTGCACTGGGGTGCGGTGCAGGGGCCACCGGTGGCAGAGCCGGAGCGTTACGTCGATCCCCTGACGCTGCTGGGTCCGGTGCGGGTGCGGCTGTGGCGGTGAGGCTGGTTCAGTCCACGGAACCGGACCGGGGATGTGCCCGCCGGTAGACGGCGCGTAGTCGCTCGTTTCCGACGTGGGTGTAGATCTGGGTCGTGTTCATGGAACTGTGCCCGAGCAGCTGCTGAACGACGCGCAGGTCCGCACCCCCGTCGAGGACTGCGGTGGCTGCGGAGTGACGCAGACCGTGTGGGGCGATCTCCGGCACTCCCGCCCCACCGGTGGCGTGGTGGACGATGGTGCGGACCTGCCGTACGTCGATGCGTCCGCCTCTGGTGCCGAGGAACAGGGCCGGCTGTGCCGGACGGGAGGGGTCCCCGGCCTGTCCGGCGGTCGGCAGCAGCGCGGTGCGCACCGCGAGCCATTCACGGAGCGCGGCCTCCACGGTATGGCCGAAGGGGACGACCCTGGTCTTGTCACCCTTGCCGACCACCCGGAGGCTGCGCGCCCCGGGGTCCCCGTTACCGCCGAGGTCACGGACGTCAGCGCCCGCGAGTTCGGAGACGCGGATGCCGGTGGCGTAGAGGACCTCGAGTATCGCCCAGTCACGGACGTCCCTGGGTGTGGAGCCCGGGTCGCCGTCGGCGGCCGCCCGGTGGGCATGCGACTTCGCCCGCTCGAGGACTCCCTGGACCTGGTCGTCCCGCAGCACCCGCGGCAGGCTTCGGGTGGTCTTCGGGGTCTGCAGTCCGGCTGCGGGGTTGACCCGCAGGGCGCCGGTGTGGACGAGCCAGGCGCCGAAGCCGCGCAGGCTTGAGGCGATGCGGGCGAGGGTGGCTTTCGCGTCACCGTTCTCCACCGCCCAGTCCAGGACGTCACGGCAGTGGTCGAGGGTGAAACCGTCCAGGGAGTCCACGGTCTCGAAGGCTGCCCGCAGGTCAGCGCCGTAGGCGCGGACCGTGTTGGCCGAGCGGCCTTTGACGAGTTCGAGGTACTCCAGGTAGCCGTCGACGGCCCGAGCCATGTCGGTGCACTCGCTGGAACTCATGTGGCCAGAGTAGACCACTGTGCTTGAAGGTGACTGGTCACCTGTCGTTCTTCACCCAGCGGTCCCCTCGACGCACCACGAGACCGGTGCCTTCCAACTCACCGACGGTACGGACCACCGCGTTCACCGGCAGACCGGTCTCCGCGGCGATCTGTTCCAGCCGTCCGGTGTCGTCGGAGCCGATTCCGCAGGCGTCGAACACGGCGAGCTGGTCACGGCTGAGCTGCTGTACCGGGCTGGCGGTGAACTCCAGATCGAGTTGCAGGTCCGGGTCCACGCTGCCGATCGGCTCGAGGATCTCCCGTACCTCCGTGGTCGTGGTGACCAGGGTCCCCGCTCCGTCCCGGATGCGTCTGTGACAGCCGACGTACTGGGCGCAGTCCACCGGTCCGGGCAGCACCATGACGGGGCGGAGCATGGCGTCCGCCCAGTTCGCGGTGTTCACGGCCCCGGAGCGGTGCCCCGCTGCGAGCAGGACGGTCCCCCTGGTCAGTGCCGCGACCAGTCGGTTCCGGGTGAGGAACCGGTGGCGGGCGGGTCGGGTCATCGGCGGATACTCTGTGACGACCAGGCCGTGGTGCGCGATGCGCCGGAACAGGTCCTCATTCACCCGCGGGTAGATCTCCCCCGGCCCACCGGCGGCCACGGCCACGGTGGTCCCCGACGCCTCCAGGGTGCCGCGGTGGGCGGCGGTGTCGATGCCCACCGCCCCGCCGGAGACGACAGTGTACCCGGCCCCGGCGAGTTCCCCGGCGAAGCGGTGGGTGGTGCGGTTACCGTAGGTCGTCGACGAACGTGTACCCACCAGCGCGACACTGCGTTCCACCGTCGGCGCCAGCTCCGCCGGACCACATGCCCACAGGGCGAACGGTCGGGCCGCCCGACCACGCACGCCCGGATCACCGCCGGTCCCACGACCGGCGGCACCGCCGGGGTCCGCCGGACCGGTCAGATCCCCGGTCACCCCGAACGACTCCTCGAGCCGGCGGGTCGGCCACTCCGCATCATCCGGGGTGATCAGCCGCCACCGGTTCGCCCGCGCCCACTGCAGATCCGCAGTCGCCTGCTGCGTCACCTGCGAGGTCCGCTCCACCGTGAGCCCCTGCAGACCGGCGGGCAGGGACGGATCCCCCTCACGCAGCATCTCGACCAGTTGCGTCACCCGGGCAGGAGCCTCAGCGTCCCCGTCAGGCCACAGCAGCCGCACCACATCGGTACGGGACGCCTCCACCAGTCGGCGCAGCACCGCCCAGGCGCGGACGCGTCTCCGGTCGCGCTGCTGCCCGTCGATGTTGACCACGGTCACTGTCCCACCCCCTCCACGGTCCCGGTGAACATCTCCACCGCGTCCATCACGTCTCCGACGCCCGGCCGGCGCCCGCCGGCGAGATCCGTCAAAGTCCACGCCACCCGGAGGCTGCGGTCCACCCCACGCTGTGACAGCACCCCGCGCCGCAACTGGTCCTCCAGGACCAGCATCGCCGCGTCCCCGGCGGGGAAGTCCCGTCGCAGCACCGGCCCCGGGACATCCGCCGTGGTACGCCAGGGCGGATCCTCCCGGCGCCCCGACCAGCGCGACACGGCACGGGCGCGGGCCTCGCAGACCCGATCCCGTACCACCGCCGAGCTCTCCGCAGAGTCCCCGCTGACTGTCGCCGACCGGTTTCCCCCGGTGGTGGCGGTGATGTCGATCCGGTCGCGCAGCGGACCCGAGATCCGCTGCAGGTATCTGTCACGCACCCCTCCCCGGCAGACGCACTCCGCCGGTTCCTCCGCCCCGCACGGACAGGGGTTCGAAGCGATGACGAGCTGGAACCGCGCCGGGAGGACGAGGGTGCGGCGGACCCGTTCGACCGACACGGTGCCGCGTTCCATCGGTACCCGCAGTCCCTCCAGCACCGGACGTGACACCTCCGGCGCCTCATCGAGGAAGAGGACGCCATGGTGGGCCAGACTCACCGCCCCGGGCCTGATCCGCCCCGATCCACCACCGGTCAGCGCCGGCAGGGTCAGGGACGGGTGTGGCGCGACGAACGGCCGGGTCCGGCGCCAGATTCCGTCGAGATCGCCCTTCTCCGCGGCGATGGAATGGACCGCCGCGGCCTCCAGCTGTTCGGTGTCGTCCAACGGCGGGAGGATCCCGGGGAGTCTCTCCGCCAACATGGACTTTCCGGAGCCCGGCGGACCCGACAGCCACAGGTGGTGTCCACCGGCCGCAGCGGTCTCCAGGGCACGGCGGGCCACCGGCTGCCCCGTGACCTCGCTGAGGTCCGGTACCGCTGCCCCGGTGTTCTCCGACGGCACGGGGACGGTGCCACCGGATTCCTCCCCGGTCGCCCACCTCACCAGTTGTGTCAGGTGGTCCAGCCCCGTGACCCGGATGCCGGGAACCCGCGACGCCTCGACGAGGTTGTCGGCGGGTACCGCGAGACGTGCCACCCCGGACTCCCGGGCGGCCAGCGCCATCGGCAGGACTCCAGAGACACCGCGCACCGTACCGTCGAGCCCGAGCTCACCGATGACGGCGGCGTCGGTGATGTCGGCGGGGTGGACCATCCCCTGGGCGGCGAGGATCGCCAGCACCATCGGCAGGTCGAAGCCTGACCCGGTCTTCGGCACCGACGCCGGGGACAGACTCACCACGACCCGCGACTTCGGCCACTGCAACCCACTGTTGATCACGGCGGAACGGACCCGGTCGCGGGCCTGGACGACTGCCGTGTCCCCCAGTCCGACGATGTTCATCCCCGGCAGCCCGCGACTGATGTCGCAGTCGACGGTGACGGGGATCCCGGTGAGCCCGTCGAGCCCCACACTGCGGGCCTGCCCCACCCGCACCGGCGACCGGTTGCTGACGGTGACCATCACTCCACCCCCTCGTAGTGGGTGATCTCCCCGGCCGTGATGTCCAGGACGTCGAAGCGCACCGTGCCGCAGGAGTCGGGGCCGCCGGGGTGATGCCCCGGATTCTGCTCGAGCCACCGCGCAGCCGCGACGCGCATGGCCCGGAGCTTCGCCGGGGTCACCGCTTCCGCCCCGACGCCGTAGCGGTCGTCGAGCCGCCATTTCACCTCCACGAACACCAGCGCCGGATGGTCCGGATGGTCGGGTGGGGTGCGCAGGATGATGTCCACCTCACCGCGGGCGGTGAAGAAGTTGCGTTCCAGCAGGATGTACCCGCGGGCGGTGAACCAGGCCGCTGCCTCGTCCTCCCCGGCGGCGCCCACTGTTCGGAGGTTGCGGGTCTTCGGTGTGTCTCGTGTCATGGGGGAACTGTGGCACGGCGCCGGGACGTCGCCGTCGCATCGGAGCGCAAAAGCCCAGGACCCTGTGGACAACCCGACCCTTGTGGACAGAGGCTCGCGGAACCGTGTCCGCACGGTCCGTTTCCCG
>NZ_CACZOO010000090.1 GCF_902782855.1 uncultured Corynebacterium sp.
CAGTCCCGCCTGGTCGGCGACGGACAACGCGTCCACCGCGCGGTCGATAGGGGTGGAATCGGTGACCCCCAGCAGCGCCACGGCCCGCCGGTACGTCACCCCCTCCGGGCCGGCACCGGCGAGCAACTGGTCCAGGATCGACAGGGAGTCACGCGGGGAACCGCCTCCGGCGCGGATGACCAGCGGGTAGACGGCGTCCTCTACGACCACCCCCTCTTCACCGCAGATCCTCTCCAGCAGACCGCGCATGGCCGGCGGGGTCAGCAGGCGGAAGGGGTAGTTGTGGGTGCGCGACCGGATCGTCTGGAGGAGCTTCTCCGGCTCGGTCGTCGCGAAAATGAAGATGAGATGCTCCGGCGGCTCCTCCACGATCTTCAGCAGGGCGTTGAACCCGGCGGAGGAGATCATGTGCGCCTCATCGATGATGAAGACACGGTAGCGGGACTCCGCCGGGGCGTAGAACGCGCGGTCACGCAGTTCACGCATGTCGTCGACGCCGTTGTGCGTCGCGGCGTCCAGCTCCGTGACGTCGAGGGTGCCCGCCCCACCCGGAGCGAGCGCCACACACGAGTCGCACACCCCGCAAGGGGTCGACGTCGGCCCCTCCACGCAGTTCAGGGAGCGGGCGAGGATGCGCGCCGAGGACGTCTTGCCGCAGCCGCGCGGCCCGGAGAACAGGTACGCGTGGTTGATCCTGCCGCTGTCCAACGAGGTGCACAGCGGTTCGGTCACATGTTCCTGCCCGACGACCTCTGCAAAAGTCGCCGGCCGGTATTTCCTGTAGAGAGCCACGGGCACCAGAGTACAAGGACGCCGGACGCGGGTCGGGCGCGCTACCGGGCGGGCTACCGCCAGACGTCGTTGAGGTCGGTCCCGGCGTCCAGCAGCCGCTGCTGTACCGCGCCCAGGCCCTGCGACGTCGCCACAGCGAACTCCGCGTCGGTGAGCATCACCAGCTGTGCGACGACCGTCATCCGCCCCGGATGGGTCCAGTCGTGGGAGGTACCCCCGCCGTGCCGACCGCCGTAGTCGATCTCGTGCACGTTCGGGACGCCGTCCTCCCAGAGGAACGGCGGGATGAGCAGCCCGTGCTTCGCCGTCATCGTCTCATCGACGTGCCATCCCAGGTCAGGCATCAGCAGACCCGGCTGCGGGGAACGCCGGTGCGGATCCTGGGCGATCATCGTCGCCGCCGCACAGACCAGGTCCGCCGCGGCCCGGGTGTGCCCGGAGGTCACGGTGATGAACTCCACACGCAGGTCAGCACCGTCGTCGGTGACGAGGCCCGGTTCAATCCGGGCGGCGTCGAGGGTCATGGCGACCGTCTCGGCGGGGGCGGTGGGGTCCTCCGGGTCCTCCCGCCCACCGACGGGTACATCGGCGACGGTGAACTCCGGAAAACCCTGGACGACCCGACGGGTGCTCGTCCGCGGCTCACCGGGGAGCAGATCGCCCGCCCAGAAGGTCGTCTCCTCGAGATTCACAGCCCGATCACGCGCCTATTTCGCGGCCCGACCGGACTCGGCGGCCTCGATCGCGGCGAGCAGCATGCAGGTCGCGACACCGTCCATCGCCACCTCGACCTCATCCTGCGGCGGCAGGGACGGGGCGAGACGCAGGTTGCGGTCGTCCGGGTCGTTCTTCAACGGGTATGCCGAGCCGGCACCGGTCAGGGCGATGCCCGCGTCCTTCGCCAGATCCACGACCCGCTTCGCGGTGCCGTCAACGACGTTGACCGAGATGAAGTAACCGCCCTCCGGATGGGTCCATTCAGCGACCCCGAGGTCACCGAGGCCACGACGGGCCAGGATCTCGGTGACCGCACGGAACTTCGGGCCGAGGATGCCGGCGTGCTTGCGCATGACCGAGCGCACCCCCTCGGCGTCGCCGAAGTAGCGGACATGGGCGAGCTGGTTGACCTTGTTAGGGCCGATGCCGCGGACGTTCGCGATCCTCCGGTACCAGTCGAGGTTCTCCTCCGAGGAGTTGAGGAACGCGACACCCGCGCCGGCGAGGGTGATCTTCGAGGTCGAGGACATCGCCCAGAAACGGTTCGGGTTGCCTGCTCCCGCGGCGATGCCGACGATGTCGAGGATCTCCGGGAAGTCGTCGGTGAGGGTGTGCACGGCGTAGGCGTTGTCCCAGACGATACGGAAGTCGGGGGCGGCGGTCTCCATCGACGCCAGTGCCCCGGCGACCTCGCGGGAGACGGTGTAGCCGGTCGGGTTCGAGAACACCGGGACGAGCCACATGCCCTTGACCTGCGGGTCCTTGACGAGTTCGCGCACGGCGTCCACGTCGGGGCCGTCCTCGTTCATGGGCACGGTGACCATCTCGTAGCCGAAGGTCTCGGTGATGGCGAAGTGTCGGTCGTAGCCGGGGACCGGGCAGATCCACTTCACGGTCTCCTCCGCCGACCAGGGGCGTTGCGAGTCGTTGTTACCGAAGGTGTGCGACCAGGAGATGAGGTCGAACATGATGTTGAGGCTGGAGGCGTCCCCGGCGATGACCAGATCAGCGGGGATGCCGAGCACCTCGGCCCACAGCTCCCGGATCTCGCGGATGCCGTCGCCGCCACCGTAGTTGCGGACATCGGTGCCGTCGGCGAGGACGTGGTCGCCCTCGCCGGGCAGGGCCAGGAGTGACTCACCGAGGTCGAGCTGCTCGGCGGAGGGCTTGCCGCGGGTGAGGTTCAGGCTGAGGTTGCGGTCCTTGAGCTCCCGGTAGGACGCGGTGACCTCGTCCTTGAGGGAGAGCAGTCGGTCGGTGTTGGCTTCGGTCAGCTTCATGGTCCCGCGGGACCTCCTCGCGTTGCAGGGGCAGGGTGGTTTTCCGCCCGCAAGTCTAGTGCCCGGCTGTCGTGGATGTCAGTGCGGTGCCGGACACACGGTTCCGCCCGCGCGGTTCCGGGTGCTCCCCTCCGGCACGGTCGTCGCGCACCGTCGCGGAACCCGTCCTTTCACTCCTCTCCCCCGCACTCCCCGACCGGCCCGCCCCCGAAAAGTAGAACGGACCTCACGCACCCGCCAGAGCCCGCTTACCCTTGCTGCATTCCTGCCCTGGGGGAGTTCGCAGGATTCAC
>NZ_CACZOO010000091.1 GCF_902782855.1 uncultured Corynebacterium sp.
CCGGTCCGGTGCCCGCTCGAGTGCCCGGTCCACCGTCGCGGGATCAGGTCGCCGCGGTCATGGACGCCACACTGCTCCGACCCGAGGCGTCCCACTCCGACGTCGACGTCCTCGTGTCGGACGCTGTCAGGCTGGGATGCGGTGCGGTGTGCGTCTCCCCGTCGATGCTGCCACTGCGCGGTGTTCCGGAGTCTCTCGTGGTCGCCTCGGTCGTGGGTTTCCCGTCCGGTAAGCACCACCCGCTGGTCAAGGCGAGCGAGGCCCGGCTGGCGGTGTCCGGCGGTGCGCGGGAGATCGACATGGTCATCGACATCGCCAACGCGGTGGCAGGGGACGCCAACGCGTTGATCAGTGAGATCGTCACGGTGCGTGAGGCGGTGCCTGCGCCGGTGACGCTGAAGGTGATACTGGAGTCCGCACTGCTCGACGAGGAGCGGCTGCGCACGGCGTGCCGTGCCGCGGCGACGGCGGGTGCCGACTACGTCAAGACCTCCACCGGGTTCCACCCTGCGGGCGGGGCGACGGTGGACGCTGTGCGGATCATGGCGGACGAGGTCGGTCGGCGCCCCGGCCGGGCGGGCGGGCTGGGGGTGAAGGCGTCCGGCGGGATCCGCGACTGGGCCACCGCTGTGGCGATGCTCGCCGCGGGGGCGACGAGACTGGGTGTCTCCTCGCCGGAGCAGATCCTGGCCGGGGCCCCCGCCTGAGAGCCCCGTCAGCCCCCTGCCTGAGCACCCCGTCAGACGTTGATGGTGGCGTTGGTGGTGGAGTCCACCTCCGAGGCGATGTCGTCGACCCTGACGTCGGAACCGTGCAGCCGGACCTCAAGCCCGTCGCCGGTGACCGAGACCCGGGTGATCTCCAGGTTGTCGGTCTTCTCGACGGTCCGGGTGAGGGAGTCGGAGAGCCCGGCGACCATGTCGTCCGGCAGGCTCATCCCGAAGATCTGCAGGTCCGCCACCTCGAAGGACATGCCGCCGTCGACAGCCGAGGGGGTCATGGACAGGGTGGCGAGGCCGCCGCTGATCTCAATGTCGAGCGTGCCGGCGTCAGGGTCGGTGTCCACCCCGGTGATCTGGATCAGACCGGAGAGGAGACCGGCACCGGAGCTGTCGTCGGCCGTCCGGTTCCCGCCGTCGCCGCCGTCGCCGGACATGGACCTCTGCAGGACGGCGAGGAGGTAGTCCTGCGGCAGGACCGTGTCGACGGTGAGGTCGCCGACCGTCGGATCGTCACCGGAGGCCTGCATGTTTTTTGCGGTGAGGGTGGCGGCGGGCTGACCGGTGACGACGGGCTTCGAGCGGTCACTGTCCCGGTAGCTGATGTTGAGGCTGGAGGGCAGGTCTACGGTCATCTCGGGGATCCTGCCCCGCACCAGGCCCAGCAGCATCGGTGAAGCGCCGAAGCTCACCTGCGGGTCGCCGGACAGCTCGATGCCCTGATCCGTCGCGGAGTCGCGCAGTTCGTCGGACACCCGTCCCTTGAGGGTGAAGCGCAGGCCGAACTCGGCGGCGGCGAGCAGCAGGAGGACCACGACGACCACGGTGACGAGGATCTTCACGCCCCTCCCACGTCCGCGGCCCCGCCCGGCGCCGGTGCCCCGCCGGTCGGGTACGGTGCCGTCGGGGTAACCGGGTCGACCGGTCGGGGCGGCCCCTGAGGAGCGGCCCCAGCTGTCGGAGGATGTGTCAGATGCGTGAGTCACGGGTTCCAGTGTGGCCCACGGGGTGAACGCGGTGCCACCGGGGTGGCTGGTGAGGGCGTGGACTGGTGGGGAATCGGGCCGTCGTTGCCAGCGAACGGACAGGTCCGGGGGCCTGCCGGGGCGGTGCACGGCGCGCAGAACCCGCCGTACCTGTTCCGGGGAACGGGGGCGGCGGGTCAGGATCGTGGCAGGGGTGGATCAGGCCGGATCAGGCCGGGTCAACCTAAGTCAGGCGTTCTCGGAGATCCACTTCTCGATGAGGGCGGCCTCATTGACCAGGATGTCCTTGACGGCGTCGGAGACCTTGGGCTCGATGACCGCACCGATCATCGGGATCATGACGTCCACGTCAGCCTCGGCCTCGAGGGTGGTGGTGCCGTTCTCGCCGACGAGGGTGAGCTCCGCGGTGAACTTCACCGGGGCGCCCTTGATCTCCGCGGACATCTCTCCGTTGGAGACGCCGTCGGTCAGCTCGCCGAAGGAGATGACCCGCTTGAGCTTGAGGTTCTGGGAGACCATGGAACGCACGGCCTCGGGCAGGGCGTCGGTGGGCAGGACCTCGAAGAGGGTGACCTCGATGCCGGAGTCCGCGGCGAAGGCGTTGACCTCGCCGGGCTCGTCGGAGAGGTGCTGGGCGTCATACTCCCAGTACGCGCGGTCGCTGAGAGCGGCGAACACCTTCTCGACCGGCGCGTTGACCGTGGCCGAGGTTTCGATGTGAGTAGTCATGCGATCAGACTACGGTAAACGACGTGAGTTCCGCTGACCCTGTGCCCCGTCCTGTGCCCCGTCCTGTGCCTGCAGGCCTCCTGACGTCGCTGTCCGCGACTTCCGGTGTGCGTCTCTCCGGCGCCGGCTTCGCCGACCTGACCACCCTGCGTGTGGGTGGACAACCGGCGGCGACCCTGTTGTGCGCCACACCCGACGCCCTCGCGTCCACGGTCCGCGCCCTCGATGCGGCGGGTGTGCCGCTCCTCGTCGTCGGGGGTGGATCGAACCTCGTCGTCGGCGAAGAGGTGGGGCACCTGGTCGCGGTGGTCCCCGTGCCCGGCGATTCCCCCACCGTGGTCGGGGAGGACGCCACCTCTGTCATCGTCCGGGCGTCCGCCGGTACCGTCTGGGATGATCTCGTGTCCTGGTCGGTGCGGCAGAACCTCGGCGGACTGGAGTGTCTCTCGGGCATCCCCGGCACCGTCGGCGCGTCTCCGGTGCAGAACATCGGCGCCTACGGTGCCGAGGTCGCCGGCCTGCTGCACCGCGTCCGGCTGTTCGACCGCACCACCGGTGACACGGCCTGGGTCGGCCCGGAGACCCTCGACCTGTCCTACCGACATTCGAACCTGAAGTTCACCGCCCGAGGTGTGGTCACCGCCGTCGAGTTCCGGCTGACGACCGACGGACTGTCCGTACCGCTGCGTTTCGGCGAACTGGCACGCCGACTCGGGGTGGAGCAGTCCGAGGACCACCCGCGGCGTCCGGTCGCCGAGGTGCGTGAAGCGGTGCTGGCCCTGCGCCGCGGCAAGGGCATGGTCCTCGACGCCGCCGATCACGACACCTGGTCCGCCGGCTCCTTCTTCACCAACCCCGTCGTCACCGGGGCGGACGCCAGGGACGCGGTCACCGCCAGAATCGCCGTGCACTGCGGCCCCGGGGTCGCCGGAACCGTGCCGTGCTACCCGGCCGGCACCGCCGCGGACGGTCGGCCGCAGTTCAAGTTCTCCGCCGCCTGGCTCATCGAACGCGCCGGATTCCCCAGGGGCTGGCGGATCCGGGAGGACGCGCCGGCCGGCCTGTCGACGAAGCACACCCTGGCACTGACGAACCGGGGGGCGGCGTCCTCCGGTGACATCGTCGACCTGGCCACCGCGGTGCGTGACGGGGTGCGCGCGGCCTTCGGAGTGTCACTGGTGCCCGAGCCGGTGTGGATCGGCGTGGCCCTGCCGGACTGACTATTATCCGGGGCATGCGCGTCGCGATGATCTCCATGCACACCTCCCCGTTGGAACAGCCGGGTATCGGGGACGCCGGGGGTATGAACGTCTACATCCGCAACGTCGCCTCCCACCTGGCGTCCCACGGTGTGGAAGTCGATGTGTTCACCCGCGCGACCAGGGCCTCCCAGGGAGAGGTCGTGGAGGTCGCTCCGGGGTTCCGGGTCATCAACTGCGTCGCCGGGCCGTTCGAGGGACTGGCAAAGGAGTCGCTGCCGACCCAGCTGACCGCCTTCACCGGGTCGGTCATCGCCTTCGTGCGCGGTGAGGCGGCCAGCCGTACCGATGTGCCGGAGACCTCCTGCACCCGCACCGGCGCGGGGGTCTACGACCTCATCCACACCCACTACTGGATGTCCGGCCAGGTCGGCTGGCTGCTCCGCGACCTGTGGGGGGTTCCGTTGGTGCACACCGCGCACACGTGGGCGGCGGTGAAGAACCTGGGCCTGGCCGACGGCGACACCCCGGAGCCGGAGTCGCGCCGGATCTGTGAGCAGCAGATCATCGACAACGCCGACCGGATCATCGTCAACACGGCCGAGGAGTCGGCTGCGATCATCGCGGCGTATGACGCCGACCCCGACCGACTGGCCGTCGTCGCGCCGGGCGTGGACGTCGAACGGTTCACCCCGGGGTCGGACCGGGCGACCGAGCGGGCCCGTCGGGAACTGGGCATCCCGCTGCGGGCGAAGGTCATCGCGTTCATCGGACGCCTGCAGATGCTCAAGGGACCGCATGTCCTGCTGCGCGCCGCGGCCGAACTGATCCGACGCCATCCGGGGCAGAACATCCGGGTGGTGATCTGCGGCGGGCCTTCGGGAACCGGGCTGGAGCGTCCCGATGAGCTGCATGATCTGGCGGCGGCGCTGGGGGTGTCCGGCTATGTGCGGTTCCTGGCGCCGCGTCCACCGGAGGAGCTGGTGACCGTGTACCAGGCCGCCGACATCATCGCCGTGCCGAGCTACAACGAGTCCTTCGGGCTGGTGGCCCTGGAGGCGCAGGCCTCGGGCACCCCGGTCGTGGCGGCCCGGGTCGGTGGACTGCCGCTGACCGTCACCGAGGGGGAGTCCGGACTGCTTGTCGACGGCCACGACCCGTCGGTGTGGGCCGAGGCCCTCGAGAAACTGGTCATCGACGATGCCACGCGGATCGCCATGGGTGCCGCGGCCCCCGGGCATGCGGCGGTCTACTCGTGGGACGCCACGGTCGAGCGGATGAAGGCGGTCTACGACCGCGCGCTGGGTGACGGGGTGGCGCAGTCGGCGGAACGGTTGCCGCACGGTGTGCCGCAGGGGCCGGGGTGACCGCGTGGGGTCCCGCCGCGGTGAAGTCGCCCCGGGCGGACGGTGGGCCGGGGTAGATTCGGGACCATGACACTCGATGAACTCACCGACCTGTTGGATGCCGCGCTCGGGGGCCCGGACGGGGCACCGGACAAGGGCGGTGCGGGGTATTCGGTCTCCGACGGGGTGGCCGTGGTCGAGCTGCCGGGGGAGGCCCGGCTGAAGACGAACACGCTGTTCATCCCGCAGTCCAACGGGCTACGGGTCGAGGCGTTCGTCTGCCGGGCGGTGGAGGAGAACCACGCCGACGTGTACCGGATGCTGCTGCAGCACAACCGGAAGTCGTTCGGCGTGCACTACACCCTGGACAACAATTCGGACATCTACCTGGTGGGGCAGTTCACCGACGCACTGGACGCGGAGGATGTGCAGCGGATTCTCGGTCAGGTGCTGGAGTTGGCGGACGGTGACTTCAACCGCATCCTGGAGCGTGGCTTCGAGGGCTCGATCCGCCGGGAGTGGGCGTGGCGGCTTGACCGGGGCGAGTCGACCCGGAATCTCGAGGCGTTCCGGAAGCTGCGTCCCGACGCGGACGAGGGACCTGATTCAGCGTCGGCCGTGGGGGACACCTCCGGTGCCCCGGCCGCCCCGGTACCCGGGGTCTCTGCCCCGCTGCCCCCGAACAGCTGAGAGTCAGGCGCCTCCCGGAGCGCAGCTGCCCGGCTCCGGCTGGTGTTACCGGTCCTCTCCGCTGTACCCCCGCCACACCCGTGGCAGAATGAAGGCCATGAGCAACAACAGCAACGGCACACTGATCCTGCTCCGCCACGGTCAGAGCCAGTGGAACGCCTCCAACCAGTTCACCGGATGGGTCGACGTCGACCTCACCGACCAGGGCCGCGAGGAGGGACGCAACGCCGGCACGCTCATCGCCGACGCCGGTCTCGAACCCGGCATCCTGTACACGTCGCTGCTGCGCCGGGCGATCACCACCGCGCACCTCGCCCTCGACTCCGCCGACCGCCTGTGGATCCCCGTGATCCGCGACTGGCGCCTCAACGAGCGCCACTACGGTGCCCTGCAGGGTCTCAACAAGGCCGAGACCAAGGAGAAGTACGGCGACGACCAGTTCATGGCGTGGCGTCGCAGCTACGACACCCCGCCGCCGGAGCTCGACGACGACTCCGAGTACTCCCAGGCCGGTGACCCGCGCTACGCGGGGCTCGAGAACCCGCCGCGTACCGAGTGCCTGCTCGACGTCGTCAAGCGGCTCGTCCCCTACTTCACCGTCGAGATCCTGCCGCGCCTCGAGGCCGGTGAGACCGTCATGGTCGCCGCCCACGGCAACTCGCTGCGGGCCCTGGTCAAGCATCTCGACAACATCTCCGACGAGGACATCGCCGGTCTGAACATCCCGACCGGCATTCCACTGGTCTACCGGTTCACCGCTGACGGCACGGTCACCAACCCCGGTGGCGAGTACCTCGATCCGGAGGCTGCGGCCGCGGGGGCGGCCGCAGTGGCAGCGCAGGGCGGTAAGTAGAACCGATGGGGACGTCGACGGCACTTGTTCTCGGCGTCCTGCTGGGGGTGGTGGTCACCGCGGGGGCGGCGCTGGTCGTCGCCGTTCTGCGGCGCCGCGCCCGTGAACGGCGGGCACGCGGGGAGCGGGAGCGGCGCGACACGCACAACCAACTCTCCACCATCGCCCAGGTGATGCACTTCGCGGTCGAGACCGCACCCGCCGCCGTGGCGGTCGTCGACAACCGACAGGATGTCATCCTGGTCAACCGGATGGCGGAGAAACTCGGCGTCGTCCGTGACCGCGCACTCGTGCCGGAGGTGTGGCGGCTGGCGGAGCTCGTCTTCGATGACGCGGACGCCCGCGAACTCGTGCACAGTCCGGCGCACCCGGGCTTCCGGGACCGCCCGGTGTTCTCGGTGCTGGTCCGCGCGCAGCCGCTGACATCCGCCGATGACCGCTTCGTGGTGGTCTACGCCTGGGACAATTCGGAGAACGTGCGGATGGAGTCCGCCCGCCGCGACTTCGTGGCGAATGTCTCCCATGAGCTCAAGACCCCGGTCGGTGCGATCTCCCTGCTGGTCGAGGCACTGGTGGACGCCGGGGACGACCCGGTGGCCGTCACCCGTTTCGGGCACCGGCTGCAGCGGGAGACGGCCCGGATGTCATCGATGATCTCGGAGCTGATCACCCTGTCGAAGTTGCAGGGGGCGGAGTCGCTGCCGCATCCCCGCCCGGTGGAGGTGGACGCCGTCATCGACGCCGCGGTCGCCCGCAACCGGGAATCCGCAGCACTGCACGGTATCGAGCTGAAGACCGACGCGCCCTCGGGCGCCCGTCTGCTCGGGGACGAGGGGCTGCTGGTGACCGCGGTGGCGAACCTGATCGCCAATGCGGTGAACTACTCGCCCGAGGAGACGCCGGTGTCGGTGAGCCGGGCGGTGAAGGGCGAGTCGGTGGTGATCCGCGTCACCGATCACGGCATCGGCATCGCCCCGGAGGACCAGAAGCGGGTCTTCGAACGGTTCTTCCGGGTCGACCAGGCCCGTTCCCGGGCGACCGGTGGTACGGGTCTGGGGCTGGCGCTGGTGAAGCACACGGTGATCAACCACGGCGGGAATGTCTCCCTGTGGTCGCGGCCCGGCACCGGTTCGACCTTCTCACTGGAGTTCCCGGTCTTCCGGGAGGACACGGCGACCGGGCCCGACGAGGTTCCCGACCAGGAACGGTTGACCGCCACCGACCGCGTAGGTGACGCCGAGATGAACAGGCGACGAAGTCATGGTGCGGGGGCGGACGGGCAGGAGAACTCCACCTAGACTGGACGACCGTGAACAGTACGTCGCACGTCCTCATCGTCGAAGATGAGGAGTCACTCTCTGAACCCCTGGCCTTCCTGCTCGAACGGGAGGGATTCACTGTCACCACCGCCGCCGACGGGCCGTCGGCGCTGGACCGGTTCGCCGAGGCGGAGGCGGGTGGGCCGGGCGGCAACGGCCCGGTGGACATCATCCTCCTGGACCTCATGCTGCCGGGCATGTCGGGCACGGAGGTGTGCCGCCAACTGCGGTCCACCTCCTCGGTGCCGGTGATCATGGTCACCGCCCGCGACAGTGAGATCGACAAGGTCGTCGGCCTGGAACTCGGCGCCGACGACTACGTGACCAAGCCGTACTCCGCGCGTGAACTCATCGCACGGATCCGCGCGGTGCTGCGTCGCGGCGGGGACGCGGACTCCGGCGAGGGGGAGTCCACCGTACTCTCCGGCGGACGGGTGTCCATGGACGTGGAACGTCACGTGGTGACGGTGGCGGGGAACGAGGTCGCCCTGCCGCTCAAGGAGTTCGACCTGCTGGAGTACCTGCTGCGCAACGCAGGCCGGGTACTGACCCGGGCCCAGCTCATCGACCGGATCTGGGGATCGGACTACGTCGGGGACACGAAGACCCTCGACGTGCACGTCAAGCGGCTGCGGGGGAAGATCGAGGAAGACCCGTCCTCGCCGGTGCAGCTGCTGACGGTGCGGGGGTTGGGTTACAAGTTCGCCTGACCCCGCGCCCGGACCCGGTCGCGGCGGCGCGCCTCCACCGTCGCCGGGTGAATGCTCAGCAACGGCAGTCCGGACGGTGAGACACCGTCGGTCAGCGGTCGGGGGAGTGAGCCGACGAGTTCCTCCCTGGCCCGGCAGTGCTCTGCGAGCAGCGCGTAGGCTTCCGCGCCGAGAAGTTCCGTGAGCTCCTCGGCGCAGCTCTCCCACAGTCCCGTCGATCCGGCGTGACAGGCGGGGTCCGAGGTGCAGTACCAGTCGAAGTCCTCACCGCCCCCACCCCAGCCGCGGCGGGTGTACTCGGTGACCGTGGTGCGCAGCATCTCCCGCCCGTCGGGTGTGGTCTCCCAGTCCTCCAACCGACGCAACGGCAGCTGCCAGCACACCTCGGGCTTGGCGACGGTCACCGGCACGTCATGACGCAGTGCCCAGCCGTGCAGTGCGCAGCCCGCCCCACCGGCGAAACCGGCCCGGTTGGCGAAGACACAGGCACCACGGAGGACGCGGGTCTTCAGTGCGGGCTCGGTCCCGCCCGCTCCGTCGGCGTCCGCCGGGTCCGCCGGGTCTTCGATGTCCAGTTCGTCCCAGACGAGCCAGGGTTCGGGCCCGGGATCCCCGATGCCGCCCGCGGAGTCCCCGTTCCGGGCGGCGTCCCCGATCGCCAGGGCGAGCACTTCGCCGCGCAGCTGCCAGTCCTCGTCGGTGAGCCGGGATGCGATCTCGGTGAGCGCGGCGTGGTCGTCCTCGTCGGTGAGGAAGGCCCCGTGGACGCAGCAGCCGACGTCGGGGTTCGCCGCGTCGATGCCGTGGCAGGATCCGGTGCCGAAGCGGCAGCGGTAGGTCGAGGTCAGCCAGGTGAGGTCGGCCTGGACGATGTGCTCCGGATCGGCGGGGTCGATGAATTCCAGCCATTCGCGGGGGTGCCGGTCGGGGAGCTCGGCGCCGGCGCGGATCGACAGGTCTGCGGGGGTTCCCTCAGGGAATCCGGTGGCGAGGGCGTGGTCCGGGACAGTCATCCCGTCCACTGTAGTGACGGGCTGTTACGGGACGAAGTCCCCGGGCGGTGGTGGTGCCTCCGTCGCCTCCGTCGCCTCCGGCGTGTCCGTCGCAGCCACGGTCGCAGTCACGGTCGCAGCCACGGTTGCGGCGGCCGTCGCCGACGGCACGGTGCCGCCGACTCGTTTTCCGTGCCCCGTGACACACGCGGGACCCCCGGGAACCGCTAGTGTGGAGCACGTGCGATTAGGCGTCCTGGATGTGGGAAGTAACACGGTGCACCTCGTTGTGGTCGACATGGCCCCCGGCGGTCCTCCGACCCCGATGAGCAACTGGAAGACCCCGATGCGTCTTGTCGAGTACCTCGACAAGAACGGTGCCATCACCGGCAAAGGGTCGAGGAAGCTGATCAAGGGTGTCGGCCTGGCCCGTGAGATGGCCGAGCAGTTCCACTGTGATGAGCTGCTCCCCTTCGCCACGTCCGCACTGCGGTCGGCGACGAACGGTGAGAAGGTGCTTTCCGCGGTCGAGGCGGAGACGGGTGTCCGCCTGAACATCCTCTCCGGCCCCGCTGAGGCGAAACTGACCTTCCTGGCGGTGCGTCGCTGGTACGGCTGGTCGGCCGGACGGATCTGCGACCTCGACATCGGTGGCGGTTCGCTGGAGATGTCCGTCGGGGTCAATGAGATGCCCGATGTCGCCGAGTCCGTCAACCTCGGTGCAGGTCGGCTCACCCACGACTGGTTCGACACCGACCCACCGAGCCGGAAGGAGATCCGGGCCCTCGCCGGGTACATCGACGACACCCTCGCTGAACCGGCGAAGCTCCTGCGGGAGGCGGGTCCCGTCGACCGGGCCGTCGGTACCTCGAAGACTTTCCGTATGCTGGCCCGCCTCACCGGTGCGGCGCCCAGCTCGGCGGGGCCACGTGTCCGCCGTGAGCTGACGCGGCCGGGTCTGCGTCAGCTGACCGCCTTCATCTCCCGGATGACGGCGGCGGACCGGGCGGAGCTGGAGGGTGTCAGCGCCGACCGGTCCCACCAGGTCGTGGCCGGGGCGCTCGTCGCGGAGGCGGCGATGCGTCATCTGGGTATCGAACGGCTGGAGATGTGCCCGTGGGCGCTGCGCGAGGGTGTGATCCTGCGTCGGGCGGACGCGGGGGAGAGCGTCTCCGGGAGTTTCCGGATCGACGACTGACGGCGCTTCACCGGGGTGGGTCGTCGGCGGCCGATCAGCCGCAGACGTGAGCCGCTGTGCCGGATGTGGTGTGAGTTGAGATTCGGCAACTGTAGAGTGTCATCTGTAGTACCTCTCCGGTCGGTGTCACCCGCCGACCGGTGGGGTGGGACGGAGACTGATGGGAATCAAGGATGAGTGAGAAGCTGACGGTAGCGGAGCTGCTGGCCCGCAATGCCAGGGAAGGCGGTCGTACCGCCTCCGGCCGGCCCCGTCGACGCCGCAACCTCGACGAGGGCGGGGTCTCCGTCTCTGAACTGACCGGATCGATCCCCGTCGTCAGGATCGACGATGAGGACGCACCGGCCGATGGTCGGGGCGGGGACGCGGTCGTCGCCGGGGGTGACGGGGGTGCCCCGGTCAGGACACACGGCGGCCATGAGGCCGATCCTGCGGACGCCGTGGACCCCGGTGAGAAGGCTGATGCGGCGGACTCCGGTGACGACAGGGGCGCCGGGGACGCCGGCTCCGTTGCGGACACCGGCGTTCCCTCGGGATTCGATGAGCAGTCCACGGTCGTCCAGACGGTCGTCCCGGATTCCCTGCTGTCCGGTGCAGGTTCCGTGAGCGGCCCCGGGGCCGTGGGCACCGGCGCCGACGGTGATGACGTCCCTGCCGCGGCCACCGGCGATGATGTCCCCACCGCTGGCGGTGACGATGACGTCCCCACCGCTGGCGGTGACGATGACGTCCCCGCCGTCGGTGGTGGGGACGACACCTCCGTCACGACTGTCATGGAGAACCTCGTCGTGACGGATCTCGCTGAAGACGGTCGTGGGGTGCGGGACATCCGCGACGACCTCGACGACCGGGAGGTCAGGGAGGACATCGAGGACCTCCGGGTGCTCGACGAGGTCGACGATCCCGCCGACCACGACGATCCCGCCGACCGCGATGATCTCACGGACCGCGACGGTCCCGGGGCCGGGGCCCCGGTGGTGGAGCAGCCGCGAGACCTGGGGAACGACGAGGTCCTCGAGTACGAGGATGACACCATCTCCTGGCCGGCGTTGATCGGGCAGTCCGCACTCGCGGTCATCGTCGGCGTCCTCATCTTCTTCGGTTTCACCCTCCTGTGGGACAACCTCGCCAGTGGCATGGTCCTGGTGATGGCACTCGTGGTGACCTTCGTCTGCGTCGGCGTGGTCCACTCCCTGCTGCGCCACCGTGACACACTGATACTGGTTCTGACGTTCGTCGTCGGTATCGCGTTGACCGTCGGGCCCCGGCTGATCATGTCCATCTGACCTGTCACGGTCCGGGGGTGGTGTGCACCTGCGCGTCATCCTGGTGCGCCCCGGGTGGCAGCCCCGGGGTGACACCTGGCACCCTGGGGGGATGACCAGAATCGCAATCATCGGCGGCGGAAACATCGGCGAGGCCCTGGCCTCCGGGCTCGTGGCGGATACCACGGGTGCGGCGGCGGACATCTCGGCGTCCGATGTGACCGTCGTCGATCCGCACGCGCCCCGCCTCGACCACCTCCACGAGACCTACGGTCTGTCCACCAGTGACGACGCCACGGAGGCCGTCACCGAGGCGGACATCGTCGTCATCGCCGTGAAGCCCTACGCAGTGGCGGGTGTCCTGGAGGAGATCTCCGCCACCCTGGACGCCAACGACGCCGAGACGGTCGTCGTCTCCGTCGCCGCGGGTGTCACCCTGTCCTCCCTCGAGGGGGCGCTCGCCGCCGGCGTGCCGGTCGTCCGCGTCATGCCGAACACCCCGATGCTGGTGGGTAAGGGCGTCAGCGCGGTCGCCGGAGGACGCTTCGCCCGGCCCGAACAGGTCGAGTCGGTGCGCTCGTTGCTGGAGGCGGTCGGTATCGCGGTGACGGTCGGCGAGAAGGACATGGACGCCGTGACGGCCCTCTCCGGGTCCGGTCCCGCCTATGTTTTCCTCGTCGCCGAGGCGATGACCGAGGCGGGAGTCCAGTTGGGGCTGACCAGGCCGGTGGCCTCCCGCCTCGCCGCGGGCACGCTCGAGGGTGCCGCCGCGATGCTGGTCAAGGGGGACTCTTCGGCCTCCGAACTGCGCGGCAACGTCACCAGCCCGGGCGGGACGACTGCCGCGGCGGTGCGTGCCCTGGAGGAGAACGGTCTGCGGGGGGCCTTCTACCGGGCGATGGAGGCGTGTGCCCGGCGTTCTGCCGAGCTCGGGCGCCCGGCGTCGGACGAGGAGTGACGCTCCCCACGTCTCCGGACCGGTGACAGCGGCAGGCACCCCCGTCGGCACCCCTGCCCCGTGGGTACCACGGGTGTCATTCATCCTTTCGTATCGCACCAGTCACACAGTTAACGCTAGTATGGTCCCAGCGCACCGTTGTGACTGTTTCTGCAGGAGGGGAAGCCTGCAGCGCACGAGGCGTCGTAAAGGATGGAACACTATGGCAAGTAACGACAGCGGAACATTCCTGACCGTCGCTGAGGTCGCTGACCTCATGCGGGTCTCGAAGATGACCGTGTACCGGCTCGTCCACTCCGGCGATCTGCCGGCCGTGCGTGTGGGCCGGTCCTTCCGCGTTCACGAGCAGGCGGTCGAGGAATACCTCGGCGCATCGATCTACAACGCGGATCAGGCGGGCTGATTCCACCCACGCCGCCACCCCCGGGGACTGTCCCGGAGCCCCTCCCGTACCGGTGTCTCCACCGCGTTACGGGAGGGGTGTTTTTGTACGCGGCGTGTGCGGAAGATAGAGTAGGAGCCATTCGTGTCGGTTCGGTCTCGGAATGGTCCTTGCCGCTACCGATCGCCTGCGGTGGCCCCTCCGGGGGGCGCCGGTCCGGGCGGTCGGGTACCGATCACAGTTGTCCGTTACCGAATCATTGACGAGGAGGACCTATGGGTTCCGTCATCAAGAAGCGTCGCAAGCGCATGTCGAAGAAGAAGCACCGCAAGATGCTTCGCCGTACCCGCGTCCAGCGACGGAAGCTCGGCAAGTAGAGGTTCACAGGTTTCACGACCTGGCTCTCTCGCCGGCAGCAGGCAAGGCGTGGTCCCCGGATTACCGGGGACCACGCCTTGCGGCGTTCACGGTCGTCTGACCCTGCCACGGATCGGGTGCCCCCGTTCGGTCGGCGGCTAGACTCGTCGTCATGACCTGTCCCGTCGACCGCCCCGTCACCGTCACGCTCCTCGTCCGCGGCACCTGTGGCTCGTGCACGCGGGTCAGGGAGCAGATCACCCCACTGTGCGCGACCCTCCGCACCAGCCTGGAGGTCATCGACGTCGACGGGGAGACTGCGCTGGCGGTCGAGTTCGGTGACCGTGTCCCGGTGGTGCTGGTCGAGGATGAGGAGATCGCCTGCTGGGAGATCGACGACGGGGAGCTCGTGGACGCCGTCGCCGCCGCCCGCCGGGACTGATCCTTATACAACACCGGACCCCACGCTTTGGTCATTGGGGGGCGGAACAGATACCGTAGAGACCCGTTGACACCGTTGGCGACCCCGTCGGCACCGGCGGAGTCTGAATGTCTGCACACGCGCTGATTCATGACACACAGGAGGCGGAACACCCATGGCCGGACTGGGTATCACCGGGCCCGCAGCTGTCCTCCTCGTCGGTCTGTCCTTCCGGTCCGCGCCCGTGCCGGTGCTGGAGAAGGCTTCCGCGGCAGCGGGGGACCTGGGGGCACTGGAACGGGACATGCTCGACGGTGAGTGCGTCACCGAGGCACTGGTCCTCTCGACGTGCAACCGCATGGAGTTCTACGTCGCGACCACGGCGTTCCACCCCGCGCTCGACCACGTCGTCGAGACCGTCGCCGACCACGCCGGCATCCCCGCCACCGACCTGGAGCCCTACCTCTACGTCCGCTACGCGGACAAGGCCGCCGAGCACATGCTCACCGTGGCCTCCGGCCTCGATTCCATGGTCGTCGGCGAGCAGCAGGTCATCGGCCAGTTGCGTGCCGCCTACCAGACCGCGGACGACAACGGCACCGTCGGAACGACCCTCCACGAGCTCACGCAGCGCGCCCTGCGCACCGGCAAGCGCGTCCACACCGAGACGGAGGTGGATGTCGCCGGGTCGTCGATGGTGAGCTTCGCCCTCGGCCACGCCCTCACCGAACTGGACGCCACCGACATGCACGGTCGTCGGGCGCTCGTCGTCGGCGCGGGTGCGATGTCCTCGCTGGCCTCCACCTGGCTGGGTCGGGCGGGTGTGGAGCACGTCACCGTGGCGAACCGCACGTTGAGCCGTGCCGAGAACCTCGCCGACCATGCCCGACAGGCGGGTGTGGCGGCCTCCGCCGTGCCGTTGACGGGCATCCCCGGCGTCCTCGCGGGTGTCGATGTCGTGGTCTCGGCCACGGGTGCCGTCGGGACCGTCCTGTCCGGGGCGGACATCGCCGCGGCCCAGGCCGCCCGGCCGCACCGGATGGTGCTCGTCGACCTGTCCATGCCCCGTGACATCGATGACGCGGTCACCGGCGCCGGCGCGGACATCCGCCTTCTCAACATCGAGGAGCTGACCACCTTGGCCGGTGACGGAACCCGTGACGAGGACGCTGCCCGCGCCATCGTCGCCCAGGAGCTCGCCGAGTACCTCGAGCAGGTCCGCGTCCAGTCGGTCGTCCCGACGGTGAAGGCGTTGCGCCAGCGTGCCTCCGACGTCATCGACGATGAACTCGGCCAGCTCATCCGCCGGACCCCCGGCATGAACGACCAGGACCGTGCCGAGGTCACCCGCACCGTGCGTCGCGTCGTCGACAAGATCCTGCACACCCCGACGGTCCAGGTGAAGAAGTTGAGCTCCGCCGGCGGTGTGAACTACGCCGAGGCGCTCGCTGTCCTGTTCAATCTTCCCGCCGCATCCTCGGCCGCCGTCTCACGCTCCCTGGAGCCCGGGGACGCGGGTCTCGCCCGGATCGGCAGTATGCTCTCCGGAGAGGCGTCATGACCCGTACCCTTCTCATCGGCACCAGGGCCTCGACCCTGGCGTCCACCCAGACCGGCACGGTCCGCGACGCCCTCGTCGACAACGGTGCCGTCGCTGAGCTGCACTTCGTGCGCACCCCGGGGGACGCCTCCCAGAAGGCGCAGACCCCGGTGTCCAGGATCGGCGTCGGCGTGTTCACCGAGACGCTGCGCAATGCCCTGGCAGCGGGGGAGTGTGACGTCGCCGTGCACTCCTTCAAGGACCTGCCGACGGCCCCGGACCCCCGTTTCGTCGCGGTCGTCCCGCCGCGGGCCGATCCGCGTGAGGTCCTCGTCAGCCACGGCAACCTCACCCTGCGTGAGCTGCCCGCCGGTGCGAGGGTCGGTACCGGGGCGCCACGCCGGGTCTCACAGATCCGGACGCTGCGCCCCGATGTCGAGTGCGTCGGCATCCGCGGCAACATCGACACCCGCATGGGCCGCGCCGGTGACGGCACGACCAGCACTGTCGTCGACGGTGGTCCTGGCGACCTTGACGGCGTCGTTCTGGCGCGGGCCGGTCTGGAGCGGGTCGGTCACCTCGACCGTGCCGCCGAGACCGTCGCCGTCGCCGACATCATGCCGGCCCCAGCCCAGGGGGCGTTGTGCGTGGAGGTCCGGGTCGATGACGCCGAGGCGGTCGCCGCGGTCCTCGCCCTCGATCATCCGGTGTCCCACGCGCGGGCGGTCGCCGAGCGCGCCGTGCTGGCCACCCTGGAGGCCGGTTGCACCGCCCCGGTCGGCGCCTACTCCGACTTCGGGACCGGGGAGGACGCCACGACGCTCACCCTGCAGGCAGGTGTCTTCGCACTAGACGGGACGACACGCCTGGTCCGGGAGGTCTCGGGGCGGGTCGACCTGACGGACATCGGTGATGACCCGGTGCATCCGCGGTGGCGGGAGACCGCGCGGCAGTTGGGCCGGATACTCGGCGGGGAACTGCTGGATGCCGGAGCGGCCGCGGTGATCGCTGCCGATGCTCCACAGTAGGGCCGCGCTCCCGTGCCGCATCCCGACCCCTCGAGCTTCACACCACTTTTCCTTCCCCACGGCGGACTCCCGTCCGTGGCGGACGCTTCAAACGAGAAAGACCCCGATGACCTCTGCCGGTAATGCCCTCGGATACGGACGCGTGCTCTTCGTCGGCGCCGGGCCGGGCAACCCCGAACTGTTGACCGTCCGTGCCCGCGACATTCTCGAGCATACGGTCCATGCCTGGGTCGACCCCGCCGTCCCCGAGACCGTGCGCGCTCTCATCGCTGAGGCTGAGCCGGTCTCCGCCGCGAAGCTCGACGAGGCGGAGAAGAAGTGGCGGGCGGAGAACGAGGCTGCCAAGGAGGCCGGCAGTCGCCGTCGTCCGTCCCGGCCCACGCAGGTCACCGCCGCGGAGATCGTGCTTGCGGTCCCGGGCGGGGATTCCGTCACGTCCGCCACGGTGCGTACCACGCCGGATCTGCCGGAGTCCCCTTGCGGCGGTGCCGGAGCCACCGGTCCAGACCTCACCGTCCCCGATCTCACCGCGCAGAGTCTGGCCGCCGAGATGGTGGACCGGGTCCACACCGGGGTCAACGTGCTCCGTCTCGTCGCCGGTAACCCGGTCGACGATCCTGCGGTGCTGCGTGAGCTGCGCGAGGTCGCCGCGCTCGGTGCCGAGTTCGAGGTGATCCCGGGCATGACGGGTGCCTCGGCGCTGCCGGCCTACAACGGTATCCCCACCGGCGACGGTTACACGGCCGTCGACCTGCGCGGTGGTCTGGCGGGGGTGGACTGGGCGGCGGTCGCCGCCGCGCCGAAGCCGTTGATCGTCACCGTCGCGCCCACCGATCTCGCCCCGGTCGCCCGGGAGCTCAAGGGCCACGGCGTCCCCGGGTCGACCCCGGCCACCGTCACGGTGCATGCGACGACCCGCAAGCAGCGGTCCTGGGACGTCACCCTCGACACCCTGAAGTCCGTCGTCGCGGCGTCGGGGCCGTTGGCCAAGGAGGGTGAGCTGCCGGAGCACCTCGTCGTCACCCTGGGTGCGGCGGCGTCCGGCCGGTCGAAGTACTCCTGGTGGGAGAACCGTGCGCTCTACGGTTGGAACGTGCTCGTGCCACGGGCGAAGGCCCAGGCAGGTCCGATGAGCGCCCGGTTGGCGTCCCACGGCGCGATCCCGATCGAGGTGCCGACGATCTCCATGGAACCGCCGCGCAGTCCCGCCCAGATGGAGCGTGCCGTCAAGGGGCTGGTCGACGGCCGCTACCAGTGGATCGTCTTCACCTCCGTCAACGCGGTCCATGCCGTGTGGGAGAAGCTCCGGGAGTTCGGCCTCGACGCCCGTGCCCTGGCCGGTGTGTCCGTGGCGGCTGTCGGGGAGAAGACCGCCCAGGCTGTC
The DNA here is from genome assembly GCF_902782855.1 of uncultured Corynebacterium sp. Taxonomy (GTDB): domain Bacteria; phylum Actinomycetota; class Actinomycetes; order Mycobacteriales; family Mycobacteriaceae; genus Corynebacterium. Next base: position 18,077 of record NZ_CACZOO010000091.1, read on the forward strand.
CGCGACCTCGGCATCACCCCGGAACTGCTGCCCAATGCCCGGGCCCGCAACGCCGCCGGCCTGGTCGAGGTCTTCCCGCCCTACGATGAGGACCTGGACCCGGTCGACCGGGTGCTGCTGCCACGCGCCGACATCGCCACCGACACCCTCGTCGACGGTCTCATCGATCTCGGCTGGTCGGTGGAGGATGTCGTCGCCTACCGCACCGTGCGGGCCGCCCCGCCCAGCCAGGACATCCGCGACATGATCAAGTCGGGTGGTTTCGACGCGGTGTGCTTCACCTCGTCGTCGACGGTGAAGAACCTTGTCGGCATCGCCGGTAAGCCCCACGCCCGCACCATCATCGCGTGCATCGGGCCGATGGCCGCCAAGACCGCGGAGGAGCACGGGTTGCGCGTCGATGTCATGCCCGAGGTCGCCGGTGTCCCGGAGCTGGTGGACGCGCTGGCAGAGCATGTCGCCGCGCTGCGTGCCGCCGACCAGCTGCCGCCGCCGCGCAAGCGTCGTCGTCGGCGGCGCACCGCGCCCGCCGAGTAGTCGCCGGGGGCCGCAGGTCGGCGGGGTGGCGGCCGTGGCGGTGCACGGGTTCGGTCGAACCGTTCAGGGGACGGGGGTCACTTGCGTATATTGGGACAATCTTCTGTCCCATGACCATGAGGAAACACAGTGACCCGGAGTGACACAGCCCACCCGTCCGTCATCGCCGAGGCGATCGAGGTGGACGCCGAGGAAGGGCTCGTCTTCGGGCCACTGACCTTCACACTCGATCCGGTCGGGCTCACCGTGCTCGGTGGCTCCGGTGGTTCCGGCCGCACTGCACTGTCGCTGGTGCTCTCCGGCCGTATGAAGCCGAGCTCCGGGCAGATCGAGGTTCTCGGCTACACCGACCGGAGGAGTATCCGGCACCGTGTCGCGCTCGCCGGGGTGGACCAGCTCGACGAGATGCCGAGGTCGGTCCGCGTCCGCGACATCATCACGGAGAACAAGGCCTGGTCACGTTCCTGGTACCTGCCGGTGCGCAGAGCGACCGTGGACGACCTCACCGACCTGTGCGGGGAGGTCTTCGGCAGCCGGGACCTGCCGCCGCTGGAGGCCTGGGTCTCCGACCTGTCCACCCTCGACAGGCTGTTGCTGCGTATCGCCCTGTCGCTGCGTCCCGCCCACCACGGGGAGATCCGGATGCTTGTCATGGACGACTTCGAGCAGGTCCGGGAGGCCCGCGACCGGGAGGTCCTGCTGGGTGTGCTCGGTCGGTTCGCTGAGCGGATGCCGGTTGTCCTCAACTCGGTGAACCCACTTCCCTTCCCCGCGCCGCCGCACCAGGTGGTGGCCCTCGACACCTACGGAACGCACATCCGCCCCACCCATGACGGTGGACCCGCCGTCCCTGCCGCCGTCCCTGCCGCCGGTCCTGCCGCCG
>NZ_CACZOO010000092.1 GCF_902782855.1 uncultured Corynebacterium sp.
CGAAGATCATGGTCTGCACGAAGATGCCGGCCATGAGGAAGGAGGTGTAGTCCTGCCCCGGGATCTGGATCGCCCCGCCGAGCACCTGGCTGAACAGCAGGACGAACATCAGGGGTTGTGCGGTGCCCCAGACCAGAAGGTCAGGGGTGCGTCGGTAGCGGGTGATGTTCCGCAGCGTCACCGCGCGGACGTCGGTCAGCCAGTACCTCATCGGTTCCCCTCCCCGGTCAAAGTCAGGAACACATCGTCGAGCGTGGGTCTGGCTACACCGATGTCGTGGATGGCGATGTCCCGGCCCCGGATTTCGGCGGCGGTCCGCTCCAGGGCAAGGACGCCGTCGGCGACGGTGATGCTCGCAGTCCGGCCCTCGACATCGACGGGCTGGTCGGACAGCCTGGCGAGGAAGGACGCCATGTCCGCCACATCTGCGGGATCCTGCAGGGTGACGCGGATACTCTGCCCACCGACGCGGGCCTTGAGCTCGTCGGCGGTGCCCTCGGCGATGACGGTGCCGCGGTCGATGACGCTGATCTCGTCGGCGAGCTGGTCGGCCTCCTCCAGGTACTGGGTGGTGAGCAGCAGGGTGGTCCCGGCGGCGACCCGCGCCCGGATCACCTCCCAGAGGTTCATCCGGGCGACCGGGTCCAGTCCGGTGGTCGGTTCGTCGAGGAAGAGGATCTTCGGGTCACTGACCAGGGAGGCCGCCAGGTCGGCACGGCGGCGCATGCCCCCGGAGAAGCCTTTCACCGGGCGGTCGGCGGCAGCGGTGAGGTCGAACAGTTCGAGGAGTTCGTCGCCGCGGTGCCTGGCCTTCCGGTCACCGAGGTGGAAGAGGCGCCCGATGAGCAACAGGTTCTCCCGGGCGGAGAGTTCCTCGTCGATGGTGGCGTACTGGCCGGAGGCACCGATGATGCGGCGGACGGCGGCGGCGTCCTTCATGACGTCGCGGCCGGCGACGGTGGCGGTGCCGGAGGTCGGGCGGGTGAGGGTGGTGAGGACCTTGACGGTCGTGGTCTTGCCCGCACCGTTGGGGCCGAGCAGGCCGCGTACGGTTCCCTCCTCGACGGTGAGGTCCAGCCCGTCGAGGGCGTGGACGTCACCGGATGAGGAGGAGTAGGTTTTCCGGATGTCATGGAGCTCGATGAGGGCCATGGGGTCGGATCATACGTGAGGTGTCCCCGTAAATACAGGGTCACCTTCGCCCGGTCAGGCGAGCGGCTTCTCCCAGCTGCCCCGGACCTGCACGCCACCGGTGGTGGCCTCGGCGGCGAGCTCCTCGATCCGGGAGGTCTCTTCTGCGGTGAGGTGGACGCCTGCCGCGCGGACCTGCGACTCGATGTGCCGGGGCTTCGTCACCCCGACGATCGGCCGGGTGCCCTTGTCGACCGTCCACACGGTGGCGACCTCGGCGACGGTGAGGCCGCCGTGGGCGTCCCCGATCTCCGTCATGGCGGCGGCGAGCTCCTCCAGCTGGGGGAGCACGGAGTTGTAGGTCGCCGCCCGGTCACTGCCCGCCGGCAGCGGGTTGCCGGTGTTGTACACGCCGGTCAAGGCACCCTGCTCCAGAATCATGTACGGCCAGACCTCGATGCCGTGGTCGTGGCAGTACCGCAGGACGCCGGTGGTCTCCGAATCACGGAAGAGCAGGCTGTAGTGGTTCTGCACCGCCGAGAGCTCCACGCCACCGGCGGCGAGGATCTCCACGACCCGTTCGATCTGGGCGAGGCTGTGGTTCGAGACGCCGACCTGTCGGACCTTCCCGGACTCCACCAGGGGGATGAGCTGCGGGGTCCAGCGTTCGACGTCGTCCTGGTTGTGGATCCAGTACATGTCGACGTGGTCGGTGCGCAGGCGTTCGAGGCTGGCGTCCAGCATCTGTTCCATGGAGTCGCCGTACCGTCCGGCGAGCATCGGGGTGAACTTCGTGGACAGCTGGTAGTCGCTGCGGTCGTACCCGGCGAGCAGTTCACCGAGGATCGTCTCGGAGTGACCCATCGCGTAGACCGGCGCAGTGTCGAAGACGGTGAGCCCGGCGGCCATCGCGGCGTCCACGACGGGCTTCAGGTCTTCTGTGCCGAGGTGGTTGCCGAAGACGGTGTCGCCGCCGACGGCACCGGAGCCCCAGGACCAGGTGCCGAGGACGACGGAGGGGGAGGATGTGTGTGTCATGTCCACCATTGTCCCCTTGACGGCGGCCGCGCGCCGGGCCACAGCGCCCGACATGAACCGCCGCACCCAGGCGTCCGGTTTGAACTGGGCAGGCACCCCACCACCGAGCAGCTCCTTGACCGGCGGTTCCGCGATCTCCACGTCGGACGCCAGCAGGATGATGTTGCCGTAGCGGCGTCCCTTGAGCATCGGCGGATCAGCGATCACCGCGAGATGACGCCACACCTCGGCCATCCCCGCCAGCTCCGCCTTCGCCCCGCGCAGATCGGAGTGGTCGCCGCAGTTCGCGACATAGAGACCGTCGGACGCCAACCCCCGGTGGCAGTCGGCGAAGAAGTCGACGGTGGTGAAGCTCTCCGGGGTCACCGCGCCGGCGAAGACGTCCCGGACGATCACGTCCCGGCTCGCCGGGGTGAAGGACGCCGCGACCTCGCGGGCGTCATCGACCCGGATCTTCACCCTGGGGCTGCGGGGGATGTCGAACCACTGCCGTGAGAGCTTCGCCAGCTCACCGTCGAGCTCCACCACCGTGTTCCGTGACTCCGGGTAGACGTCCGCGAAGTAGCGGGCCATGGTGCACGCCCCACCGCCGAGGTGGGTGATCCGCAGGGACGCCGGGGCCAGCGGCACCGCCGCGACCTGCGCCTGCACCGCCGAGGCGATCCACCGCATGTACTCGAAGGCCAGCTCACGGGGTGCGCCGATCTCGATATGGGAACTGGGCACGCCGTTGATGCTGATCAGCCAGCCCGACCCCGAGTACGGGTCGGCCTCCAGCTCGATGATCCCGTGGTCACCCTCGTACACCCCGGCGACCGGGGCAGGTTCCGCCGTCTTCCTGGCCATGGTCAGTTCACCCTATCTCCGGTGGATCTCGTTCTGCGCGGCAGGCACGCCCCGTCGCACGATGACCTCCACGGCGTCCGCGGCGGTGCGCACGGCGTCTTCAAGCAGCTCAAGGGTGAGCGAGCCCTGGCCCGGCGTCCCCAGCACATGGTCGACCACGGACTGCCCGTCGGCGGGTCGTCCGATGCCGACCCGGACGCGTACGTAGTCACGCGTTCCGAGCTTCTCGGAGATCGACTTCAGCCCGTTGTGCCCGTTCTCGTTGCCGCCGAGCCGGATCTTCACCTTGCCGGCGGGCAGGTCCAGCTCGTCGTGGATGACGATGACATGGTCCGCGGGAATCGCGTAGGACGTCGCCAGCGGGCCGACCGCCAGGCCGGACTCGTTCATGTACGTCGCCGACCTCACCAGCAGGACGCCGTGCCCGTCGACCCCGGTCCTGGCGACCTTCGCCTGCACCCCGGGGACCCCGATGAGGTGTTCCCGGTGGCGGTGCAGCAGCTCGTCCACCACCCGGTAACCGATGTTGTGCCGGGTCCGGGCGTACTTCACCCCCGGATTACCGAGCCCGACGACGAGCCACTGGGCGGCGGGCAGTGCGTCCCACACGGACTCCTTCTTCGACGTGCTCCGGGGGCGGGGGCGCCGGAGCAGGCCCTTCAGCGAGTCGAGGACGCTCATGCCGTCACCGTCCCGGTGGCGAGACCGGTGACGAGGTCCGCGGCGTCCGCGCAGATGATCGGCACCTCGGCCTGCTCGGCCTTCGCGAACCTCTTCAGCACGAAGGACGCCGGGGCCATCCGTCCCGGGGGACGCCCGATGCCCACCTGGATCCGAAGGAAATCCTGCGTCCCCAGGGACTTGGCGATGTCCTTGAGACCGTTGTGGCCGTTGAGCCCGCCGCCCTTCTTCAGCTTCACCACACCGAGGTCCAGGTCGAGTTCATCGTGGATGACGACGATCTGCGCGGGGTTCACCTTGAAGTAACCGGCCAGGGCCTTCACCGGCCCACCGGAGAGGTTCATGAAGCTGCGTGGGGTGGCCAGCACGACCTTCCGGTCGCCGACGCGGATTTCGTCGACCCGGGCATTGACCTTCTTGTTCACGCTGAAATGGTCGCCCAGCTCGTCGAGGACCGCCGCGCCGATATTGTGCCGGGTGCCCTCGTACCCGGCACCAGGGTTCCCGAGACCCACGACCAGCAGTGGGGAGGCTCCGATGGTGTTCACGGGCACCATCATGGCACAGTGCGACGCGATGAAAATGAGCCACCCCTCATGCCTGTGGGCACGAGGGGTGGCGTGGGTTCCCGGCAGGGGAGGGGAGTGCGACTACTCCGCCGCGTCGGCCGGGGCGTCGGCGGCGGCCTCGGCGGCGGCCGGAGCCTCGTCGCCGGTCTCGGCCTCATTGTCCTCGGGGGCGATGAAGTTGACGACGAGGACGTCGGCGTCGGTGACGAGGGTGACACCTTCCGGCAGCTCGATGTCGCCGGCCAGGATCTGGTCGCCGATCTCCTTGCCCGAGACGGAGACCGCCAGCTCCTCCGGAATGGAGAGGACGTTGGCGGAGACGGTGACGGTGTCGGCGTCGTGCATGATCTCGACGCCCGGGGTGGCCTCGCCGGTGACGACGACGGGGACGTCGACGTCAACGGTCTCGTTGCGGTTCA
>NZ_CACZOO010000093.1 GCF_902782855.1 uncultured Corynebacterium sp.
ACGCCCAGTTCCTCGGCACGGCGGTCCGCCATCGTCAGCAACCGACGGATCCGTCCGGCCACCGCGTCCTTCGTCATCGGCGGGTCGGCGAGCTGACCGAGCTCCTCCAGGGATGCTTCACTGTGCCGCACCCGCAGCGCACCGGCCTGCTGCAGATGTTCCGGCACGTCGTCGCCCAGCAGCTCGAGCGCCAGTTTCACCCGGGCCGCGGCCATTGCGGCGGCCCGGGCAGACCGACGGAGGTTGGCGTCGTCGAAATTCGCCATACGGTGGGAGCTGGCGCGTTCCTCCCGTCGCCGACGCTGCTCCTCCCAGCGGATCCTGCCCCGTGGTGCACCCATGTGCTCGAGCAGGTCACCGACGGACTCCGCGTCACGGACGAGCACCCGGTGCATCCCGCGGACCTCTTTCGCCTTCGCCGTCACACCGATGCGGCGGGCCGCACCCACCAGGGCGAGTGCGGATTCGTTGCTGGGGGTCGTGACCTCCAGCACCGCCGGACGACCCGGGGCGCCGACCGTGCCGCGGACCAGGAACGCTCCCCGCCACGCGGCGGCGCACTGTTCGGCGCTGCCACCGATGATGAACGGTGGCAGGCCCCGGACCGGATGCCCACCACGGTCGATGAGCCCGGTGCGCCGGGACAGCTCGGTGCCGCCGTGCGACCACCGGAGACGGTGGTGACCGGGCTCTTCCGCCCCGGCGTCCGGGACACAGCCCCGGTCCGCGACGATGTCGAACAGCTCGTCGATCGCGGTGGCGAGTCGGTGGGCGGTACCGGCGTCCTCGATCTCCGCCTCGACGACGATCTCCCCGTCGACGAGGTGGAGGGAGCAGGTGTAGCGCAGCAACGAGGCGACCTCCGCGGTGAGCACCTTCGGTGAGCTCACCGTGACCCGCAGCAGTTCCCTCCGGACGTCAGTGGTGAGTGTCTGGGACGGCACCGTCATCTCATCTCTCCGGGGGTCGTCGTGGACGGGGTCCCGGACAATGCCTCTGCGGTTGTCGCCCCGGCGGCTGCCGTGGTGCCGGTTCCCCCGAACTCACGGAGGACGTCGGCGAGTTTCGAGGGTGAGTGCCGGTCGGTGAACCTGCCCCGGTCATCGTCCTCCCGGACATCCCGGTAGAGCACCCTGGCCCCCAACCGTTCAGCGGCACGTTCCAGGTGACGCCGTTCCTTGGAGGACTGGACGGAGTTCCGGTCGACCACCACCACGTCGACTCGCAGTGACGGGCTGTGCTGGAGGAGCATGTGGATGTGCCGTTCCATGGAGAACCCGTTGGTCTCGCTGGACTCTGCGACGAGGTTCATCAGCACCACGCGGGTGGCGGTGGTCCGTGCCAGAGCGTCGACGATGCCGGGGATGAGCAGGTGCGGGATCACCGAGGAGAACCAGGACCCCGGACCGAGTGTCACCAGGTCGGCGTCGAGGATGGCCTGGACGGCCTCGTCGGTGGCCGGGGCGTCCTGAGGGATCAGCCGGACCCGCCGCACCGTGCCGAGGGTGGACGCCACGGCGACCTGGCCACGGACCGCGGTGACCTCCCTCGGATCATCGCCGAGGCCCTGGACCTCGGCCTCCAGGTCGAGCGGTTCCGGGGACATCGGGACCACCCGGCCCCGGATTCCCAGCAGCTCCCCGAGTTCGTCGAGAGCCGCGATGCTCGACCCCATCACCTCGGTGAGCCCCCCGAGGATGAGGTTGCCGACCGCGTGGCCGGCGAGCGCGCCGTGCCCGCCGAAGCGGTGCTGCAGGGTGTGCTCCCACAGATGGCCGCGGGGGGTGTCCCGCACCAGTGCCGCCAGCGCCATCCTCAGGTCGCCGGGCGGGAGGGACCCCAGCTCCCGACGCATCCGCCCGGAGGAACCGCCGTCATCGGCGACCGTGACGACGGCGGTGACATAGTCCGCGACACCACGGGCGGCCCGCAGGGTCGCGAAGAGACCGTGCCCGCCACCGAGGCTGGCGATCCGGTCGAGGGTACGCTCCCCGGCGGCGGCCGAGATGTCCTCGACCGGGAGTCCGGGATCGTCAGGTCCGGTCAGGTCGGTGATCGTCACTTCCGTCCACCGTCCTTACCACTGCTCCCCGGCCCGGCCTGACCACCCGGATCCACGAACCTCACCAGATCGCGGTGGACGGTGCGGACGTCCAGGTCCGGGAGCTCCCGGAGCCGACGCGCCAGGGCCTCGGCCACCGCCGGGCTGCGGTGCTGACCACCGGTGCAGGCGATACCCACGGTGATGAACCGCTTCCCTTCCCGCCGGTACCCGGGCAGCGCAGTCTCCAGGACCGTGGTCACCGCGTCCAGGTAGGCTTCCGCCTCAGGCCGGTCGAGCACGTAGTCGGCGACGGCGGGCTCCAGGCCACTGTGCTCCTTGAGCTCCGGGACCCAGTAGGGGTTCGGCAGGAACCGTGCGTCGAAGAGCAGGTCGAGGTCGCGCGGTGCACCGTTCTTGAAGCCGAAGGACTGCACAGTGACGTGCTCCCGTCGGTCGCTCAGCGCGGTGAAGTAGTCTTCCAGTTCACGACGCAGGTCATGGACGCTGGTGCCGGTAGTGTCGATGACGACATCGGCCCGGCGACGGATCCCCCGCAGCATGTCCCGCTCCCGGTCGATACCTGCCTGGAGGGTCTCCCTGCCCTGCAGTGGATGGGTCCGGCGGACCTGACCGTAGCGGCGGACGAGGGTGGCGTCGTCGGCGTCGAGGAAGAGAACGACGGGGCGGCGTCCGGAATCATGCAGGCCGGCGAGGACCTCGGTGAGGGAACCGACGAAATCGCGGGAACGGACGTCGGTGACGATGGCGAGACGCTCCACCGGCGAATCGGACTCGAAACTGAGCTCCACCATCCGCATGATGAGTTCCGGGGGGAGGTTGTCGGCGACGTACCAGCCCATCTCCTCGAGAACGGTGGCGGCCTCCTTGCGTCCGGCACCGGACATGCCGGTGATGAGGACGAGGGACGCCTCCTGTCGGGGCTCGGTGGAGGGTTCGCGGTGGATGTCCATGCCGACCATCCTAACCGCCGCTGTTCTCCTCCGGTGCGAGGGCGGCCATCACCGCGGCGGCGAGCTTCGGACCGAATCCGGGTAGTCCGGCGACCGCCTCCTCCCCCGCCTCCCGGACCTTCGCCACCGACCCGAAGGCGGTGACCAGCTGGGACCGGCGCTTCGGCCCGAGGCCCGGCACCTCGTCGAGGACCGACCGGGTCATCCGCTTGCCGCTGCTGGCACGGTGGAAAGTGATGGCGAAGCGGTGTGCCTCGTCACGGATCTGCTGCACAAGGTAGAGCGCGGGCGAGTTACGGGCGATGATCACCGGGTACTCGTCACCGGGAACCCACAGCTCCTCGAGCCGCTTGGCGATGCCGACCAGCGTGACGTCAGTGATCCCGAGTTCGTCGAGGACGGCCTGCGCCGCCTCCACCTGGGGGCGGCCACCGTCGACGATGAACAGCTGGGGCGGGTACGCGAACCGCCGGGCACCCTTCTCCGCCTCCGCGACACTGACCTCTCCGTCGAGGCGGTCACCGGCGTCATCCCCGGCGGGGACTGCGGTGCGGTCCTCCCGGTAGCGGTGGAACCGCCGACGTACGACCTCCGCGATGGACGCGACATCGTCGGAGTGTCCGTCGCCGGCAGCCTCCCGGATACGGTAGCGACGGTAGTCGGACTTGCGGGGCAGTCCGTCCTCGAAGACCACGAGGCTCGCGACGACGTCGGTGCCCTGGATGTGGGAGATGTCGGTGCACTCGATGCGTAGTGGCGGCTCATCCATCCACAGCGCCTCACGGAGCTCCTCCAACGCCGCCGACCGGGCGGTGATGTCGCCGACCCGGGCGAGCTTGTGCTGGCGCAGCGCCTGGGCGGCGTTCTCCCGGGCGGTGTCCATCAGGGCCTTCTTGTCGCCGCGCTGCGGGAGACGCACCGTGACCCGGGCACCGCGGAGCTCGGTGAGCCAGGCGGCGAGCCCGTCGATGTCCTCAATCTCGGAAGGGTCGACCGGGACGAGAATCTCCCGCGGCACCGGTTCCAGGGTCACCTCGCGGGATGTCGCCGCCCGCGAGTTACCGCCGACAGCAGACTCGGTGGCGTCGGCGAGCTCGGCGGACTGACCGTAGAACTGGGTGAGGAAGTCCGCCAGGAGGGCCGGTGTCCCGGCGTCCCCGGTGGCGTCGCTGTCCCCGGTGACGTTCTCGACGACCCAGCCACGCTGTCCGCGGATACGCCCGCCACGGACGTGGAAGATCTGGACGGCGGTCTCCAGGTCGTCACCGGCGGTGGCGATCACGTCGGCGTCGGTGTCGTCGGAGAAGACCACGGACTGCTTCTCCATGGCCGAGCTCATGGCCCCGAGTTGGTCGCGCAGCGATGCCGCGCGTTCGAAGTCGAGGTCCGCGGCGGCGGCCTCCATATCCTGTCGCACGTCGCGCATGACCCGCTCGGTACTGCCACCGGCGAGGAACGAACAGAAGCCGTCCACGAGCTCCATGTGTTCCGCCGGTGAGACCCGTCCGACACACGGAGCGGAGCAGCGGTCGATGTATCCGAGCAGGCAGGGGCGGCCCAGCTGTTCGTGGCGACGGTACACCCCGGCAGTGCAGGTTCTCACCGGGAAGACGCGGGTCAGTGACTCGAGGGTCTCCCGGATGGCCCAGGCCTTCGGGTAGGGGCCGAAGTAGCGGACCCCCTTCCTCCGCGGGCCTCGGTAGAGAAAGGCACGCGGGTACTGTTCCTTCACACTCACCGCGAGCATCGGGTAGGTCTTGTCGTCGCGGTACATGACGTTGTACCTCGGGGCGAATTTCTTGATCCACGTGTACTCGAGGTTCAGGGCCTCGAGTTCGCTGGCGACGACCGTCCACTGGACATGGTCGGCGGAGAAGACCATGGTGCGGATCCGGGGGTTGAGGTGCAACGGGTCCTGGAAGTAGTTGGACAGCCGGTTGCGCAGATTCTTCGCCTTGCCGACGTAGAGGACGCGGTCGTCGGCGTCACGGAACGTGTAGACGCCCGGACTCGTCGGGATCGTCCCCGGAGCTGGACGGTAGGAGGCGGGATCGGCCATCGGCGTCCCCCTACTCGTCGGGCATGTAGCGGTCCTCGAGGCGACGGAAGGCCTCGACCTTCTGCGCCACGGTGGTCTTGTCGCCGATCTGGAAGGCCATCATCGGGACGAACTCGAAATCCGGGAGTTCCAGCCGGGCCCACCGTGAGTTCCGGGGGAACGACAGCCCGTAGATCATCTGCCAGGGGTAGAACTTCGTGCCGAGGACGTTGCGGACCTCCACCCCCCGGGCGTTGACGCGCACCCTCGGCCGGGTCAGGGTCAGGGCGGCGGCGGAGAACAGCAGGCCCAGTCCGATGAAGGCCCACTGGTCGACAAGACTCACGGTGGCGCCGGTGTCCCCCACGGCGGAGACGACACCCATGAAGATGTGCACCGCCATGATCACCACGACGGCGACCCAGGCGACCTTCTTCAGGTATGCGGACCGGACGGTCAACAGCCACCCGTCGTCGCTCGCGGGGGTCGGTACCGTGGTCTTCGCAGTAGAATCAGCCGTGCTCACGTCCGCCCACGTTACCCCGGTCCGTCGGTCGGGGCCCAACTGCCCCGGCGACCGCACCGCGACCGGGGGCGGTCAGCCGCGCGCCCGGATGTCGCGGATGACCAGCAGGGTGTGCAGGGCGGCCCGGGCGGCGTCGGCGCCCTTGTCCTCGACCGCCCCCTCCACTCCGGACCGGTCGACGGCCTGCTGCCGGTTCTCGACGGTCAGGACCCCGTTGCCGACCGGCCTGCCGGTGTCGAGGCTGACCCGGGTCAGACCGTCGGTGACGGACCGGCAGACATAGTCGAAGTGGGCGGTGTCACCGCGGATGACACAGCCGTTGGCCACGACGGCGTCATGCGTCTTCAGCGCCTCGGCGACGGCGACGGGCAGTTCCACGCACCCGGCGACCCGCCAGTCGTCGACGGCGACGCCGAGGTCCTTGAGGGTGCGCACGGCGTGGGCGTGGAGGCGGTCGGTGATCGCCGCGTTCCAGGACGCGGAGATCACGGCAAGGCGGAATCCGTCGCCGGATCCGGGGCGCAGGGTGAGGTCGGCGAGGCCGTCGGCTGCCATGGGAACTCCTTAGTTGGTCAGGGAATCGAGCTGGTGGCCCATGCGGTCACGCTTGGTGCGCAGATAGGCCTCGTTCTCCGGGTTGGGGGGCAGGTCGATGGGTACCCGGCGGACCACCGACACCCCGTGCTTCTCCAGGTCGAGCCGCTTGGCGGGGTTGTTGGACAGCAGGGCCACCGAACGGACACCGAGGTCACGGAGGATCTGGGCGGCGGCGCTGTACTCGCGGGAGTCCACCGGCAGCCCCTGGACGGTGTTCGCGTCGACGGTGTCCAGACCACGGTCCTGCAGGTTGTACGCGGTGAGCTTGGGGAGGAGGCCGATGCCACGACCCTCCTGACCACGCATGTAGACCAGCACGCCGCGGCCGGAGTCGGCGATGCGGTCGAGGGCGGCGTCGAGCTGTTCGCCGCAGTCACAGCGGCGGGAGCCGAAGACATCACCGGTGAGGCATTCGGAGTGGACGCGCACGAGCACGTCCTCACCGTTGTCTGCCGCCGGGTCTCCGACGACCAGGGCGATGTGCTCCACCCCGTCGACGACACCGCGGTAGGCCACCGCCCGGAAGTCGCCGTGGCGGGTGGGCAGCCGGGTCTCGACCTCGCGGGTGACGACGGGGGTGTTCACCCGGCGCCACTCGGCGAGCTGCTCGATGGAGACGAGGGACAGGCCGTGCTCGTCGCAGAAGCGGCGCAGCTCCGGTAGTCGGGCCATGCCGGTCGGGTCGTCGGTGGAGACGACCTCACAGAGGACGCCTGCCGGACGCAGCCCCGCCGCCCTCGCCAGGTCGATGGACGCCTCGGTGTGGCCGACGCGTTCGAGGACGCCGCCGTCCCTGGCCCGCAGCGGGACGACGTGTCCGGGGCGGTGGAAGGTGTCGCGCACGGACGCCGGGTCGGCGAGCTTGCGGATGGTGGTGGAGCGGTCCACCGCGCTGATGCCGGTCGTGATGTCCTCGGCGGCGTCCACGGTGACGGTGTAGGCGGTGCCACGGACATCCTCGTTGCGGGCGACCATGGGCGGCAGGCCGAGCCGGTCGGCGTCGGCGTTGGTGAGCGTGGCACAGATGTAGCCCGACGAGTGCCGCACGGTGAAGGCGATGAGTTCGGGGGTCGCCTTCTCGGCGGCGAAGATGATGTCGCCCTCGTTCTCCCGGTCTTCGTCGTCGACGACGACGACGGCTTTCCCGGCGGCGATGTCGGCGATGGCGTCCTCGATGGGGTCGAGCAGTGAGGTGCGCTGTGCTGATTCGCTCACTTGGTGGTTCCTTCCGTGGTTGCCTCGGCGGTGGCCTCCAGCAGTCGTTCGGTGTATTTGGCGAGTACGTCACACTCGATGTTGACGCGGTCGCCGACGGTGAGGTCACCCAGGACCGTCTCAGCGAGGGTGACGGGGATGAGGGAGACCTCGAACCAGCCGTCACCGACCGGTCCAACCTCAGCAACAGTCAAGGATGTGCCGTTGATTGCGATGCTGCCCTTCTTTGCGACGTAGCGGGACAGGGCAGCGTCCTCCAGTCGGAACCGGAGCACCTCCCACTCGCTGCCCGGGGTGCGGGACTCAAGTACCGCGGTGCCGTCGACGTGCCCCTGGACGATGTGGCCGCCGAGGCGTCCGCCGGTGGCGGTGGCACGCTCGAGGTTCACCCGGTCGCCGACGGTGAGCCCGCCGATGGCGGTGTAGTCGAGGGTGACCTGCATACAGTCCGCCCAGAAGCCGGGGTTCCCGCCGTCCGTGTCGAACTCGGTGACGGTGAGGCAGACGCCGTTGACCGCGATGGAGGCGCCGTGGACGGCGTCGGCGATGACCGTGCTGCAGGTGATGCGGAGACGTTGGGCGTCCGCCGTACGCTCGACGGCGGCGACGGTCCCTGTCTCCTCGACAATGCCAGTGAACATGACGGTCAGTCTAAGCCACCGTCGGCTGCGTCACCCCAACGGGGACTCCAACGGAACGCCACCAGAACGCCACC
>NZ_CACZOO010000094.1 GCF_902782855.1 uncultured Corynebacterium sp.
CAGGGGTCACCGGTGCAGGTCCGCCCGGCCGATCGGGGCGACGGTGGCATCGAGGATGCCCACGAGGTCGGCCGGGGTGAGCTGGACGTCGAAGCCGCGACGTCCCCCGGAGACGAGGACGGTCGCCTCGGCCGCCGCACTTTCGTCCACCACCGTGACCAGGCGCTTCTTCTGTCCCAGCGGACTGATCCCACCGACGACGTAGCCGGTGGAGCGCTCGGCGGCCTTCGGATCGGCCATGGTCGCCTTCTTCGCGCCGAAGGCGGCGGCCACCCCCTTGAGGTCGAGCATCATCGTCACCGGCACGACCGCGACCCCCATGCGTCCGTCATGCGGTCCGCCGTCGAGGTCGACGAGCAGGGTCTTGCAGATCTGCTGCGCCGGCATGTCGAGCGCGGCGGCGGCCTCGTCACCGTAGTCCTCCACCTCGGGATCGTGCTCGAAGGTACGGACGGTGAAGTCCACCCCGGCCTTCTCCAGTGTGAGGACGGCAGGTGTGGCGCCGTGCTGGTTGCCTGTTTTCCCGGACTTCTTCGCCTTCTTGCTCACGGCCGCCAGCCTAGCGCCGAACGTGGCGGCAGACATGCGGCACGGGCGCCACAGGGTGGTTTCCGGGGATGGACACCACCCTGTGGCGCCCGTGTCAGGACCTCACAGATGTGCCGGCGGGCGCAGGACCGCGCCGGGGAAAAGTTCCCCGGAGCAGTCGGACCTGTGTCCGCCGCAGAGACGACGCTGCGGACTAGGCCTTGGCGGCGGCGTAGCGCTCGGCGACGTCGTCCCAGTTGAAGACGTTCCAGACGGCCTTGACGTAGTCGGCCTTGACGTTCTTGTACTGGAGGTAGAAGGCGTGCTCCCACATGTCCAGCATGAGCAGCGGGGTCAGGTTGATTGAGGTGTTGCCCTGCTGGTCGGTCAGCTCCTGGACCACGAGGCGCTCGGCGATGTGGTCGTAGCCGAGGACGGCCCAGCCGGAGCCCTGCAGGCCGAGGGCGGCACCGGTGAAGTTGGCCTTGAAGTTCTCGAAGGAACCGAAGTCGCGGTTGATGGCCTCGGCCAGCTCGCCGGTCGGCTCGCCGCCACCGTTCGGGGAGAGGTTCTTCCAGAAGATGGAGTGGTTGGTGTGGCCACCGAGGTTGAAGGCCAGGTTCTTGGACAGCGCACGGATGGTGTCCGGGTTGCCGCCCTCTTCGTTGGCCTTCGCGATGGCCTCCAGCGCGGCGTTGGCGCCGGCGACGTAGGTCGCGTGGTGCTTGTCGTGGTGGAGGGTCATGATCTCGGCGGAGATGTGCGGCTCCAGCGCATCGTAGGCGTAGGGGAGCTCGGGAAGTTCGTACACGGCCATGTGTCGTGGTCCTTTCGTCGGTCGTTCTGATACGGGCTCCAGTGTGGCCCGAAAACCCCGGCCGTGCAATGATCGAACTCACGAAGAAATATGTTCGACAAATTGAACTTCACCACCGGTGCCGGGGCCGGTGCTGTACCCCCGGCTGTGACGGCGCACACCACCGGCACCCTCGACCGGTCCACGGCGGACGCAGACGCCCCCAATGCTCCGGAGTCCGCGTCAGACCCCGAGGAACCGTCTGATCAGCGGCATCTCCTCGCGGGCCTGCGCCAGCCCGGCCTCATAGGTCTCCGCCAGCTCATTGAGCTTGCGGGTGCCGTTGCTGATCGGCATCCGGTGGGGGGCGAAGATGTACGCGCGGCCCAGCCGCTCCTGTTCGAAAATCCAGTCGCGCGTGCGGTTGTAGCGCACGTGCCGGTCATGCATCGACGCGGCCAGCGCAGGATACTGCGGGAACCACCGCTTCACGGCCCAGGTGAACCTGGTCGGCTTCTTCCGGTACGACCGCGTCCTCGTCATGATGACCAGAAAACGGTCGAACCCCTCCATCTCCCGGGCGGAGTCGACGGGGATGCCACCGGTCGGTCCGAAAGCACCGTCGAAGAAGACCTCCCCGCCGATCCGGGTCGGCGGCATGAGCACCGGCAGGGACGCTGAGGCGCGGGCGTGCAGCAGGAAGTCGTCCAGGCCGGTCATGTCCCGCTTCGACCAGTGCACGGTCTCGCCGGTGCGCCCGTTGAACCCGGAGATGCGGAAGTCGCCCGGGTTGGACTTCATCGCGGCCCAGTCCGGGGCCATGCGCCGGTCCTCGACACGTGCGGTGCCGCTGAAGAGGTACTTCGTGTTGAAGAACCCGTCGCCGCGCAGGAACGGGCGGATTCCGCCGAACAGCGGGTCACCGGGGAAGACCGTGTAGTACTCACGGGCCAGCTCGGGTTCGTGGGACAGGTACGTCGCCACGTGCACCGCAGAACCGGAGTTGCCGTAGGTCCAGTCGAAGGAGACACCCGCCTCCACCAGCGCCTGCACCATCGCCGAGGAGAACGCGGACCGCATCGCACCACCCTCGAACACCAGTGCCGTGTCGCTGACGGACGGGAGGGGAGTGCCGGCTGCCTGGTTTTCTGCCACGGATCTCAGCCTACCGTGCCCGCCGTGCCCGCCGGGACTACCGTGGGCCCCGTGGAGATCATCGCGCACCGCGGCGCCAGCGGCTACCACCCGGAAATGACCAGGGACGCCTACGAAGCGGCTTTCGCCCTGGGGGCGGACGGGGTGGAGTGCGACATCCAGCTCACCGCGGACGGCGTCCCTGTGTGCCTGCACGACCCGACCGTCGACCGCACCTCCGACGGCACTGGCGCGGTCAACGCCATGACCCTGGCCGAACTGCGGGAACTCAACGTCGGAACTCCGCAACGTCCACAGCGGATACTCACGTTGGCGGAACTGCTGGAACTCGTCGCGGACGCGCAGCACCCCGCCGCGCGCCCCGGGTACCGTCCGGAGATCTTCGTGGAGACCAAACGGCTCGGCACGGTCGCCGAGCGTCGCGGTCAGCTGGAGCAGGCCCTCCAACGCGAACTGCTGGCCGCGGGGATGGCGACCGGCCCGGGCGGTGACCTGGTCCACCTCATCTCCTTCGACCCCGGTTCTCTCGCCCGGTTCCGCCGGATCAACCCGGGCATCCACCGTATCTACCTGCGCAAGGAGTACCCGGGCTGGCCTGTGCTACGCCGGTGCGAGCCCGCCGGTGTAGCCCAGTCCCCGGGCTTCGCCGTGACCCGCGCACGGACCGCACCGCAGGCCCTGGGAGACAGGGGAAGCAGGGGAGACAGGGGAAGCAGGGCGGGCGCGGCGTCCGACACCTACCTGTACACGCTGAACAGTCGGGCCGATGTGCGGTGGGCCCACCGCCACAACATCCGGTGGATAGCCACGGACGTCCCCGACCTCGCCCGCGGGTGGTGCGAGGGGGCGACCCGTCTCGGAGCCTGAGCCGCTGACATACACTGGCCGGGTGGCCAAGAAGAAGAAGAACGAAGAAGCCCTGCCCGAGGGCATGAGCCGCCGCCAGGCGAAGCTCGCCCGCCGCGCCGCCGAGCGCGCCGCCTTCGAGCGTGACCCCCGCCCCTACGACGGTTTCGCGATCGAGGCGGACCTCGTCGCGATGCAGGAGTTCGTGCCTTCGGCGCACTTCCTCGCCGAGACCGTGGCGGACGCCGCGTTCCCCCGCCCGGTGCGCATCGTCACCGTGCTGCCGGGCGCCGTCGCCGCACTGGTCCGCCCCGAGGAGGAGGGGGGCGAGGCACTCGTCGCCCTGCAGACCGCGCAGCGCGGCGACAATCCGAACCGCGACCTCGCCTTCGCACTGGACTGGGTGAAGGGCGCCGCGCCGGGCGCGTCCCTGGAGACCGGCGTCGCCGACGGCTCCGAGCCGGCGCTGGACACACTGCTCGTCAGAGGACAGACCCCGCTCATCGAGGTCGCCGAGGACTTCAACTGGTGGCTCACCGAGGACCAGCAGAACAACCCACAGGTCCAGCAGACCCTGCAGCAGGCCAATGACTCGGTGCTGCCGAGTGAGAAGGTCGAGGCCGCCGTCACCGGTGCGGCGTGGTGGATCGACCCGGGGGAGAAGGCCCACATCCGGTGGATCCGCCCGGAGACCGAGGATCTGCTGCTGCCGGCCCTGGCCCGTGTGCACGCCGCCGGTGAACTGAACCTCGGCGAGGAGACCCGCTTCGCCGGGGTGTTCCGCACCCACGGCCTGCTCGTCCCGGTCTTCGACCTGGACAACAGTGTCGCCGTCGAGGAGTTCGCCGCCCCGCTGGAGAAGCTGGACGCGCGGATCGCCGCCGCCCTCGACGAGCTCGCCGGCGCCGGGGAGGCCGCCCGGCTCACCGCCGAGGAGCAGAAGTCGCGGCAGACGATCATCGCCCGTGAGGTCACGATCCGCTGACGGCGGCCACCGCAGTGAGTGGGATATCGTGGTCGTCCGCCCACCGCACCCAGTCCTGCGTCGTGCGGGTCCCGAAGACCCGCTCCAGGGCGTCCCGGTCCATCGGGTCGACGCCGAGTTCCTCGGCGAGCCGGGCGGCGAAAAGTCGCACCATCTGCTGCACACCGTCTATCACCAGAAGTGAGGCGGCCTGACGCCGTCCCGGCACGTCCGGGGCGGCGGCAAACGGCAAAAACGGGAGCGGCGGGGTTGACTTGCCGCTTCTGGAGTGATATATTATATGACTTTTGCAAACGACAACGCCGGAAGGGGGTGAAAATCATGGATACCGAAGTTCGCGTCAAGAAAGGCGAGATCATCGACCGTGCGCTCCGCCGGTTGAA
>NZ_CACZOO010000095.1 GCF_902782855.1 uncultured Corynebacterium sp.
CGGCGAGTTCATCACCGAGTGCCAGCGAGTTCAGACCGCGCGCGGAAATGAGGCACAGCAGGAAGCCGACCACGAGGAAGGGCAGGACCAGCCGGATCGAGTCCCAGGTCCCGCCGCCGACACCGCCGATCTCCCAGCTCCTGGTGAGGTCGACAATATCGGTGCGGGTGAGCGTCACCGCGCTGATGAAGGAGGTCAGGGCGGCAGCCGTCGCGGAACCGGCCAGTGCCAGTTTCAGCGGAGTGGTTCCGCCGTGGCCGAGGGAGCCGATGACGTAGACGAAGACTGCGGTGACCGCCGAGCCGAACATCGCGAGCCAGATGTACTGGCTGGCACTGGACAGCCCCAGGTAGGCGATACCGAGGACCACGGCGAGAGCAGCACCGGTGTTGATGCCGAGGATGCCGGGGTCGGCCAGCGGGTTGCGGGTCACGCCCTGCATCACCGCACCGGAGATGCCGAGGGCGGCGCCGGTGATGACGGCGAGCAGCGTCCGGGGGATGCGCTTGGCGACCACTCCTTCGGCGAAGGTGTCCCGGTTGCCGAGACAGGCCGACCAGATGTCGCCCAGGCCGACATGCCGGGAACCGATGGCCGTGGACAGGGCCATGACGACGACGAGGACGCCGAGCACCACGAGGAGCCAGGTGGTCCGCATCACCGTGGAGCGACGCAACCGTTCGGCCGTTGTCTCCGCGGTGGTTGCCTCCGTGGCGGTTCTCCCTGCGGCGGTTCTCCCAGCGGCGGTTCTCTCGGTGTCGGTTCTCCCTGTGGCGGGGACGGCGTCCGTCATGATGGTGCTCTGTGCCTTACCCTGCGTCCTACCTGGCCTTGGCTGCGGCCTCGTCGAGGACCTTGAGGTAGTCGTCGAGGATGTAGGAGATGGCCAGCGGCGTGGGGTTGGCGGCGGTACCGAGGGCGTCATCGCCGAGGAGCACGACGGCACCGTTCCGGATGGCCGGGATCTGGCCGAGCACCGGGTCGTCCTGCAGGGTCTTCAGCATCGCCGCGTCACCGTAGGTGACGATGATGTCGACGTCGGAGAAGACGTCGGACTGCTCGGCGGAGAGGGTGCCGTTGAACCGGTCATTCTCGTCGGACCACGTCCGGATGGACTCTGGGGTGGACATACCGAGGTCGGTGAAGAACTGCGTGCGGGCGTCATGGGTCGAGTAGAAGCTGACCTGGCTGAGGTCGGTCGGGTCGACGTGGGTGAGGAACATGGTCCTCTTGTCCTTGACGGCCGGGTGCTCGGCGGCCTTCTCCGCGATCTCGGACTCCAGGGACGCGATGAGGTCCTTACCTTCCTGCTCCTTGCCGAGGGCCTTGGACTCGATCCCGATGTTCTCACGCCACGTGGTACCCCAGGCGATCTGGCCCTTCGGGAAGGGAACGGTGGGGGCGATCTCGGAGAGCTTGTCGTAGTCCTCCTCCGTCAGGCCGGAGTAGCCGGCGAGAATGACATCCGGCCGGGTGTCGGCGACGGCCTCGAAGTCGACACCGTCGGTCTCGTCGAAGAGGACCGGGGCCTCGACGTCGCCGTCGCCGGTGGCACCGAGCTCGTCAAGCCTGTCCCGGACCCAGGGCAGCACGTCGGCCCCTCCGAAATTGGCCTTGGCCATGCCGACGGGAACCACACCGAGGGCCAGCGGGACCTCCTGGTTCGACCAGTTCACGGTGGCGACGCGCTCCGGGGTGCCCTTGATCTCGGTGGTGCCGAAGGCGTGTTCGATGGTGATGTCACCTCCGTCGGTGTCGTCGTCGGAGGAGCATGCGGCCAGGGACAGACCGAGGACCGCGGCGAAGATCAGGGCGAGCGGGCGGAGGAACCGCGTCAGCCGGGATGTGGAGGACATGTGCGACCTTTCAGGCGGGGAGTCTTGAAACCTGCCCTAACCTAGTGCAGCCTTCCCTGTGGGTCAATCACGCAACAAAGACACCGTATGTCGCAGATCGGACAACCTACTGGTCGCCACCGTGGAACTGCCCGGGGGTCGTCCCTGTCACCCGCCGGAAAGCGGTGGTGAACGAGCTCGCCGAGCCGTAGCCCACAGCCGCAGCCACCTCGGCGATCCCCATGTCGCGACCCAGCAACGTCGCCGCACAATGCACCCGCGCCGCGGTGATCCACCGGGTGAACCCCATCCCGGTCTCCGCCTCGAAGGCACGTGTCACCGTCCGGGTACTGACCCCGAGTTCCCGCGCCCAGGCCTTGAGCGTGCGACTGTCCGCCGGGTTGCGCTGCACCGCCTCCACGATAGGCGCCACCAGCGGCACCGTCGGCACCCGCAGCACCAGCCCGTTGTCGGAGGGGCGGAGCACATCGAAGATCATCTGCTCGGTGGTGCGGTGGGCGTCGGGGGCCAGATCTTCCGTCACCAGCCGTTCGAGGAGCAACCGCAGCAGATCGGTGAGGTCCACCGCCACCGGATAGGACGTCAACGGCATGGTGTCCGCGGTGAAGTGCACCGCGAGCTGCCGTGACCCTGCCGGGGTTCCGCCGGAGTGCGGCGTCCCCGCGGGAATCCAGAGCCCCACGGTGCGCGTGACGGTCCAGACCCGCTGGCCGGTGACGGCGTGCCCCACCCCGCACTCGTTCCAGATCAGCTCGTGGGTGGGATGGGAATGCTCCCCCCACCAGGTGTCGCGGACGTGGTCCTCCTCGTTCCCGAACGCCCTGACCGGGAAACTCAGCGCACCGGCGGCGTACATCGGCAGGTGCCTGGTCTCGACGGTGTCGATACTGTTCACGGTCACGGCATCCACCTTAACCGGTCGTTCTCCGGCATGACGCGCTCCGCGACGTCCGGCGTCCCGGGACCCCCGGACCGTCCCCGCCGGCGATGAGGCAAGCGTTCCCTCTTACATTTGCGGTCCTGACTCACTAATATCATCGCCCATGCACACCAAGAGAATCCGCCGCGTGCGGACCACAGCACCCGCCCCGACCCCACCCGCCGGCACGGGCGACGAGAAGTAGGCGGCGTCACCGATGGGCAAAGGAATCGGCGGTGTCGTCCTCCGCGCTTTCGGGGCGAAGGAACACCGGATCACGGTCACCGGCCGCGAGCAGCGCACGGACAACGTGGTGCGGGTGACCTTCCACTCAGACACCCTGCTCAACCCGTCCGGCGAGGAGCCCGGTAACTGGATGCGGGCCTGGTTCCCGGACCCGTCCGGCTCCGGCAGGGAGCACCAGCGCGGATACACCTTCGTGGACGTGGACGCCGCCGCCGGCACGTTCGGCGTCGACTTCGTCATCCACGAACCGTCCGGACCTGCGTCATCCTGGGCGAAGCGGGCCGAGGTCGGTGAGACGCTCGACGCCCACCGTCTCGGAGAGCAACCGTTCCACCCGGAGGCCACGATCGAGGGACTCCCCGGAACCGGGCTACCGGAAGGATTCCTCTTCCTCGGGGACCTCGCATCCTGGCCGGCGATCCACCAGATGGCCCTGGCCGCGCAGGTGGACCGTCCGGACGCCGAGATCCGGGTCATCCTGGAACGTCACTCCCCCGCCGACGAGCAGTCCCCCCTACCGGAGGGGCCGGCCATCACCGCACGCTGGGTCGACCCGGCCGGTGACGGCGAATCCCTCTACCGGGAGATCGCCGGAAAGGACTGGACCGGCTGGTACATCTGGGCCGCCGCCGAGTCCAAGGTCACCAAGCATGTGCGCACCTTCCTGCGCAGGGAGACCGACCTGCCGAAGAAGTCCGCCCACACCCAGGCCTACTGGGTGCGTGGCAGGCAGATGGGCACCGACCGGGGGTAGTAGCCACCCACCACCGGTGCACCAGTTTCACCACCGGTAGCATCTCAGCCATGATCTCCAAGCGACGGCAGGTGGGGCGGCCCGCCAGAACCTCACTGACCGCGCTGCAGGACGCCGCCCTGCGGCTGGGACTGGACCACTTCACCCTCGCCGCCGTGGCGAAGGAGGCCGGGATCGCCGAAGCGACCGTGTACAACTACGTGCGCAGCCGCGATGAGCTCTACCGCGGCGCCTGCGACCGGCTGTTTGCGGGAGTGGACCTGGCGCCCGATCCAGCCACGGACACCGGCACCTGGATGGACTACATGGACGCGGTCAGTGCGCGTGTCGTCCCGCTCGCCGCAGCCCACCCGGGATTCACCCGGTACCTGTTCTACGGTCCCTTCGGCCCGGAGACCCGGCGCATCTACGTGGAAATGGTCACGGAGGTCATCCGCCGACGACCGGTGTTGGACGCCAACGCCGCCTACTTCGTGGCCTCACGGACGTTCATGAGCTCACTGACCACGGCGTCCTTCCCCGGCATGCGTGACGCCGGCACCTGGCTGCGGCGCTCACTGATGCTCGGGATGGAACAGCAGATCGAAGCGGGGGACCTGCCGCACATGGCCGGTGACTGGCGTGAGGTGCTGGAGCATCAGGGGCAACCGGGGGCCGCCCACCGGGCCAACCGCTGACAACCAACCACTGAAAACCACCCGCTGAAAACCACCTGCTGAAAACCACCCGCTGAACCCGGATTCCGGTTACCGTCCCGCCCCACGGTGCCGTCGGTTAGCGTGGACCGCATGGCCACCGCTTCCCACCCCGGGACCTCCCCCGACCTGCCCACCCTGACCTTCACCGACGCCCCGGTGCGCATCGCGCACGTCCGGCTGAACCGCCCGGGGAAACTCAACTCCCTCACACTGCCGGTCCTCGACGAACTCATCTCGATCGCCGGGCGGATCCGCGCGGACCGCACGGTGCGCACCGTGGTTCTCGCCGGGGAGGGACGCTCCTTCTGCGCCGGGCTGGATTTCGCGTCCGCCATGGGGAGACCACGGGCCCTGGCCGCGAGTTTCGTGCCGCGGCCGTGGCGGGGCACGAACCAGTTCCAGGAGGCGTGCTGGGCGTTCCGCCGCCTACCGGTGCCGGTGATCGCAGCAGTGCACGGCCACTGCTTCGGTGGTGGACTGCAACTGGCGATGGCGGCGGACTGGCGGTTCACCACCGCCGACGCGCAGTGGAGCATCCTCGAGTCGAAGTGGGGCCTGATACCGGACATGTCCGGGCTGCAGTCCCTGTCCCAGCAGCTGCGCGCCGACGTACTCAAGCGGCTGACCATGACCGGTGAGACCGTCGACGGGGCACAGGCCGTGGAGTACGGGCTGGCCAGCGAGGTTGTCGAGGTTCCCGTGGCCGCCGGGTCCGTTGACGGTGCAGGTTCCGACACGGATGCGGACGGCGTCATCGCCGCCGCAGTGGACCTCGCGGAACAGATCGCCACCCGCTCCCCCGATGCCGCCGCCTACGGCAAGCGGCTCATCGACGAGACGTGGACCCGCGGGGCACGCGCCACTTTCGCACGCGAGCGGATCCGGCAGTTCCGGCTGCTCGTGGCGTCCAACACGAAGCTCGCACAGCAGGCTGCGGCGAGGAAGGTCGCCCCGGTCTTCACCCGCCGCAACGTGCGGTAGTCACTTCCCCTCCCACCTCACCGGGTCGTGGGGGAGCAACCGCGGATCGGCCAGCGCGGCGTCCCCGATGGAGGCGTCGATCCACGCGCGCGCCGCCGCAGCCTTCCCGGCGTAGGTCTCCCCCGGCAGCTGACGCAGCGTCACCGCCCCGTCGCGCTTCGCCAGGCGCTGACCCGTCGGCCCCAGCACCAGCGGTACGTGCACGTACTCCACCTCCGGCAGGCCCAGCAGGTGCGCGAGATAAGCCTGCCGGGGAGCGGAACTGAGCAGGTCGTCACCGCGGACGACCTGGTCGACGCCGGCCAGCGTGTCGTCGACGACGACGGCGAGGTTGTAGGCGAAGCCGGTGTCCTGTGCACCACCGCGGCGCAGCACCATGTCGTCGACGACCCCGGTGTACCGGCCGCCGGCCGCCTCGGCGGAGAACGTCTCCCGCACGGTCCACCGGCTGACCCGTGCCCGTAACCGCAGCGACGGAACGCGACCGGTCGCGGAGAGTTCCTCCCGCTTCCGCTCACGTTGAGCGTCGGTGAGGTTCCGGCAGGTGCCCGGGTAGCTCCCCGGCGCGGCGTGCGGTGCGCGGGCGGCCTCGGCGATGTCCCTGCGCGAGCAGTAGCACTCGTAGACCAGGCCCCCGTCGATGAGCCGGTCGAGGGCGGCCCCGTAGTCGGCGAGGGTGTCCGACTGCCGCGCGACCGCCCCGTCCCAGCTCACACCCACCGCCGCGAGGTCCTCCAGCTGCCGGTCGGCGGAGAGCTCCGAGGAGCGGGCGGAGTCGATGTCGTCGACGCGCAGCCGGAAGCCGCGTCCGGTGGTCCGGGCCCACGCTTCGGCGAGGACCGCCGTCCGCAGGTTGCCGAGGTGCAGGTCTCCGCTGGGACTGGGCGCGTAGCGGCCGTTGCCGTGGGTCATGACTCACAGGGTAACCGCAGGGTCCCGGCGTACCCTGGGGGTGTACCGACCACCACGCCACAGTCAGAGAAGAACGGGGTACGACAATGACCGACAAGAAAACCTCCGACGAGCCGCAGGACTTCAGCGGCCTGTTCGACATGATCCGCGGGCTGCGCGATGATTTCGCCGCCAAGCGTCCCCGCCTGGAGATCACGAAGGACGCCGTGGGCGACCATGATGTCCGCGCCGCCGCACTGAGTGTGCTGGCGACGACGCCGGCGACCGGTGCCGCGGTGATCCGCGCCATCACCGAGCGCAGCACCGACGACTGGGAGCCGGCGGCGGCCGAGGTGTACCCGACCCTCCAGCTGCTCGTCGACGAGGGCCTGGCCACCGTCGCCGAAGATGAGGGGCGCCGCACCTTCACCCTCACCGAGGCGGGGCAGGACGAGGCGGGACAGGACGAGGCGTCCGCCGACACCGGTGACGAGGACGGGGACGCCTGGGCCGGATTCTTCGCCCCGTTCAGCCGGTTCGCCGAGCACGCACCGTTCTCCGGCGGGTTCGCCGGTGCCCGCGGTGAACTGCCGAAGGCCGGGGTGAGGCTCGGTCAGGCGGTGCGCCAGGTCGTCATCGGTGCAGACCC